>DATFZT010000128.1:0-9621 GCA_035314185.1 Terriglobales bacterium
CCCGCGCACCGCCACCAGCGGCTCTCCGGCGACGGTTGCGGTCACAAACTGTCCAGGCTTTTCCACCTGGTCCACTCGCCCCATCACCTGCCATGTCCGCGAGAAAACCGTCTGCCGTTCCAGTTCCGCGATCCGCGCGTCTACATACCATGGCGCCGGAATGGTCGACGCTTCGGTCAACGGCGCCGACTCGTCATAACTCGCAACGATCTGCTCCACCGTCATCCCATTCCTCTTCTTCATTGTTATTGTTTCTTTCCCGTTACCTGCGCTTTCTCCGAGCCAATCGCCCGCCGCAACAGTTCGACAAACTGCTCGATGCGCGCTTCTTTCTCCTCTGGGACCGGTCCCGTCTTCCGGAATAGCCCCGGATCCAACTCCTCGGTCAACAGCGCATCCTGAAACCGGTCCATGGTCCATTCCATGATCGACCCGATCAGGTCGACATCCAGGTCCGACCGCAACTCTCCCCGCTTGACTCCGAAGTTCACAAAGTCGCGCCATCCATAAGGATCTTCGGCCACCAGAAACCGGTTGATCTCGCGCCGCAGCGCCAGATCCGCCCCGTAATTACCTATCAGATAAATTCGGTACGACGCCCAGTTATCCCGCACCATATTCTCGGTGCGCCCCAGCCAGTAGCGCAGCACTTCAAAGAATCCGCGCTCCTGCGCCTCCGCTGGAGCCTGCATGTATTTCGGAAACGACTGCACCGCCTTCTTGTATGCTTCGAAGAACAATCCGTCCTTGCTTTTAAAGTGCTGAAACACCGATCCTTTCGCGATGCCTAACTGCTCTGCAATATCTTCCACCCGAGCCCCGCTATAGCCGCGCTCGGCAAAATGCCTGATTGCCACCTCCACAATTCGCGCCCGCTTCGCTTCCGACCGCGGACGCGGCTTGCCATCCCGCCTCATCTGCGTCGGTTTCGCTAGACTACTGGTAATACCTTCCATGGCCCAACTCCCATTACTTATTTTGACTATTAGTCAAACTAAGATACAGTACTCTGAAACTATTATTCAATCGTTTTTTACTGGGGTTTTGTTAGGTTTTCCACTTAGAGTCTTTCTTCCCATTGACCAGTGGTCATCGACATGTTTGGATCCCTGCCATCGCGCGGGTCCTGTGGATTTCGCGGCATAAATCCTGACCACAGGGGGCACAGGGGTACACAGGGGACGACCTTGGGTATATTAATTAATGAAGAGGAAAACCTGAGGGCTGCACAAGAGTGGAGGGAGATTCCCAGTGTCCGAAACGGCTCAACAATACACACAACGCATCCTGGCCAACGCCCAGGGACAAGACCCGATCAAAGTCCAATCCGCCACTAACAAAAAAATAGCTCGCCTCATCAAGGGCGTTCCAACTGCCAGACTCCGCAAGCGACCCGCGCCCGATAAATGGTCGGTCGCCGAAATTGTCGCCCATCTCGCCGACGTCGAAATCGTAATCGGCTGGCGCATGCGCTCCGTTCTGGGAGCCCCCGGAACGCCCGTCCAAGCCTACGATCAGAACGCCTGGGTGATTGCCGGACACTACGAAAAACGGGATCCGCGCAAATCCGTCGAACTGCACCGCGTGGTACGTGCGGCCAATCTCGCGCTGCTCAAATCGCTTTCTCCCGAGCAGTGGAAGCACTACGGCCAGCATGCCGAACGCGGCCAGGAATCCATCGAGCACATCGTTCGCATGGTCGCCGGACACGACATCAACCATCTCGGGCAAATCGAGCGCATTCTGACGCCGAGAAAATGACCGCCGTCGTCACCGACTGCGATCGGCCTCTTCAACCGTTTAGAGCGGGTTACTCTTCCGCAAGTTCTTGCACTGGTTTCATAAGGGGCGCAGCGGCGGGCTTCTTCGCGCGTGTAGTAGTGATCACAACCACGCTGACCAACACCAGCAGGGTTCCCAGCAAGGTTCTTGGACCGACGGTCTCGCCTCCAAGGAAATATCCAACCGTCACCGCGACGACCGGGTTGACGTAGGCGTAGGTGCCAACCTTTGTGGGCGATTGATGATGGATGAGCCAAACGTAGGCGGTGAAAGCTACGATGGAACCGGCGACGATCAAGTAGGCAAGCGCGAACCACGCGCCGCGAGAGACGGCTTGAATATGAAATCCGCAGAACTCGCCAAAAATTGCCGCCGTCAGCGCGAGCATGATTCCGCCCGCGAGCATCTGCGCCCCGGAGCTCATGGCTTTCGACGCGGGCAGTGTCAGCTTGCGAGTGAGAGCCGAGCCAATCGACCAACAGATCGCCGCCACCACCAGCGCAATCGCGCCGGCGCGATCAATGGGCGCTTCGCCGAGGTTCAGGCTCAATGATCGGCTCACCAGAACCGCGACGCCTCCGATGCCTATTAGAAGAGCCAGCGCCAGCCTAACGGTAAGCCGCTGGGTGCGCAGAAAAATGATTTCGGAAAGCGCCATGAAAACCGGGATGGTCGCCAGCATGACCGCGGTGATTCCGGAAGGCACGCGTTGTTCGGCCCAGAACACCAGGCCGTAATCGAGCACAAAGATGCAGATCGCAAGAAGCGAAACGGAAGCCCACTCGCGGCGAGACGGCGACGGAGTGCCTCGCAGACGCAGCCACCCGAAGAGCATGATTCCAGCAGTGAAGAAACGCATGCTGGCAAAAACCAGTGGCGGAACCTCGCGCACACCTACACGGATGGCCAGAAAGGTCGATCCCCAGACGAAATAAATGATGGCGAACGCCAGCACCGTCTTCCACGCCGGAGGATGAACCGTTGCTTCCATAGGAAATAGATCAAGGGGAGGGCGGCGGGGACGCAGAGTTTTTCCGGCGCCTGCGAGTGAGCGGGCCCTCGGCTAGCCCTGGCAATTCTCAGTTGGTGAAATCGCCGGTTAAGCCAATCGATTGGGAAATTGGCTTATGGTCTAGGGAGATCTACCAGCACAACCTCGGAGTGTTCCTGCACTCGTTCGAGGACAACTTCGCGGCCGTCCGGGGAAATGTCGAAGTCACGAATATCGAAGTCGGGAGGGAGATTGGTCAACTGCCGCTCCGCGCCGGTTTCCGTGTCGATCAGCCACAAATCCTTATGCCGAATGTCTCCCTTCAGGAATACGAGTCCATGCCCTCCAGGCAAGAAGGCCAAGTGTCGCGCCCCGCGAGTTAAGGTCAGTGCGTGCAAGGGAACGACTGCGGCCTCGGCTGTAACCGCTTTAACCGGAAACGTGGTGCCGATGTCGGGTCCCGAGTAAACAAGGAAGCGGCCATCGGGCGACCACGTGGGATCAACCGAGTACTCTTCGACAAAGACAGTGGGCGGGCGACCGTCCAGCGGCACGCGGAACAGGTGGGGAACGCCATGATCGTTCGCCGCCGAAGTGATGGACCGGCCGTCGGGTGCCCATGCTGGCGCTCCCTCCAGGTCGAGTACATCGGTCACGATCCGGGCTTTCGTGCCATCGGCTTGCATCATGTATAAGAACGTTTGACCGTGTTGACGGACTGAGAATGCGATGCTCTGTCCATCGGGGGCGATTGCCGGGCCGCCAACGACTTGCGCATCCAGACCACTCCATAACTCCGTGCCAGCTCCGTTGGCGAGCTTCCAGATACTCGCACTCGTGCCGGTCGCAGAAACATACAGAAGATAATTTGGGCCCAGTCGTGGGGAAAAACCCGTGCTCGTCGCCAGTGAAGTTCGAGTAGCCGCCGACACCTCGGCAGGCGAATCAGCGATTCGCAAGCGCCAGAGTGTTCGCTTCGGACTTGCGGGCGTGAGAACCAGACGGCGACCGTCAGCACTGGCCGCCAATGACGTGTACCGGTCAAGACCAGAGGTCAGACGGTGGGGGATGCGGCGCTCGACGTCCATGCTGTAGAGCCACGGCCCCGAACCATCAGGATCGCTGGCGAGGTAGATCAGCGTCCGTCGATCTAACAGAACCGGATACATCACGCGCCCATTGTGCGCCGTAATCCGCTCAGGAGTTCCACCGGCTGGACGGATGCGCCAGATGTCCAATTTGTCCGGGAGGGAACCCTGGACGAAGTAAATGAATGCCATGTCGGTCGCCCACAACGGAAAGTGACAATGGAGTCCGGCAGGCGCAGTGAAGATCGGCCGATCCTCCGATCGCCGACCGCCGTTTGACACGAACAGCGGGTCTCCGGAGCCGGGCGTATGGTACGCGAGTCGGGAGCCGTCGTGGGACCAGTCGAACTCGGCTACCCCTTCAAGATATGGCCTTGGCTGTCCACCCAGGGTTGGCACCGCCCAGACGCTGATGTTCTCGGAGTTCGACCCGTCTTGCTTGCGAAACCAAAACGTGACGAACGAGCCATCGGGCGAGAACCCCAGACAGCGGAGCGATGGATTCGCAAGCCCCGGGAAACTCCCGCGGGTTAAGTTATGGAACTGGCCTGACGCAACCTGTGTGACCCAAACGTCCATCTGTCCGTCACGATCTGACAGAAAGGCGACGAACTGTCCGTCGCGGGACACCGCAGCGGCTTGCTCCACTCCCTCAAACTCGGTGACCGTTTGGAGTCGCGCGCCAGCGATCGGATCTCGCCAGAAGTATTCCGTCTTCCTAAGCCAGACGCTGACAGCAATTGCCAGCAGCGCAGTCACCGCTGCCAGCGGCAGAGTAACTCTCCATTGGGCACGAGGCGCCGGGACCGGTGAGCGGGGAGGCAATGCAAGGGGGATGGACGACGGGACATCGTTGCCATTCTCTTGCTCTTGCGCCACTCGAACATTGCGACTGCGAGCCCATTCGTCCAACTCAGCCGTAAACGCATAAATCGAGCCCGCCCGGTCATGCAGATGACGGTGAACAGGCATCCCCTCGCGCTTCTCCCAGCGCTGGACCGTGGTGACGTCGCGGTCGAAGTGGGCTGCGATTCCCTTCCAGGAATCGAGCCGTTCTGAGGGCGGAGTGTCGGACGACTGCCCTCCGGGGGATGTTTCGCCCATTGCGCTTTCCTCATTGCTCCGCGGGTTGTCGCGAGCCCGGGAACCCGATTGTAGCGTCCGCTGGCGGGGACGGCAAAGTACGGCATTCGACGGCGCGGCGCATTGCCGTTTGACTGCGCCCACCAGATTGTCGGATTGTGTCCGAGCGTTTCCAGACGGCGACGCCAACGAAAGGAATTCGATATGAGAAAAAAGTTAGAGTGGTTGGTTTTGCTTGGTGGAGCGATCATCGCCATCGCAGGAAGTGCCTTGGCGACACCACCGGAAGGGTTCACGAGCACAACGACCGCTAAGGGGCAGTTCACCCAATTCAATGTCAGTAACTACTTCATTTCCGACACACGCAAACTCTGGTTGTCCTCGCTAAGGACTAAAGGACAGTCAGACGGATATTTCTTGAGCAATGTTTGGCAGCCGGGAGGAACCACGGGCTGGCACTCGCACCCTGGTCCTACTCTAATCATCGTCACCGCCGGAACGATAACTCACTATGACGGGGACGATCCCAGTTGCACGCCGCACGTGTACACAACGGGGATGACATTTGTCGATCGTGGGGGTAGCCACATACACAACGTCCGAAACGAAGGCGACGTCGAGGCACAGGTCATTGCTTTCCGGCTCGTTCCAGCAGGCCAGCCGGGTCGGATTGACGAAAACGATCCTGGGAACTGCCCTTTCTGACAAGGACGGGCGAAATCGGCGCCAGGCCACATTCGAAAAAACAGTCTCGATCTTGCCTGGAACAAAGAAACGCTGCTGCATGGTTCAGTGTCCGACCTAGCTTCTGGGGACAACCGAGCGGCGAGTGCAATGGAGCGCTCGCCGCTAGTAAGTCCCTCACGAGCTCCCGATCCAAATCCCGACCGCAAACACCAGCACACCGCCTACCACGACCTGAAACGCCGCTGACAGCAGCGGAGTATCCATGTACCGATTCCGAATCCACGCAATCGTCGCCAGTTCCATCGCTACGATAATCACGGCTGCAACAAACGCGGCATGGAAATTCGTCAGCAAGAACGGAAGTGTGTGGCCAATCCCACCCGCCGCCGTCATCAATCCCGTCACTGCGCCGCGCAGGACTGGACGCCCGCGCCCGGTCAACGATCCATCATCCGACAGCGCCTCGGCAAAGGCCATCGAGATTCCCGCTCCGATCGATGCGGCCAGGCCTACCAGAAACGCATCATGGCTATTTCTGGTGGCAAATGCCGCCGCGAACACCGGAGCCAGCGTCGACACCGATCCATCCATCAGACCGGCTAGACCCGGCTGCACGATCTGTAGAACAAACAGACGCCGCTGCGCTTCTTCCTCCGTCTTCTTGACCGTCGGCGTAATGCTTTCCGACATCGCTTCCGCGGCCACTTGGTGCTTGCGCTCGATCTCCTCCAGATCGCCCAGCAACTTGCGGATGCCCGCATCCGTCACCTGCCCGATCGCCTTCTGATAAAACTGGCGCGTCTCCAGTTCCATCAGCTCGGCCTGCTTGCGCACGTCGGAAATCTTCAAGGGACGCGACAGCCAGAACGGCCGCCGCTGCAGAAAGCCTTTCACATCCTGCCGCCGGATCAGCGGAATGTGTTCGCCGAAGCGCTGCCGATAGGTCGCGATCAGCGACGCCCGGTGCTCCGATTCCTCCGCTCCCATGTCATCGAACAGCTTGGCCGTCGCCGGATACGTCTCACGCAGCCCGTCGGCGAAATCCGCATACACGCGGCCATCTTCTTCTTCCAGTGAAACCGCGAGCGCCAGGATTTCGCGCTCCGTCAAATCTTTGAAGTTTCTCGCCATGCCGACAAGTGTACTGTTTCTGGATTTGGTTTCAAGATTTTCTAGTGTGGTGACCGCGGCGCGGTGGCGGGCGGCCGTGCTGGCGCACGGCTTGGACGGGCGGGGCGCCCGTCCCCACACGACCGTGCCCACACCCGCGGCAACTCTTGCCTGCGCCCCAACCTGCATACTTTGCCCACTCGAGGCGCCCGGCGTTCGCTCGCGGAACGCCATTGCCCGCAACCGCCACAAAACGCGGCGACATTTCTTTCGCACTATCCCTCGCTCGAATGGAGTCGTGCGTGCTTCTACTCCACCAGGTTCACGGAGAACTTCGCCGGTAGCAGCATTAGCCGTTCGCTAGACTAGTCTTCCGCCAGCGCTTCCTCCGCCGAACGCTTCTTCAACTTTTACATCGAGGTGTATCAATGTCCGTCTCCGGGATTCTAAGCAGCAGCTTCCTTCAGAACCAGCTCAGCTCCGTCAGCTCTCCGTACCAACAGGACATGCAGAAGCTCAGCCAGGATCTTAAGTCTGGCAATCTCTCCGCCGCACAGTCCGATTTCGCCACCTTGCAGAAGGCATTCCAGCAGTCCGCGACGACTTCTGCTTCAACCTCCACCACCTCCACGGCCATCCCCGTCGCACAGTCCTTTAACCAGCTCGCCAGCGATCTCCAGTCTGGCAACCTATCCGCCGCACAGAAGGATTTCTCCACCGCCCAACAGAGTCTCCTGAGCGAGGCCAAACTTCCGGTGAGCCACTTCCATCATCGCGACCATTTCGGCGGTGGAGGGGGCAGCTCGGACTCAAGCAGCCAGAATTCTCTGCTCCAGGATCTCAACCAGGTTGGCCAGAGCCTGACGTCCAGCAACCTCGCCGGCGCTCAACAGGCCTACGCTACCCTGCAGCAGGAACTGCAACAGTTCGCCCTCGGTGGCGGAACCCAGTCGAGCACTCTGCTGGCGCAGATGCCGGTCTCGGTAGAAGCCTGATCAGCTCGAAACGTAGGTTGACCAGGTCTGCGCTGAACGTAGCGGCTCAGTTTGGAAGACGCATCCCCCCAGTGGCTAAAAGCCGCTACGGATTACGCGGCGTTTACGGCACGACTGAAGAGGCTGCGGAAAAACGCAATCGGTCGAGAGAGGGCGACCACCAGGGCTAAAGCCCGCGCTGATTTCACGGGACTTACGCGGCCCTGAAGGGCCGCTCTTCCACGGTGATCCGCGCATTCGTGAGTTTTTCCGCAGGCTCTGAAGTCGTGCCCCTTCAAAACAAATCGAAACTGAGCCGCTACTGCCCTGAAACAAAAAAAAGCCATCCGCCGTCAGTAGTTTGTCCTGCCTGACGGCGTGATGGCCGATTTCTGATACCTGACAACTGATCGCTCTAGCGCTCTGCCCGGATCGTCTCAATCGCTTCGTGCAGCTCGTGCTCGGCCATGTGCAGGTGCTCTTCCGCCTTCGCACCATGCCCTTGCATATCATAGTGGTTAGCGGCGCGGGCGTGGTCCAACTCATGGATGGCTTCTACCACGTGGTTGTGGACCGCGTCGAGATCGTGCCAGTCATGAACGCGATCGGCAACCGCGATCCCGGCAACGAATGACAGACACCCAGTGGCAACGGCAACTGCAATCGCTTTTTTCATAATTTTTCCTCTCAGAGTTTTTCTCTTTCAAAGTTGTGGATGATGTTTTCCCGGACACGCACGGATATTTGTAATTTTCCCCAACCACCGACTCCCTGTCAAAGAAAACAAGCGCGTCCTTAGTGTTACGACAGGTACGTGTCGTTCGTGTGGAATGGACAGTTCCTTTGACTCCTCTCTCGGCGTCACTCGGGGTTCCGGTACAGCCTGGCAGACCTCTGTTCGCTGCCTTTTGCCGCTGCGACACAAACCACCGACCCAGCAGAGCTTACGATTCGCGTGATCTGGATCACAGCCTGATGTCCGACACTTCCGGTACATTGGGCTCATCTATGGACGGATTTTCCATTCTCACCAACCGCAAACGCGCCGTCGTCGCGCTGGTGCACTCGGTCGTGTTCCTGCTGATTGCGGTGCGGCAGATGATGGCCGCCAATCCCGCCGCTGGCATCTGGGTGACGTCCACCGTGTCCCGGGGCACGTGGATTCTCTGCGGAATCTTCACCATCGTTTCCTCTATTCTTCTGTGGCTGCTCATTATTTCCCGCGGATGGATGGAAAAATTCTATTTCGGATTCTGCACCGTGAGCGCCACTTCGGGCCTGGTCCGAACCGCCGCCGGTGACCAGGCGTTTCACGCCGGCCTCTACGTTAGAGTTGTCATGCTGGTCAGCGCGGTTCTGGTGGGATTGCTGATCGTTCGATTGCACTCGCGTTTGCACTCCCGATTGCACCCCCACGCACCGTCTGGCACGTCCTCCGAGTACGCCGAAGAAAGTTCCTAGCCGTTTCTCTCACCCCGCTTAGGCAGATGGCATTAGCCGAAAATCCTGCTATCATGCTGGCCGTCAATCAGGAGGTGTTTCCATGAAACTCTCTTCTCTCGCTCTTGGTCTCACCGTGGCTGTGCTCTTTGCAGCGCAGTCGACGCCCGCGCAGAATGCTTTCACTCCCGATCAGGTCAAGTACGGGCCTGCGCCTGCTTTCCTGCCGCCCGGCGCGCAGCTGGCCGTGTTGGAAGGCGATCCCATGGCTACTTCCGGCGATTTCACGATTCGTCTCAAGATGCCAGATGGTTACAAGGTCGCGCCCCACACCCATCCCAACCGGGAGAACGTGACGGTGCTCTCCGGCACATTGAAAGTTGGAATGGGCGATCAATTCGACGCCACCAAAATGATGAGCTTCGCGGCGGGCAGTTTCGCTTATCTGGATCCGAGCATGCATCAC
>DATFZT010000129.1:0-3597 GCA_035314185.1 Terriglobales bacterium
ATGCGCCCCTGATTCATGAGCCATTGTCTGCTCTCCTCGCATTCAAATCGCGGCAAGCCAGAAATGACTTCAACTTGTTGCGCAGCTATTACTTGCAGCCAGCACCTTGTTACTTAACCGGACAGCAGTGATTGCGTGTAAACGCCTGGGTACGACAAGAATCAATTCCTACTCTCAGAAGTCCGCCCGCGAGGCACTCCTCAGTCTGAGAACTCTCCTAATCAGGGAAATGTCGAACGCCACAACAAGTACTGCCTGCACCATCGCCATCCCAAGTGTGTAGAAAATATCAGAGCGGCGATACCGACTTGGTTGGGCGAGCGCCCAACCTTTAGCATCCCAAGCTACGAAAAGAGTGAGAACCACGGCAAGAATCCATGCGCCAAGGCTCGCGGGGCGCGGCGCTCTAGGCGGCATAGAACGACGAGCCCAAATTCTCCTTAGGCCATCGACAATGAGTTCCGCAGCGCACCATATGAGGAGCATGGTCGTGGCCCAAAACGTCAGCACCATATATGCGGGAGACTTGGGCTGACGCCACGGATGCGAAGACATCATTGCGTCATACATGGCAACTACTACACCCAGATTAGCTGTGCCAGCCCACACGAACCATTTTCCCGCGATTGGGTAGCGAGGCTGAATGACGCCGCCCACAATCAGGAGAGCTGGATACAAAAGGAAAAGGATGGGAAACAATGCAAGCGCAGATGCAATACCCGTGGCAATAGCCAGCCGGCGGATTCTCTCAGGAAGGATGTCGTTCTGCTCCATTTGGCTACGTCCCGCCAGACCAGTGTAATAAAAAGCGGCTCCCGCAGGCACAAAACGTCGCCATTCACCCGCCGTGAGTCGATTACTGTAGTAATATCCCGATTACACTCACAATGCTGGGTTCTGAGTGAAATCGCCTGTTAACAACAATAACCGCTCCCACTCTCCGCATGGGACAGAAGAAACGCCGCCCGGAGACCGAGCGGCGTTTCTGTGTTCTCCGATCGAGATGACAACCCGCGACAAATTCAACAGGAAAAGGGCGCAGCAAAGACGAGGCGAAAGAGATGCAGTATAAGAGAGGGAGCAAGCTGGGTTTCTACTGGCGCTGCGGGCGATCGCGCTCGGCCAGGAATCGGTCGCGGCACTGTTTGGCTTGGGCGAGCAGGGCGGGGTATTCAGACGAACTGCGAAAGCCGGCCATCACTGGATCGAGCTGGAGGTAGTCGTAGGCACAAAACCCGCTGTCGATCGCGGATTTCACCAGGCGAGCGGTGAAGTCGTTACCCAGGCATGCATTGAACATGGCGGCTTGGGTGTATCTCGGTTCCGGATCGCGGTAGGCGCTGAGTTCCTTCTGGAACTCGTCCAGAAGCTTTTGGGATGCCGGAGCTTTGGGTGACGAATAACAAACCTCCAAGGCCCGCGTATGAAAAAATCCGCTGTCCGGAAGCTGGTGAAGGCGGGCGATTGCCTCAGTCGTCTTCCCCGCGCGCAGCAGGGTGAAAACTTCCACGTTGTTCGACCACTCCGATCCAGCGTCCAGTCTTACAAAGTCCATGGCACGATCAAACTGTCCAACCAGGTAAAACGAGTCCGCGCAGGAGCGGAACTGGTAATTGCCGGGATCGAGGCGCATGGCCGCGTTGCACTCCCCTTGGGCCTCCTTGCTCAAACTCGCATAGCGCAGAACATATGACAGGGTGAAGTGGGCGAAGCCGCTCTGCGGACGCTTCTCGACCATTTCCCTGGCTTCCAGATAAGCCTGCGCCAATTTGCCGGCGTCGGTGTCCAAGCTGACGACCTGCTGGGCCGCGTCTTCAAGATTCGGGTCCAAGGATAGCGCGCGCCGCAATGCCGGCATCGTCCGTGACATCGTTCCGGTTGCTCCGACGCCGTATTCCTCTTCGTAGTAGTAACGCTTGCCTAATGCGGACCAGGCTGGCGCGTATGCCGGATCGAGACCCACCGAGCGCTCCAGCATACGGACTGCCTCAAGATTCTGCTCACCATCGTGCGCCAGCGCTACGCTGCGCAAGTAGAGGTCGTAGGCCTCTTCGTTCGTGGGGTGGGTACCGCCTTGCCCGGGAGCGTTGGTCGCGCCCAATGACGGGATAAGGCCCTGGAGAACTTTTGACGTTACCTGCTCGCGCATTGCTACAAGATCATCGGACGGGACATTCATCGTCTCCTGCCAGAGCACGCGGTCATCGCCAACGTCGACGGCTTGCACGGTTAGTTGGAACTGGTTGCGAATCTTCTGATAGTGGCCCATCACGATGCGGCCGACATGCATGTCTTTTCCGGCCTGCTGCACGTCAACGTCTGCGGCGGCGTACTTGGTGGTGGTCGAGAAGGGGCGAATCGAGAGCGTGCGCACCGAACTTAATGTGGTTGCGATTTCGTCAGGCAGGGCCATGCGCAGGAAGTCGTCTTCCTTGTCGCCGCCCAGGTTTTGGAACGGGAGGACAGCGATTGAGACCGGGGCCGTCGAGGCTTGTTTGGACTCTGGATGGGGCGGTGCCTGACGGAATCGCCAGATCAGCGATCCGGCAAGCGCGAGAACGACGACTGTGCCCACGACTAGAATCCACGGCTTGGGCGACGTTCGAGCTGGCGGGGCCGGTATCGGCAGTCTCGCTGACGACGCAGAACTGGTATCACGGCGGGCGCGTGAGAGATCGGCTCGCATTTCGGAGGCGTGCTGGTAGCGCACTTCGCGGTCTTTTTCCAGCGCTTTTTGGATCACGCTCTCGAGTTCGGCAGGTGTTTGGGGATTCATACGCGCGGGTAAGGCCTGAGTTCCGTGAAGCACGGCGTCGAAAACTGCGCCTGAAGTCTCGCCCTTGAAGGGCAGTGTGCCAGTGGCCATCTCGTAGAGAACGATGCCGAAAGAAAACAGATCGGTGCGAGCGTCGAGCGGCTTGCCTAGCACCTGCTCCGGGGACATGTAGGCGACCGTGCCCAGCGTAGATCCGGGACTGGTGAGGTGGTCGTCTCCGGTCAAGGTTTGGGCGGCGGCTATGCGGGTGGCGGAGGCGTTCTTCTCATCGACTTTGGCGAGCCCGAAATCGAGGATTTTGGCGTGGCCGCGCTTGGTGACGAAGATATTGGCGGGCTTGATGTCGCGATGAACGATGCCAGCCGTGTGGGCAGCGTCGAGCGCGTCGGCGATCTCGATGGCAAGCGAGAGCAACGTATTGGTTTCGATCGGACGGCCGGCGATGGCATGCTTGAGCGTCATGCCTTCGAGGTACTCCATGGCAATGAAGCGGGTGTTTTCGCTTTCGCCGATTTCGTAGATGGTGCAGATGTTGGGATGATTGAGCGCGCTGGCGGCGCGGGCTTCGCGGCGAAAACGCTCAAGCGCGGCGGGGTCTTGGGCAACGCTATCCGGGAGGAACTTCAGGGCTACGAAACGGCCTAAGGAGAGGTCCTCGGCCTTGTAGACGACACCCATGCCGCCTCCGCCAAGCATCTCAAGGATGCGGTAGTGCGAGATGGTCTGGCCGATCATTGGGCTGAATCTTAGGACGAGCAGTGAGGCAAGTCAATGAAGGGCAGCGGTTTGGCGTCGTGTCGAGGCGTTGGCGTAACATCGCG
>DATFZT010000130.1:0-7251 GCA_035314185.1 Terriglobales bacterium
CGCAATTGCATGCCTTCGCTTCACCTGGCGGGCGCTTTGGCGATATGGTGGAACTCGCGCCTTTGGTCCCGCTGGGGAAGACTGCTGGCGGGCTTGTTCCTCTGGACGACAATTTTCTCCACGCTGGCGCTAGGGGAACACTATCTGGTGGACTTGGTGGTCGCGGTTCCATTCACGCTGATTTTCCAGGCGGCGTGGACAGTGTCGGTCCCCTTCGCGCAGCCGGTTCGCCGGTGGCCGCTGGTAGTCGGAGCGACCCTCACGTTCGCATGGTTCGTCGCGCTGCGCTATGGTTTGCGGCTGTTCCTGATTTCGCCGGTAATCTCGTGGAGTTTGATCCTCTTAAGCGTGGGTTGGTGCTTAATGCTGGAAAAAAGATTAAGCACCGCTGCAAGGACGACGACGACTTTGAGCGGGAAGTCGAACCGCTTCATTAGCGGAGTGGACGCATAGCTTCGGCGATGGGATCGTCTGCGATGGCATCCACCAACCCGATTTCGCGCGCCCGCGCGGCGGAGATTCTCTCTGCGGCAATGAACAGTTCGAGCGCTCTACCCTTCCCGATCAGTCGCGGCAAGCGTTGCGTGCCTCCCCATCCGGTGATGAGGCCGAGAGCGGCGCCGCGATGTCCAAAGACGGCGTGGGGCGCGGCGATTCTGCGGTGACAGGCGAGCGCGAGGTCAAAACCTCCGCCCATGCAATGGCCTTCGATCACGGCGATGACGGGCGCAGGATAGCTGGTGATTGCGTTCATCAGCGCTTGTCCCATGGCGGAGAACTTATGGGCTTCGGGGCCAGTCAGTGCGGCGATTTCGTTCAGGTCGGCGCCCACCGAGAAAAACTGGCGATTGCCCGTGATGATCAGCGGGCAGAGCTGCGTTTTCAATTCTGCCTTCAATTCTTCAACCGCTGCGGTCAGGGCAAGCACGCAGGCGCGGGTGAGACGGTTCGTACCGTCGGGCGACGTCAGACGCAGGATGCGTGCCGGGTCGCCGAACTCAATTTGAAAGAAAGAAGAAGACACGGAAAGATGATGCACTATCAGGCACGGGAAGGGCGCGGTTCAAGCAAGCGTTGTCCTGCCTCTCAACTTTGTCATCCTGAGCGAAGCGAAGGACCTGCTGTTCTCGCGTGCGGTAACCCCGGGTTTCCGCCCTTGAATTACATTCGGATCGCAGACTAAACCGCTGGCACGCCGTGCGGCTTCACGTGCTCGCGGATGAACTTCACGATGTCGTCCATCGGGGTACCAGGCTGGAAGATGCCGGCCACGCCGATTTTCTTGAGGCCCTCGATATCCTGATCGGGAATAATGCCGCCGACCAGTACCAGGACGTCGTCCATCTTGTTTTGCTTGAGCAGGTCCATGACGCGCGGAACGATCGCATTGTGCGCGCCCGAAAGAATCGACAGTCCGATCACCTGGACGTCTTCCTGGAGCGAGGCGTTGACCACCATCTCCGGCGTCTGGCGCAGGCCGGTGTAGATGACCTCCATG
Source organism: Terriglobales bacterium (assembly GCA_035314185.1). Taxonomy (GTDB): domain Bacteria; phylum Acidobacteriota; class Terriglobia; order Terriglobales; family Acidobacteriaceae; genus Acidiflorens. The sequence goes on from DATFZT010000130.1 coordinate 1,499, forward strand.
CCGGCATCACGGAGAGCGCGCGCGATCACCTTGGCGCCGCGGTCGTGGCCGTCGAGGCCGGGCTTTGCGACGAGCACGCGGATTTTCTGATTAGTGGCCACCGACATCATTTAACCACAGAGCACACAGAGGAGCACAGGGGAACTCTACGGTTTCATCCCTAGCTGCCAGAACAGGAACGAATACATATCCGTGCTCTCCTCAATCTGCTTGGCGACCGGCTTGCCCTGGCCGTGTCCAGCTCTGGCTTCGATACGCAGCAGAATCGGCTTGTCTTTGCTGGCGCCGTTCTTGGCCTCAGCCTGCATGAGCGCGGCCATTTTCTTGGCGTGCATGGGATCGACGCGCGTATCCGTATCGCCCGTCATAAACAGAATCGCCGGATACTCCTGACCTTCCTTCACGTGATGATAGGGCGAGTAAGCGTAGAGCCACTCGAACTGCTTGGCGTCGTCGGCTGAGCCATATTCTGGAATCCAGAGTTTCGCGATCTGGAAGTTCTGATAGCGCAGCATATCAAGCAGCGGCACCTGGCACACTACAGCGCGGAAAAGATCGGGACGCTGAGTAATCATCGCCCCCATCAGGAGACCGCCGTTCGAGCCGCCTTGAATGGCCAGGTGATCTTTGTCGGTGTATTTCTGAGCGATCAGATATTCGCCGGCAGCGATGAAGTCATCGAAGACATTCTGTTTTTTCTCGAGCATGCCGGCGCGATGCCAGTCCTCTCCGAACTCGGCGCCGCCGCGCAGATTGGCAACCGCGTAGATTCCGCCGTGCTCCATCCAAAGATACATGCTGCGGCTGAAGGCTGGCGTCAGCGAGACGTTGAAGCCGCCGTAGCCGGTCAACAAGGTTGGGTTCTTTCCGTTTTTCTCGATCCCCTTCTTGCTGACGACAAACATCGGGACTTTCGTGCCATCCTTCGAGCCGTACCATACCTGCTGCACGTCATAAGCCGAAGGATCGATGGAGGGCGCGTCGACTCTGGCCCAGAGCGCGCTTTTCACGTCGGTCAGGTCAACCCGATAGATCGAGGGCGGCACGGTGAAAGATTGGAATCCGAAAAAGATTTCGTTGCGATCATACTTCCCCGAGGCGCTGAAAACACTTCCGATGGCGGGCAGCGAAATGTCGGCAAGCTTCTTGCCGTCGAGCCCGAACAGCCGCAATTCAGAAGTCGCGTTGTGCTCATACTGCGCCAGCAGCTTGCCTCCGGTCACGCTCGCGTTCTTCAACACACCGTCCGACTGCGGGATGAGTTCCTTCCAATTGTCACGCTTGGCGTTAGTCGCGTCGGCGACAAAGACGCGGTAGTGGGGCGCGTCTTCGTTGGTGGTGATGTAGAGTCTGCCGTCAAAGAATTCTGCACCATAAAGGAAATCCTTGCCGCTAGTGATTTCGAGCGGAGGATTTTTCGACCGCAGGTCCTGCAAATACATCTCCGTCTTCGTCCAGCCTTCGCCAACATCGATCAGCAGCCAGCGGTCATCGTCTGAAAGACTTACTTCGGGCCACCACTGAGGGTCGAGGCCTTCGCCGAAAATCAGCGGGTCTTGTGCCGGGTCGGCGCCGAGAGCATGATAGAACACGTGCCGGTTGTACACCTCCTGCCCCTCGGGGACGTCTCCCTTCTTGGGATAGCGAGTATAGAAGAATCCGGAATTGTCGCGCTTCCAGGCGACACTGGCGGCCCGTGTCCGTTCAATGGAATCGGCCAGCAGTTTGCCGCTGGCGGTCTCGATCACGCGGAGCGTGCTGATCTCCGAGCCGCTTGGCGACGTGCCGTACGAGACGTACTTGCCGTCTTCCGACGCAAACCACCAATCGAGCGCAATCGTCCCATCGGCCGCGAGTTTGTTGACGTCCAGCAGGACCCGATCGTCGCTGTTGAATGCACCGTTTAATCCCTCGCGCACATAAAGGATGGGCTGATTCTCGTTGCCCTCGCGGCGGGTGTGGAAGTAATACTTGCCCCCCATCTGCGGAGCTCCGATGTTGCCGATCTCAAGCAGTTGCGAGAGACGCGCATTGATCTTGTCGCGACCGGGCAGCGGGTCAAGGATGGAGCGCGTGTAGTTGAGTTCGTGCTCGACGTAAAGCTGGGTGTCTGGATCGTTCGAGTTTTCCAGGTAGCGGTAGCGGTCGATGATCTTGTGTCCCTGGACGGTGTCCTCCACCGGGGCAACTTTGGCTTTCGGAGGACCGGACGAAGGCTCGGAAGAAGGACCGGAAGGAGCCGTGGAATCCACCGCCCGGGAATCCTCTGCGGAGACCAGACCAGCCACACCGACGAGAAGAATCAGAGAAAAAGTCAGCAAACGCAAACCTCCCAGCATGAACACCTCACTTCTGTTGTGGACGGGACGCCGAGAATTAGGTTAGCAGAAAAGCATCCAGACGAACGCGCCCTCTCGGCAGCCTCGATGATCCAAGGCTATTCGGGACCGCAAGCTGCGGAAGAACAGGATCGGCCTCTCGGGAACGCCCGAGCGCTCCGCGCGAGTTTCCATTCGACTGCAGCGTCTGATATGATTTTGTTGGCAATTCAAGCGCGCATAGAAGTGCGCTCTCACTCCTCAGTAGCTCAATGGCAGAGCATCCGGCTGTTAACCGGAGGGTTGTAGGTTCGAGTCCTACCTGAGGAGCCATTCTTTTCAGCCATTTGCAGATACCCCACAAACGAACTTGGAACCGTTTGGAACCGTTGTGTTCCGAAGTTTGAGAGAATTGGGCTTCCGCTGGTGAGAAACCGGGTTCTCCAGTTGACGCAGTTCTTTCGTGCGCTGGCTGAAAATCTCCCGCGTCCGTGAGTTGATGGCCGAGCGCACGCTGGCCTGAATTTCCTGCATGTAAATTTCAGCTGTGGTCTTGATGCTGGCGTGCCGCAAGATCTGCTGCGCGTCCTTCATCGTCCCGTGCCCTTGCAAGTCGGTGCCCAGCGTGCGGCGCATCACTTGGAAGGTCACGAGTTTCCGGGGAATACCCAGCTTGTCGGCAATGGGATGGATTCTCCATTTGAGGAAGTTCCGTCCCTGACGCGGCACGACTTCCCCTTTCCGTCTGCCCCGACCGAATGTCGGAAACATGAGCGCATCGGGTGAGGTGTTTTTCGATACGCTCCGCCAAGCTTCAATGATCGGTATCACGTCTTCCGGTATCGGGATCGCATTGCGGCTCTCCCGTGTTTTAAGCCTGCCTTCGTAGAGCTGTCCTTCGAACGCAGTGTTCAGCGGAATCAGTTTGTCTCCGGCGTACGACTTCCATGTCAGCCCGAGCGTCTCGCTGGTTCGGGTTGCGCAGAACAGGGCGATACTCATCAGGCAAAGATCGTGGACATCTTCGATCACGCTGATGAGGTCGCTGATCTGTTTCGCTGTCATGGTCGGACGTTTCACTTCTTTGGTCTGGGGCATCTTCAGTTCCTCGGCAGGATCTTCCTGTAGGAACTTCAGCTTGCGCGCCAGACGCGTGATCGAGCGGATGTTCACGAACGTGTGTCTCACAATCGATTCCGAATAACTCTCGGCGAGTTTGTTGAGATGGACCTGCAGTTCGAAAAGTCCAACCTCGCGGATCGGAACACTCTTGAAGTTCTCGACCAGGTATTTCTGGATCTCGAACTCGGTTTTCTGTTTTGTAGCGGGCCGCCATCGCCCGCGACGCATGGGAATGTACTTCTCGGTGACGAACCAGCTGAGAGTCACGGAATCATCCGCTTTCGCAATGAATGAGCTAGTGCCCCTTCCGTTCTCCTGCTGCAAGATGGTTTGTAGCTTTTCTTCTGCCTCCCACTTGCGGAGGTCAGACTTTTTCCCCAAAACCACCTTTCTGGTTCTTTCAACCTCCTCTCCGTTCTGACCTCTCAGGTACACACGAAACTTGCCATACCACTTCTTCTCCCGTGCCCCCTGCAGGTACACGGTGCCCTTCTGATAGACCATTGCCATTCCAGCGTTCTCCTATCTGGTCCATCGTTGGTCGCGGAGAACAGTATTGTTCATACACTGTCCCGCATGATTTTGGAAGCTGTGGATGACAAGTGAGACAGGAGGAAATTTTCGATGTCTTCTTTACGAAATCGGAGCAACGGCCCCAGCTTCACAACAGGGATTCTGGGATGGCGTCTCGTTGCGTGGTCTCGCACCCAACGCTCGGAGACCCCGAGACGCTCCGCAACGGCTTGAGCGGTTAGCAGACTCTGCTCCGAGAACAGAGGTTGGGTCTGCGCATTGTGAATTGATCTGAGTGTCATCGACATCCCCCTGGCTGGTGTGGGATTTGTGCACAACCTCTCTGGGCATCAGCAGCTGGCTGAGGTCCAACAAGCGCAACCACGCTGGATCTCGCTCTTCTACACGGCGGGACCAGACGTCGCACTTGACAATAGCCCATCGGTTACATATAGTCAAGATGTAACGTTACTTTATTTGCTGTAACCAGAGAGGGCCTTCATGGTAGAGAACGCCGCGACGCCGCAGCAGCCAGTGATCTCCATCCGCATTTCGGAGGCGCTGCGCTTAAGGCTGGAAACCCTGAGGAAAATCATCTCCCTCAAGACCGGCCAGAACGTCTCGACATCGGAGGCGGCAAAGCAGCTTCTTGAGTCTGCCCGAGACGATCGTCTTGAGTTGGTAGACCTGCTCAGTGAGCCGACGGATTCCCTGCTGAGAATTCGTGGGAAGGCAGACTCTGGACTCTCGCTATCTCAAGCGGAATGGACCATGGTGGCCCATTACTGTGCGGTGGGGGCAGAGTCATTTATGAATACCGCGCAAGGCCAGATTTCCTACGAGACCCTGGCCGAAATCCTTGAGGCATTCCTTGCCGCTTACGCCATCGCACGTAGACCGAAGAAGTCCATGCGGGATTTTGTGTATCTGCGGACTCTTCCAGGGGACAAACAGGTCGAGGCCAAGGAAGTTGAAGACATTGGAAGCGATGACGTACGCCGGGTGGTGAATCACACCATTCAAATGCTGAGGAACCCGGCTCAAAAGCGGCGAAAACCATTACTTGCGGTTCGCAATCTCTACACACTTCTCGATGAGGAGAAGTTCTCCAATATTGAGAAGCTCAACGAGGTGCTTTGGCCGCACTGGTCAGCCCTGTGGCGGGTGTGCGCGCGCGGACACTATTCCCTTCATCGCAAGCCCCTGCGAGTGAAGGCGCCTGCTGAGACAAACGACGAGGATTTTGAGCTTGCGGTTCAGCCGGCATTACCGTCCTTGGAAGAAGGCGGATACCGCCTCGATTTAGTCCGGGAAGAGGGGAATGAGTTCTCCCCTCGTTTGCAGTTTCCCGGAGCGCTTGCCCCCCAGTATCCGGTGTGTGGATACCCGAGGATTGCGGAGTTCCGAAGGATGCTGGAAGAGCTGGATTTGGAGCGGGATCTTTGCCAATGGCAGGGGTACTACTTCTATGCTCATACGGCGATCCTGGAGGACGGGGGAAGGGGCGTATTTTTCTTTGCGCGGGAGAACGGAATCACTTTCCGATTCCCGATGGAGCACTGGCAGTCGATCCGGAATCTGTTTCGTCGCGCATGGCAGGCCCCCGAAGTGATCCATACGTGGGGTGCTCAGGTGCTGGAGTATGGCGAGCTGTAAGAGCGCGGTGCTTCGCACCGGAAGAAGGGTGGTCGCGGTAGGGATACGGATTGCTCCGTACCCCCCGCGCGGATCCGTACGGGCGGATTTCCCGCATACGGCTCTTGCCTCAGGTGGTGACGCGCATACGGCGCGAAGGATAAG
>DATFZT010000131.1:0-25984 GCA_035314185.1 Terriglobales bacterium
CCCGTGTTCGGCCTCGCGATTGCGGCCTGACAGAGAATACAACTGGATCAGAAGTGCTTTAGCTCAGCCGTCGAGGGCATGAAATAGGCGAATCGATCCGAAAGCGTGCCCTCCACGCGGCCTTGCGTAAAAGTGTGCGTAAACAAATATCTGAAATTCGGCTGGGAATCTGGGTTTAGAGTTACCGAGCCCATTCATGAGATTGGCTCAACCCATTGAAACCAAATAGAGAATTTGGTTGCGGGGGGTGGATTTGAACCACCGACCTTTGGGTTATGAGCCCAACGAGCTACCAGACTGCTCCACCCCGCACAAAAATCATATCAGCGGCGTGAAGCGGGGTCAAACCGCCTGCAGCCGCGCGAGTGAACACATCGGTAGTAACCACATCATCAAAGCGAATGGATTCGCACTCCATTCTCCGTGTTGCTGGCGCGCTTTGATTCAACGGCTCAGCTTCTTGCGCTCGCACGCATCCACAATCTTCTTCGGATCGATGGCATCCCGGTCAATCTGCTCTTCCAGAATTCTTCCGTCTTTGCCGATCAGGAAGTTGACGCGGCGCGCCGCTTTGTATTTGTCCACGTAGATGCCGTACTGGCGGGTAACTTCTCCACCCCAGTCACTCAGCAGCGGGAAGGTGACGCCGATCTGGTCGGCGAAGGCTTTATTCGCAAAGGGGCTGTCCATGCTCACACCCAGAACCTGGGTGTCGGCCGATTCCAGCTGCTTGAGATTCTGCTGGAAGGCCTTCATCTGCGCGGTTCAACCACCCGTGAAAGCAAATACGTAGAAGGCCAGCACGACGTTGCTCTTGCCGCGATACTGGCTTAGGGTAACTTCTTTCAAGTCGCTGCCGTCGAAGTAGTGCAGCTTGAAATCGGGAGCGACGTCGCCAACGTTGAGTTGCATCGCTACCGGCTCGGGCTTGTTGCCCTGCGCCTGGTTGCCCCGAGCGAAGATCTGCGAACAGACCATCGCCGCTGTCAGTAGCCAGGCTCCCAGCATTGTCGAAACACTTCTTCGTTTCATGGAAACTCCTTCGGAGAAACTTCTCAAGCCTACCCTGCGAACGGGGACGTGGTCAAAGCGTCACACACCTGTGTGATGACACACTCAAACCGCTTCTGCAGTCCCTCCGGGCTGCGTACAATAACTTCGTACGATGATTGCGGAACAATGGTTGCAGAACAATGGCTGCAGAACAACGATTGCGGGCAATGATCGGATCGGATGAGCCTTAAAACTCTAAACGACATCTTGTTGGCGGTCTGCAAAAACCGCCGTGACCGCGTCATGCTTCAAAGAGGGGCCATGGGCTGGGTTCCGATCTCCTCCGCCGAGATTTACCGCGGTGTCGTGGGCGTGGCTCGCGCGCTTGCATCCTGGGGTATCGGCAAAGGCGATCGCGTCGCCATCCTCAGCGAAAATCGCCCGGAGTGGACGATCACCGATTTCGCCGCGCTTGCCCTCGGCGCCGTCACCGTTCCTGTTTATTCCACACAGACCCCGGAGCAGACTGCGTTCCTCCTCAACGATTGCGGGGCGCGCGTTATCGCTGTGTCCACCAGGAACCAGTTGGAAAAGGTGCTGACCATCCAAAGGCACACGCCGGTGGAACGGATTCTCGTAATGGATGCGGTCGAAACCGCGCACGCGGTCCACATGCAGGAACTGATGCTGCAGGGGCCAACCGACTGCGATCCCGAGTTCGATGCCCGCGCGCAATCGATTGGTCCCGACGACCTGGCGACCATCATTTACACCTCAGGCACGACCGGAACTGCGAAAGGAGCAATGTTGACCCACGGGAATATGGCGTCGAATGTCGCGTGTTCGATGGAGGCCTTCGGCTTCGGAACAAAAGAGGAAGTGAGCGTATCGTTTCTGCCCCTTTCCCATGTGACCGCGCGGCATGTGGACTTCGCGCTGCTCTACCGCGGAGTGGTGCTGGCTTATTGTCCTGACATTGCAAAACTAGCCCAGGCTTTGTTGGAGGTGCAGCCGAACATCTTCATTGCGGTGCCGCGCGTCTACGAAAAAATTCGCGCGCAGGTGATCGCCAAGGCTGTGGGCTTTCCCGCCCACGCGGTCTACCGCTGGGCGCTTGCGGTGGGGCGCGCTCACCGCGCTCAGGCTCTGGCTGGAACCCAACCCACGGCGCTCTCCTGGCAAATCGCGAATCGGCTCGTCTTTTCCAAAGTGCGCGCGGGGATGGGTGGAAAAGCGGAGGAGTTCATTTCCGGAGGCGCGCCGCTGGGCCGCGAATTGGCAGAGTGGTATGCCGATATCGGCATTCCCATCCACGAGGGCTACGGGCTTACCGAGACTTCCCCGGTGATTGCGGTGAACACGCCCGCGGCTCACAAACTCGGGACGGTCGGCAAGCCGCTGGCCAACGTCGAGGTTCGGATTGCCGATGATGGCGAGGTGCTGGCGCGCGCTCCCTCGGTATTCAAGGGCTATTGGAATCGTCCCGCGGAAACACAGGCCGCGTTTGTGGACGGCTGGTTCAAAACAGGCGACATCGGGCACCTCGATAGCGACGGATTCCTTTCGATCACCGATCGCAAGAAAGATCTGATCAAGACCTCGGGCGGGAAGTTCATCGCCCCGCAACCGATCGAAAATTCGCTGAAGCTGAACCCGCTCATCGGGACCGGGGTGGTGTTCGGTGACCGGCGGAAGTTTCCCGCCGTGCTCATCGCGCCGCATTTCCCTGCCCTTGAAGACTGGGCGCGGGCAAACCAGGTTGAATTTGTCTCGCGAGAAGAACTGGTCGCGAACGCCAAGGTGCAAGCGCTGTATGACGGCATCATCGAAGACCTGAATCAGAACCTGGCACGCTTCGAAAAACTGAAACGCGTGCTGCTGGTGCCAGAAGAACTCTCGGCCGAGGATGGAACCTTGACCCACACTTTAAAAGTGCGGCGACGGGGAATTGAAGAGCGCTACCGGACGCTGATTGATGAGATGTATGAGAAGGCGGAGGCGGAAGTAGTTTCGGGATGACATCCCAGCCTTTACAATAGGATCATGATGGACTCATTCAGTATCGCTGGCAAGCAATTCCGTTCCCGCTTGATCGTTGGGACCGGCAAATACAAATCTTTTCAGGAAACCGCACGCGCACTCGAAGCCAGTGGCGCCGATATGGTGACCGTGGCCGTGCGCCGCGTGAATCTCGATCGCAGCAAGGAATCGCTGCTCGATTACATCGATCCGAATAAATATTTCCTTTTGCCCAACACCGCCGGCTGCTATACCGCCGACGACACCATCCGCACCGCCCGGCTGGCGCGCGAGGTTGGACTCTCGGACTGGATCAAGCTCGAAGTAATCGGCGACCAGGCCACACTCTATCCCGATGTGCAAGCGACCCTCGAAGCCACGGGAGTGCTGGCAAAGGAAGGATTCACGGTGCTCGCCTATACGTCGGACGACATCGTGTTCGCCAAACGGCTGGTGGATGCCGGAGCCTCGGCGGTAATGCCGCTAGGCGCGCCGATCGGCAGCGGGTTGGGTATTCAGAACGCCGCCAATCTCCGAATCCTGCGCGAGCTGATCACCGGAGTTCCGTTGATTGTGGACGCGGGCGTGGGCACAGCTTCCGACGCGGCCATTGCCATGGAACTAGGCTACGACGCCGTGCTGATGAACACCGGCATCGCCGGCGCTCAGGAACCGGTGCTGATGGCGGAAGCCATGAAACACGCCGTGCTGGCCGGACGACAGGCATACCTGGCGGGACGAATGCCGCGGAAGCTGTATGCAACTGCCAGTTCCCCGCTGGAAGGAGTCGTGCGCTAGAAGCGGCTCTGGTGGGACGAGCCCAGCTAGTGTGGGGACGGGCGCCTCGCCCGTCCAAGCCGAGCGCAGCTCGGCGCGACCTCCGAATTTACAGGAAAAATATTGGGCGGCCACCAGGGCCGCCCGTTTAGCATCTGTTGGAGTCGCTGCCCCTACAGCATCTTGACGCTATCAACGTGGATCTTGTCGCCGTCGACATGACCGGTGACGGCAACGTGATGTCCAAGGTGATCTTTGAGGGCGTCGGGATTGTCCACCGCCAGGACTTTCTGGTCCTTGTCGGTAACCAGGACGGCTTTTTCACCGCCTGCGATGCACTTCTTCGTGCAGGCTTCCGCGCCCGCGTTGGCTCCCTTGACTCCACATTTGGAATCGCTAACCCAGCCATTCACGGTCTGGGCGTCGCTGGCAAATGACACCGAGGCGACCAGCGCAAGCAACGCGCCGGCAAGTAACAACAAGAGTAGTTTCCGCATGTCACCCTCCTTAAGATTAGTTCCCACACGTGCAGCGATCTCTGAACTCTATCACAGGAGGAGCGGAGGCTGGGCGGCAAAAACATCTGGAAAGCTGCGTCCGGAAGTTGGGACGAATCGATCGCTGTGTACGGCGATTCCGGTATATCATGGCGGGCATCATCGTAGTCACTCCCGGAGGAATGAAAATGGTCGCGCTCTTCCGTTTCCAGAGATTACTGGCGCTTCTGCCGCTTCTTGGAACCCTTCTGCTGGAAAACGTTGCCGCGGGCCAGCAGTCTTCAACCCCGCTGCTTACGCTGCAACGCTCGAGGGCATATCTGAATCTCGAAACCAATGTCGTGCACGCCCAGGGTTTGAATGGCATCACGTATGGCAAGGGGGGAGACGTATCCAGCTACCCGAACTCGCTTTCCTGCGTGGTGGTCTATGGCGATGGCAAGTTTGTGCTGGAGAAACGTGAGGAAACGACTCTAGGAAAGCCGAAAACCAAGACCGCCGAAGGCTCCCTGAGCGCTGATGATCTCCAGCATCTTAAGGCAATCCTCGACGATGAAGCCCTGAAAAAGCTGGTCACACCGAAGGCGCCAACTCCTCCTGACAATGGGACAATTCGTGAGGTTGAAAGTATTGATGCCCAAATTGACCACGCCGGAACGGCGCAACACTTAACCACCATCAAGGAGCGCGTGAAAATGGGCGCAAGCGAAACGGGCGGCGTCACGAGCGGAATGGACACATTCCTCGACAATGGAGCACCGTTCCAGAAGACGCTGAACCCTTTGATCAAGTGGTTCGAGGGTCTGGAGAAAAAAAGCAAGTCAGACTTTAAAGATTCGAAACCCCAATACTGTGCACCGATAAACATAGGATAGCGAAATGACAGGGTCCATTCGATTCTTCTCCTTCTTGCTGGGGTTGGGGCTGGCGGCGACTGCTGGCTCCGCTCAACAACCGGCTCAGGCCGCTCTCCGCGTGTTTCTCAACGAAGTCCAGCCCGGTACCATGTCCGCCTCGCAGTACTGCACTCTGGTGTTCGACGACCACCGTTTTCATACCGAGAAAGCGGACATCAAGCGTGGGCGTGACTCTGACCGCAAGGTTTATGAGGGTCAACTCTCTGACGCCGACTGGAACTCGCTGGTCGCGATTATCGACGCCAAGGATTTTCGCGATCTCAATGTTCCGCGAACTGTCCCGCCGCTGGTCATGCAGGATACCCACCCCTATACCATCAGCGTGGCGCGAGACAAAGACTTCCAGAGCATGGAGTTCCTCGACAACAAGAACCTGAAGCCCTACGAGTCGCAGGTAAAACCCCTATTGCAATGGTGGAAGTCGTTTCGTGGGCGGCACACACCCGAATCAAGCGCGCCGCCCGACGCTAAGTGCGCACTCGATAGTACGCACGCGATCTTCGCTCAGTAGAGCGATCGAACCTCTACTTATCGTTCTTGGCCCGCCCGGTAGGTGGCTTCGGCGGAGGATCGGGAGCGACGTACACAACTTCTCCACGGCGAGTGTAGTGCAGTTGCTCGCGGGCTTCTTTCTCGATGGCGGCTGGATCGGATTTGAGCGATTTGATCTGATCGACGTACTGATTGTTTTCCGTCTGCAGGCGCTCGACTTCACTCTGCAGCGCTTGCAGTTCCTCGTGCTTCTGCCGATAGACAACCATGCCGTTGGCTCCGAACATGGCGTGCAACAGCACCCCTAAGATCAGAACGACAGCAGCCGCGGTTCCCAGACGACGCCACTCCAGCACCAGCCACGACCAGACCGGCCGCGTGCTTTCCACCCAACGCGCGGCCGCAGCCTCTGCCCTGGGAGCCTGATCCTTGGCCTGGTCCTTGACCTGACCTATGACATGACCCATCGCCTGACCCATCGCCGCGCGCAGGCCTTCCTCCCCGCGTGGGAGGATGCTCATTCTCGGTGATGTTCCTAGTCGAAGATCCATGCTTTGGCTGCTCCACTCAACTTCGCAAGCTCTTCCCTGCTGCGCGCTTCGCTATACACGCGCACCACTGGCTCCGTGCCCGAAAGCCGGTAGCAAACCCACGATCCGCCAGCGAGAACCAGTTTGAGCCCGTCGGTTCTCACCACACTGGCAACTTTAATGCCATGGAACTCGCTCGGATCACGACGTAACTTCTCAGTAAACTTCTGTTTTACTTCCGGCGTCAAGCGGAAGTTCTCCCGCAGCGGGTAGAAGGAACCAACTTCGGCAAATAGGTTGGCCAGTTGTTTGCCCAGCGAGGCGCCCCGGCGAGCAACCATCTCGCAGCAGAGCAGGCCGGCAAGTACGCCGTCTTTTTCCGGGACATGTTTGCGGATGGAAAGCCCGGCGCTCTCTTCACCGCCGATTAGGATCTTGTCCTGCTTGATGAGTTCACCAATATATTTGAAACCCACCGGAGTCTCGTGCAGTTCGATCTTGTGTCTTTCAGCCAGCGCATTAATGAGGTTGGTGGTGGCCACCGATTTCCCGACTCCATTCCTCCAGCCGCGAGTCTCCACCAGGTAGTCAAAGAGCAAAGCGATGATGTAGTTGGGCTGGAGGAACGTACCGTCCTCATCGACAATCCCGAAGCGATCGGCGTCGCCATCGGTCGCAATGCCGATCCCCGCGCCCATTTCGCGCATCTTGTGACGCAGGTCTTCAAGCAGGTGATCGTCAGGTTCGGGGGCGTGGCCTCCGAAGAGCACATCGCGCGTGTTGTGGACGGTGGCCACGGTCACGCCCGCCTCGCGCAGAAATGCGTCCGAATAACCCCGGGCAGCCCCCCACATCGGATCAAAGGCAATCTTCACACCGGATTTCTTGATGACGTCGAGGTCAACGAGTTCGCGCAGCCGCGAAAGATACATCCGTCGCGGGTCGATGGATTGAGATTGAGATTGAAACTGAGATTGAGATTGAGATTCAGTCTGCGCCCCGGCTCTTGTCGCACGCGGATTCGCATCGAAAGCAGCGATCTCGCGCTCGATCGCCTGCGTGACTTCGGGAAGCGCGGGCGCGCCATCAGGCGTCGAGAACTTGATGCCGTTATATTCCGGCGGATTATGCGAGGCGGTGAAGTTGATGGCTCCGTCGGCTTTCGACTGGATCACGGCATACGAAATGGTGGGCGTAGGCGCGGGCTCCGCGATCACTAGCGGCGTAATTCCGTAGCTGGACAAGATGTCCGCGGCCGTGGCAGAGAAACTCTCGCCGAGGAAGCGCGGATCGCGTCCGACAATAATTTGGACCTTGTTCCCGTGCGACCCCTGCGACGACACGTAGCGCGCGATGCCACGCACGGCCCGATGGACATTGGCGAATGTGAACTCTTCGGCCATCACGGCCCGCCATCCAGATGTGCCAAACTTGATTTGCGTTGCCATCCGCTTCCCTCGTATGCTTCACGTGAAACTTAGATTCTCAATAGGACATGCCGACTAAGTTCGTTGGGGATAGCTTTGAAGGGGCATGGCTTCAGCCATGCCGTTAAGACCGCCACACGAACGGCTTTAGCCGCTGGGGGTCGACATTCGAACCATCCAATCTCCCCGACGACTCAATCGGACGCTCCTTGATTTTATATGACCGACAAGAGGCTCGTGCTTACCACCTGCGGCTCGCTCCAAGAAGCCCGCAGCATCGCCCATACGCTGGTTGAGCGGCAACTGGCAGCCTGCGTCAACATCGCTCCCCAGATTGAATCCGTATATCGCTGGCAAGGCGAGATCGAGACGGCAACCGAGTGGCTGCTCGTAATCAAGACGACGCTGGACGCCTTTGATCGTGTTCGCGACGCTCTGCGCGAGCTGCACTCCTACGAACTTCCGGAGTGTATCGAGATTGCCATCGAAGATGGAAGCGCGGCCTACCTCGATTGGATTGGAGAGTCCGTGCGCTGAGCGCGACCGGTTCGAACGTCGGCCCGGACCGAATAGTTCTACCAAGTTTGTCATCCCGAACGAAGTGAGGGATCTGCAGTTCGCCGCTAGATCCCAGCCAGCGCCTGATCAAGATCGGCGAGAATATCGTCCACATCTTCGATGCCGACAGAGATGCGCACCAATCCGTCCGTGATGCCGATTTTGCGCCGTCCCTCTTCGCCCACAGCCGCGTGCGTCATAGTCGCGGGATGCGAAATCAGAGTTTCGACTCCGCCCAGCGACTCGGCCAGCGAACACACGCGCACCTTGCGCAGCATCTTGTTGGCGTTCGCCAGCGATCCGGTTTCGAAGGCGATCATCGACCCGAAGCCGGACATCTGCCGCTTGGCCAGTTCGTGCTGCGGATGATCGGCCAGTCCGGGATAAAAAACCTTCTGCACTTTTTTGTGTTTCGAGAGATAGTCGGCGACTTTGCGGCCGCTGCGGTCGTGCTGTTCCATGCGAACCGCCAGAGTCTTGACGCCGCGCAGAATCAGCCAGCACTCGAACGGCGACAGGATGGCGCCGGCGCATTTCTGAAGAAAAGCAAGTTTTTCTGCCTGCTCCGGTTTGGTGCAGACGACGACCCCTCCCAGCCCGTCGCTGTGCCCGTTGAGAAATTTCGTGGTGGAGTGGATAACCATGTCGGCGCCGAACTCGATCGGACGCTGAAAATATGGCGACATGAAAGTGTTGTCGACAACGACTGCGGCACCGTGCCGGTGGCTGACTTCGCCAATGGCGCGAAGATCGCAAAGCTGCATCAGAGGGTTGGTCGGCGTCTCCAGAAACACCAGCCGCGTGTTCTTCTGGAGCGCGCGCTCAACGTTGTTGACGTCCGATGTATCGACGTAAGTGAATGTAAGACCAAAGTTAGCCAGAACCTGATCGAACAAGCGCGGCGTCCCTCCGTAGAGATTGTGGCCGGCGACGACGTGGTCGCCCGCTTTGAGCATGGTAGCGACGGCATTGACGGCCGCCATTCCACTGGCGAAAACACGCGACGCCGTTCCACCTTCGAGCGCCGCCAGGTTCGTTTCCAGCCGGTCGCGCGTCGGATTCGATACGCGCGCGTATTCGTAACCCTTGTTCTTGCCGATTTCTTCCTGAACGTAGGTGGAAGTCGGATAGATAGGCGCGGCGACTGCCCCGGTGAGGGGGTCGGGCTCTTGCCCAGTATGGATAGCGCGGGTTGCGAAGCCCGATGGTTTCGTGGTCAAAGGATTCTCCTGGGTCAGCGCTTTGGCTCTGGGCGGTCTGTCATGAAACTTGAGTAGAGACGCGGCTTGCCGCGTCTCCTGCCGCCGAGCGGACGGAGCATGCCCCGTCTCTACCGAGATCTCGAACGCTCCAAGCCACCGGCTAAGAACGAACAGAGCTTTTATATTCCGCCTTCAAAAATTTTCTTCGACAAATATCGTTCAGCCGAGTCCGGAACCAGCGTGACGACGCGCTTCCCTGCCCCCAGCCGTTTGGCAATTTCAACCGCCGCATACATGTTGGCGCCCGCACTCGAGCCTCCGAGCACCCCTTCGCGTGCAGCCAGCTCTTTCACCATGCCGAAGGCTTGGTCATCGGTCACCATCATTACTTCGTCGCAAACGGAACGGTCAAAATTCCCCGGAATAAAGCTGTTGCCGATGCCTTCCACCTTGTGTGGACCCGGTTTCCCCCCACCGAGGATCGAACCTTGCGTTTCCACCGCCACCGCATGCACTTTCGTCAGCCGCTCTTTTAGGTAACGGGCGATTCCGGTAAAGGTTCCGGCGGTTCCGCAGCCCACCGTGATCGCATCGACGCGCCCCTCCATCTGCTCAAAGATTTCGCGCGCGGTAGTCTCGTAGTGGTAGTCGGTGTTGGCGGGATTATCAAACTGTGCGGCCATGAAGGCCGAAGGGTCGGTGGCCAGCAGGTCCTTCGCCGCCTGGATGGCACCTTGCATGCCTTCGGCCTCCGGAGTGCGGGTCACCTCGGCGCCGAAGGCTCGCATGATGATCACCTTTTCCTCTGAAAATTTCTCCGGGACAAACAGACGAACCTTATAGCCGCGGGTCACCCCGATCAGAGCGAGCCCGATGCCCGTGTTTCCCGCGGTCGCTTCGATCACCGTGCCGCCCGGCCTGAGTTTGCCTTCGCTTTCGGCACGCTCGATCAAGCCAATGGCGGCGCGATCTTTCACGCTTCCGCCTGGGTTCAGGTATTCCAGCTTGGCGAAAATATCGGCGGAGCCCGGAGGAGTCAGCCTTTTTATTTGCAGCATCGGCGTTTCGCCGACGAGTTTAGAAATATCGTCGCTGACGCGCAGGCGCGAGGTTGAGGATGTTAACGTCACCCTACAGAGTATGGAACTGCAAGGGGCAGCGTCAATCACCACTGGTCTTGGGTCTTCCAGTTTCATCAAACTGAGACATTAGCTCGTCTTGCCGGAGCGCCCCGCGGCCTCCACTGTTGTAGTTGGATCGGCGCCTTGCCAACTCACATCGGCCGTCGGTCCGTACGTCGCAGGCACCGGCTTTCCGAGCAAGCGCAAATAGACGGTGAGCTGCGTGCGGTGATGCGCTGTATGCAAGACGCGCCGCCAGAAGATCCAGATCCGTTCCCGGCGGGTGTCAAAGAAAGGGACAACTGTCCGCCACCACTCCTCATCGCGTTCCGCCATGAATTCAAGTCGCGGCTGGGCAAGGGCGAGCATTCGCGCGTTGAAACTCTCGACCGCAAGCCGCGGCGGCAAGATCTGCTCTGCCGCGACTTCCGGCAAGCCGAGGAATTCGGCAAAGAATCGCCGCTCCGACAGCAACTGGTGCTTCATGATGTCGGCAACCGAACTGGAGTTCGGATGCGGGCGGTAGCCAAGATCAGAATCAACGAAGGTCGCCCACACCGAAATGACTTTGTTCGTCTCGCTGGCGTAGGTATCGAGGACGTGTTGCAGCAGCGCAACCCGCGAGCGCGGAACTTGTTCGTCGCGAATCGCCGAGGACGGATATTTCATAAATCCAACCTGACTCTCGCTTACTGCGCCCCCGAAGCCGGCTCGGGTCCGGCGTAATATCCGCTTTTCGTCCGGACGGTGAGTTTGCCGCGGCTGTGCGAACGGGCATCCACTTTCACTTGTCGGTAGCCACCCTGGGTTTTCGGTGTCGTCGGTTTGTATCCGATCGTGTACTGGCTGCGAATATCGTGGGCCACGGCGCGGCTGATAGCGTCAACTTCGTCCAGCGTTTGGGGAAAGAAAGCGATGCCGCCAGTTCTCTCCGACATGAGTTGCAGCGCGCGGCGAGCGTGCTTCGGATGCTCGTCCTTCTCCAGGATGCCAATGGCGTAAACGGTGGGTCCGCCATCGCCCTGCAAGCGCTGCACCGCTTTCTCGAGAGTTTCGCCGCTCTCATTGTCGTCTCCGTCCGTAACTACAAGAATGACTTTCTTCTCAAGCTTCGCTTCTTTTTTCAATTTTTCGGCGGAGGCTACGACCGCATCGTAGAGCGCCGTGCCGCCGCGAGCCTCGATTTTCTCCAGCCCCGTTTTCAGCTTATTGATGTTGGAAGTGAAATCCTGATCGAGATAGAACTCGTCGTTGAAGTTGACGATGAACACCTCATCATTAGGATTCGACGCGCGCACCAGATTCAGCGCAGCGGCGTTCACCTTTTGCCGTTTCTCGCGCATCGAACCAGAGTTATCCACCACGATGCCCATGGAAACCGGAATGTCTTCATGACGGAATGAAGTGATGGTTTGCGGATGCCCATCCTCGTAGATGCTGAAATCGCCCTTATCGAGGCTGGTGACGATATGTTGCTTCTCGTCGACCACCGTGGCGTGCAGCACGACTTCCTCGACTTGCTTGCGGAAAACGAAAACGCCGCTGTCGGCCGAATCCGGATTCTGGGCCGAGTCCCCGGAGTTGGGAGGCACGTTGGGAGACACGTTCCGAGGCACGTTCGAAGGCACGCCCGGAGCTGCGCCCTGTTCCTTCGCATCTGCCGGAGTCGCCGTGCTAGCCGGCTCCGATTGCGGCGCCGATTGGGGATTCACCGGCAACTGCGAACTCGCACCCAGTGCCGCCGCCGGCTGAGCCTTGCCGCCGCCCTGCGCTTGCGTGTCAGAACTGGCCGTGCCGCCGCCCTGCGCTTCCGTGTCAGAATTGGTTTCATAAATCGACTTTGTGTAAGGCACGGCTTCAGCCGTGCCATTCAGGGCATGGAAAAATACGGGCTTTAGCCCCTGAGGGCCCTGCCTTCCGAGCGAAAACGCATTTAGGAAACCAGACCCTGCCAGAAACAGCGTCGTCAGAAGGAAGAAAATCAGGAGCGGAACATTATTCCGTCGGCGCATAGTAACCCGTCTTAGCGTAGACCCGGAGCGGCGGCAATCCTTTTGGCGGTAAGAGTTTCACTTTTATTTTACGCCATTTGCCATCGCGCACTGGATTCCGAGGACGGTATCCGATGACATATTGGTTGCGCAACTCGATACCAATTTTTGTGGAAACGTCCGCCAAGTCGTTCGGGTTATCAATGGTAAAGGCCCGACCCCCGGTCAGTTCGGTGACGTCGCTGAGCAGGGCAGGTCCAAGCCGTTCTTCTTCGGTGGGAAAATAATGATCGTAGATGCCGATGGCATAGATAAGAATGTCGGCTTCTTTGACCATGGAACGGATCTCGTTCTCGGTATACCGGCTATGGTTGTCACCGCCGTCAGAGATGATCAGCAAAGCCTTCTTCGGATATTTCGCCTGGCGCATTTTTGTGACGCCGAGGTAGATGGCGTCCAGCAGCGCGGTGCGGCCCTTGGGAACCGTATAAACGAGCCGACCCTGAATGTCATCCACCGAACTGGTGAAATCGGCGATCTCCTCCGGCTTATCGGCAAAGGTGATCATGAAGAACTCGTCTTGCGGATTCGCGGTCTTGAAGAACTCGACTACCGCCTCGCGGGCCCGCTCGATCTTGCTGCTCATGCTGCCGCTCATGTCAAAGACCACGCCGATCGACACCGGAGCATCTTCGCTGGAGAAAGTCTTGATCTCCTGCTGGTCTTTGCCTTCGTAGAGATTGAAGTTCTCGCGATCGAGGCCGGTGACGAGCCGGTTTAGGGGATCGGTGATGGTCACCGGCACCAGCACCATGTCCACGGCTACTTTGTAAGGCTTGGTGTGAGTTTTAAACGCCGGATCAATCTCCGCCTCTTTCGGAGTCGGCGGCGTGACGCGAGGCTGGATGTGGACATCCCCAGTCGAAGTCTGCGAGAGGATCGGCAGCGCGCCGCACACAGCAACCACCAGAAGTACAGCCAAGGAGAAGCGAGCCGAAAACTGTTTGCCGTACAGCATAGGCCCCATTCAATCCGCGCATGGGCGGGAGGCAACCCGCATCCCACAAGGCGGGCCACAACAAGCTCTATGAGCCGGATAGTAGCACAGTCTCGAAAAAGTGTTGTCATCTTTTCGGACGCGACCCTAAGATTCGGAGGCAATTCACAAGCCTCCTTCTGCAGGTGCGCACTTTTTTTCTCTTCTGCTCCTTTTACCGGACTCTGTACCGGACTTCGCCCCGGACTTCGCCCCGAACTTCGGCGCCCCGCCTTCCGGCCGCGGCCAGATCGTCCCTGCTACAATTCTGCCTTCTCCTTAATGGCCATTGTTTCCCCATTTCGAGCTTGGCGCTACGACCCCGAGCGCGTGCCGCTCCAGCAGGTTGTGACCCAGCCCTACGACAAAATCACTCCCGCCATGCAGGAGCGCTACTACCAGGCCAGTCCCTATAACCTGGTGCGGATCATTCTTGGCAAGCGCCTGCCGGGGGATGGCGACGCCGAGAACGTCTACACCCGGGCGGCGGCGTCCTTCCAGGACTGGCGCCAGACCGGCGTTTTGCGGCGCGACCCGGAGCCTTCCATCTACCGCTATTCCCAGACGTTTAAGCTTCCTGGAACCGAGATGCCTGCCGAGCGCCGGGGCTTTATCGCCCTCGGCCGGATCGAGGAGTATTCCGCGGGCGTCGTGTTCCGGCATGAGCAAACGCTGGCCAAGCCGAAAGCCGACCGTTTGGACTTGCTGCGCGCGAATCGAGCCCACTTTGGTCAACTTTTCATGCTCTACAGTGGGGCAGGCAAAGTCGATGCCCTGCTCGATGCGGCAGCCCTGAACATGCCTCCCGACATCCAGGTCTCCGACGAGTACGACGTCGTGCACCGCGTCTGGAGGATTTCCGACCCCTCCCTCATTGCCTCCGTGCAACAGCAGATGCGGGATCGAAAGCTGATCATCGCCGACGGTCATCACCGCTACGAAACTGCCCTCACCTATCGCGACCAGCGGCGAGCCGAAGCCGAGACCGGCTCGGGCCTTCCCACTCCTTACGACTCTGTGATGATGACCTTCGTCGATATGAGCCGCCCCGGCCTGGTGATTCTGCCGACGCACCGGCTCGTGTTCGGCCTGCCCTCTTTTTCGGCTGCGCAATTTCGGGCGCAGGCCGAGAAGTTCTTCAACGTGGAAGAGGTCGATGCCTCAGTCGATGCGGCGCGCGCCACTACCATTCTGCAGCAGGCCGGACATGCAGGAACCGCGCTGCTCGCAGTCGCCGCCGACCGTGCATTTCTGCTGCACTCCCCGAAGGCCATCGGCACCAGTTTGTTCGGAAGGCTATCTTTGCGCCAGCAAGCGCTCGATGTCGTG
Source organism: Terriglobales bacterium (assembly GCA_035314185.1). Taxonomy (GTDB): domain Bacteria; phylum Acidobacteriota; class Terriglobia; order Terriglobales; family Acidobacteriaceae; genus Acidiflorens. Next base: position 14,890 of record DATFZT010000131.1, read on the forward strand.
CAATTGCACAAGTGCCTGCTGGAAGGCGCGCTGAAGATTTCGGAGGAAGCCATCCGCAATCAGGAGAACGTTTCGTATTGTCGCGAAACCGCGGAAGCGCTGCTGCAGGTGCGCAGCGGAAAGGCCCAAATAGCGTTCCTGATGAATGCGGCGCGCATGGAACAGGTTCGCGATATCGCTTTTGCCGGCGAGGTGTTGCCCCAGAAGTCCACTGATTTCTACCCCAAGCTGCTGAGCGGGCTCACGACTTATGCGCTGGAGTAAAGTAGCCAGTACTCGGGACCCAGTACCCAGTTCTAGATGGAAAGTGCTGCACTGGGTACTGAGTACTGGGTGTTGGGTACTGCTCGCCCTGATCGCGCTTCTATCCGCGCCGCCCTCCGCCCTGTCTAATGCGGATGACCGACGCATCTCCGTCTATTCTCCCGTCGCCATCTACTCACTCCCCGTTCTGGAGCGTGCCGGCCACGAGTATATCGGTCTGCTCGAACTTCTGGAGCCGCTGGGCCGCGTAAGCAGCCAGTCAGAGGGCCAGCACTGGAAGCTGCGCTATAACACAGTGGATGCCGCGTTTGCCGCAGGAAGGACGCGGGCCGTGATTCGCGGACATGATTTTGATCTCCCGGCTCCCTTCCTGATCGAAAACTCGCGCGGACTCGTCCCCATAAGTTCGCTGGGCACACTGCTGCCGCGTTTTCTGGGAACCTCGGTGAATTTTCACGAAAGCGCGCGCCGTCTATTCGTCGGCGATGTCGCCATACAACCCAGTTTCCGCCTGGACGCGAGCAATCCGCCGCACCTGCTGCTGACTTTCACCGCTCCCGTAAATCCGACCATCTCTACCGAACCCGGCAAGCTGCGCATGGTGTTCAAGCGAGACCCGGTCGTTTCCCCGGGAAGCCAGTCGATTTCCTTTGACAACAACGTCATCAAGCAAGCCAGTTACTCCGAGAATAACGGCGACGCCGAATTAGAAGTGGCTGCAAACCAGCCGCTGATGGCCAGCTTCAACAACGACCGAAGGACGATCATCATTTCCGCGGTCCAACAAACATCCGCCACGCCGAGTGTTGCAGGCTCGCCGAACCGTAGCTCCTCGAACGCTGGATCGCCGAACAATGGATCGCCGAACCTTGCCTCGCCGAACCTTGGATCTCCAAATGCTGAGTCGCCGAATGCCGAGTCGCCGAACAATGGGCCTCTGAACAATGGCGCCGAGAATCCCGCGCCGGCCCAACCCGCTGCGAGCGTCGCCCAACGCGTTCTCGCCGTCGTCGATCCCGCGCACGGCGGGGAGGAACGGGGCGCGGCCTTGTCCGATTCTCTGGCCGAGAAAGACGTCACCCTGGGATTTGCCCGCCTGCTGCGCCACGAACTGCAGATTCGAGGCTTCGCAGTTGCCATGCTGCGCGACGGCGATAGCACGTTGACTCTGGACCAGCGCGCCGCGGCCGCCAACGTTGCGCGCGCCGGAATCTACATCAGCCTGCACGCGGATTCCGCGGGCAGCGGCGCCCGCGTCTTCACCGCTCTGCTTCCCGTGGAAGGACCGAGCAATGGAGTATTTCATCCCTGGAACGCGGCCCAGGCTCCGGCCTTGCCCGTCAGCCGCATCGTGTCGGCGGCAATCCTTATCGAGATGAAGAAGCGAGAATTCCCGGTGAAAGCATCTTCCGCCTCGTTGCGTCCGCTGAATAACGTGTCCATGCCCGCAGTCGCCGTGGAACTCGCTCCCGGAGCCGATGGCATCGCCGACTTGACCTCGGCCAATTATCAGCAACGCGCTGCGTCGGCGATTGCCGATGCCGTGGCTTCTGTCCGCGACCGCCTGATGGTGCGGCAATGAGCGTGCAACCTGCAAAACTCGCCGATGCATTTGATTTTGGCTTGGTCTTGCATCGGATCTTGGGTGGCGCAGCGCTTCCAGCGCCGCATTTGATTTTGGGTGGCGCAGCGGTTTACCGCTGCGATCGCTGCACTACTTCGACTGCGGCCTTAGCCGCTGAGGTCACACGACCATGATTCCCCGCCACCTCTTAATCGGCGTAGCCGCGCTCTTGCTGCTGGTGGTGTCGATGGGAATCTACCTTCGCCACGTGCGCCGACAGGCGCGGGAATTCGATTCGCTTGCCGCCGACGAGTTCCCCGTCGCTCCTCCAGCCAACGGTCCCACGGAAACGGTTACCTTATATGTGGCGGACGACGGCACCGGCACGCTCCGCGCGCGCTCAGCCAAAATTCCTCTTCCCGGAGGACGCCAGCAGCGAGCCGAGGAATTGTTGCGCGCGTTGTTGCGCATCTACCAGCAACCCGGCGCTCCGCATCCGCTGGCTCCGGCCGCGGACATCCGCAGCATCTTCCTGGTCGATCCCGGAGCCGCCGTCATCGATCTGAATGCCGCCTTCGCCGACCTGCATCGCTCCGGCGTTCTCAGCGAGCAGCTCACCGTGAATTCGCTGGTGGAGACGCTGGCCGTCAACGTTCCCGGGATTCAGCGCGTCAACATTCTGGTCGAAGGTAAAACGCGGGAAACGCTCGCGGGACACGCCGACCTGACCGAAACGTTCGACGTGACGACGATTGTGCAGGCGGGCAGTCAGTAGGCATTCCCGAGCTAAATCGGGGTACCCCCCCACCCCCCCCACCCCCCGACTAGGTCTATTAGAATTAACGGTTTAGCGGACGAGCTCCGGCAAAGTATTCCATAATAAAGACTTACATGGAAAGTATTCAGGAAAAAGGAGTTAACTTGTCAAAGAGCGCTGAAAACGGCTTTGGGGCAGCTTCTAGGGCCGTCTTTGTGGACGGACCTCGAAACTGCCCCAATCAGATAACCTACTTTCGCGCGCGATGGGGCTTAAGTCAATTTATTTCGATCACGGATCTCGTTGCCCTTCGCTTGTCGAGCCGCCTACAATGAGCGTATGGAAATCTCGTTTGCTCCTGAACTCGAAGCCAAGCTGAACCAGATCGCGTCGCAGTCGGGCAAAGCGCCGGACGAGGTTGTGCGTGAGTTCGTTGCGAGCTGCCTTGAACACGACGAATGGTTTCGGCAAGAGGTTGGCAAGGGCCTCGCCTCCCTTGATCGCGGCAAGACCGTCTCCCACGAGGACGTGCGCCGCCAGATGGACCGAATCCTCGGTTCCTGATTGGGTTCCCGATGAAGATCGAGTGGTCGCCTGAAGCTGCGGCCGATTTTGCGGGCATTGTCGCGTATATCCACGAGCAGAACCCTTCAGCCGCTGATAGCGTTGCGCATACCATGTACGATTCTGCCGCTGCGCTCGAATCATTTCCCCATCGTGGGGGGCCGGGCAGGGTTGGTGGCACTCGCGAACTCGTCTTAGCGCCGCTTCCATTCATCGTCGTCTATCGAGTCAAACGGAACGTTGTGGAAATTGCGAGAGTGCTACATGGGTCACAACGCTGGCCGTAGATTCCAGGGGCGTACACGATCGCGGCATCCCACGTCTCGAAAACCGCGAGACGTGGGTCACCCGGCGCGAAACACTCGCAGGACACGCCGACCTGACCGAAACGTTCGATGTGACGACGATTGTGCAGGCGGGTAGTCAGTAAAGCAATCCAGCGCATCGGTTTCAGTGTCCGCAATCTTCCAGCACGCTGCCGAGAAGTTTAGACTTATCTGGGAAGGGGGAAGGGCACGAGTCATGTCCGATAGCGTCCTAATTTGAAATTGGCTAAGAAGAAAAACAAACCTCCAGCAAATAGGGTCCCTAAGCAACGATCGCAACCAGAGTCACCGTCAACGCGATCCTCGCTCCGTAAGCTACTATCCAAGATCTGGGCTGGGATTGCCGCTGCCGCGGTTGTCGTGACCCTAACTGGACTTTCTCTGCTACAGAAAATCTCCGTGGCTGCTACACATCTCTTAGACCCACAAGCCCCATTTTCGTCCCCCTTCATTATTTCCAATGATGGTTCTCTTCCTATACACGACGTTACGTTCCGGTGCGTTCTGCGGAACGTGGAAGATGAAGGGCATGGTCGTGTCGTCGCTCCGAAAGGTATAACGTCCGGTCACGCAATTATCCAGATAGACCCAGGTGAAAAGTCAACCGTTGCCTGCCCATTTCCGTTCACTTTTCGAAGCCCCCTAATCAGTGCCGACATCGAGGTTGTCGTTAAATATCGCCAAGACTTTGTATTCTGGCATAGCGAGAAGCCCTTTAGGTTCGGCCTTGCCAAGGACAAAAACGGCCAATTTAACTGGTTCCCGCGCTCAACATCAGAATAGTTCTTCAAATTAGCCCAGTACCCTCAACCGTTCTTCTGCCGTTCAACATCCTGAAACTGTGAAATCTCCACTGCCCCATTGGGAAACACGGCAGTGATCTTGAGCTCTCCGCCCATCGCGCGAATGTAGTTCCGGAGAGTGGACACATACATATCGGTGCGTCGCTCCAGCCGGGAGATGCCCCCCTGCGGAATCCCCAGCAACTCCGCCAGACTCGTCTGCGTCAAGCTGCGCGCCTCGCGAAGCTGGTTCAGCGACAGACGGCCGATCTCGTCACGCACCCGCGCCTTGATGCGGGCCTCCCGTTCCGGCCCAAGATGTTTGCGAACCTCTTTCCAGTTCTTCGCCATGATTTGCTCCCTAATGCTTACTCCTCAATCTCGCGCAAATGCCCATCGTAGATTTCGTCTGCCTTCTTGATATTCGCCTTGTACCAATTCGCATCGCCCGTTTTGTCGCCGCCGAGAATAAGGTACGCGGCGCGACGCGGGTCGAACGCAAAAAGAATCCGATATGGCCTGCCCTGATGTTGCACCCGCAATTCCTTCATGTTTGCATGCCTGGAATCGCGGACCGTGTCCACATGCGGACGGCCAAGAGACGGCCCGAGTTCTTCGAGCAGGTCCACCGAAAAGTTGACGCTTTCGTGCTCATCGTCCGTGAGTTCTCGATACCATTCGGCAAACTCGTCGCTGACTTCGACCGTCCACGCCACGCACCAACTATACCTTTAATGGTATATACTGTCAAGGGCATATTCTGCGCGTCCACGAATTCGCGCTCTCTGGCCTTATTCATCACAATCACCCGGTGCGCGACATCACAGCCCGCCCACCCGCTCGATGCGACAATAACCTCTGACCGGCAAGGCCGGGCATCCAGTACTCTTTGATAAACAGCGTAGTTCAGCAGGTGAGAGCGAGCCCACTGCGGAGAAGCGCCAACCTCCACAAAACCGCCCCAAAACGGGAATTTAGCCCGAAAATCGAGCCTAAGTCCATTGTCCGGAATATTTTACAAGTAACTCCTTTAAAGTCAATATTTTGCAGGAAAACGGGGGGGCATGAGATACTGGGTAATATCTCAACGGTAAACACACAAAATGAAGTCAAGCCAGAAGCAAAATAAAAACCTCTCGACCGAACCGCTGGGTGCCCCACACATTCGCATCTTTTGCGAATGCGTGGGTGCGCGCACGCTGGCCGAGAACTGACAGCTGAGAGCTGACGGCTGAGAGCTGCCCTTCCCTGCAACGGCTGTTAGAATCCCGTCGTGATCTTTCGCAGCGATAACCGCGCTCCCGAGCAGATTCGGCCCGTCAACATCATTCCCGACTTCATCTCCACCGCCGAGGGATCGGCGCTGATTGAGATGGGCAACACGCGCGTCATCTGCACCGCTTCGGTCGAGGAGACGGTGCCTCCGTTCCTGCGCAATTCGGGCAAGGGATGGATTTCCGGCGAGTACGGAATGCTGCCGCGCTCGACGCTGACGCGCACTGCGCGAGAATCGGCCAAGGGAAAGCAGAGCGGACGCACACAGGAAATTCAGCGCCTCATCGGACGCTCGCTGCGCGCGGTCGCGGATTTGAAGCGCCTGGGTGAGCGGACTATCTGGATCGATTGCGACGTGATCCAGGCGGACGGAGGCACGCGAACCGCTTCGATCACCGGAGCATTCGTCGCGCTGGGCCTGGCTCTGCAACGGCTGGTCGATGCGGGAACATTGAGTTCGGCTCCGATCAAGGATTTTGTGGCGGCCATCAGCGTCGGCATCGTCGACGGCGAAGTTCTTCTCGATCTTAATTACGAAGAAGACTCGCGCGCCGATGTGGACATGAACTTCGTCATGACGGCAGGCAACAAAATTGTCGAATTGCAGGCCACCGCCGAGCACCAGGTATTCGACGACGCTCAACTGGCGAAAATGATGACGATGGCGCGGCAGGGCATTCAGTCGCTGATCGCCAAGCAGCAGACGGTGCTGGGAACGCTGGCGCTGCGGCAGTGACCTGGAGGCCGTAGCGAAAGTACGGGGTTGTGCGCAGCAACACCCTCCATGAGTTGTCATCCCGAGCGAAGCGAGGGATCTGCAGTTTGCGGCGAACTACAGATCCCTCGCTTCGCTCGGGATGACAAGATCTAATGTGAATGCTTATTCCCAGGGCAGGAACCGTGGTTTAGAATTATCTGTTGCTATTGCACTCATAGGAGGATTTATGAAACTTACCCCCGGTAAACTCGCCGGAATGAAGGCTGTATCGAATGAACATGGCGTAATCGCCGCCGCGGCCATGGACCAGCGCGGCTCACTGCAGAAGTCTCTTGCCAAGGAAAAGGGCTCGGCCGTTTCTGACTCGATGATGGAAGAGTTCAAGATTCTGGTGAGCGAAGTGCTCACGCCCCATGCCAGTGCCATCCTGCTCGACCCGGAGTGGGGACTACCCGCTTCGAAGCGGCGCGCCAAGAACGCCGGCCTGCTGCTGGCTTATGAAAAGACTGGCTACGACAAGACCGGACCGGGACGCCTGGGCGATCTTCTCGATCACTGGTCGGCGCGCCGTCTGAAAGAAGCGGGCGCGGACTGCGTCAAGATTCTGCTTTATTACACTCCGTTTGATCCGAAAGACATTAACGACAAGAAGCACGCCTGGGTCGAGCGGCTGGGCGATGAGTGCCGCGCCAACGATATCCCGTTCTTCCTGGAGTTTGTCACTTACGAAGAAGGTGTGGACGAAAAGGGCTTCGACTTCGCGAAGAAGAAACCGAAGGCGGTCATCGAAAGCATGCGCGAATTCACCAAAGACCGCTATGGCGTCGACGTGATGAAGGTCGAAGTCCCGATCAACATGAAGTTTGTGGAAGGGACGAAGTCCTACAAGGGTGAAAAGGCCTACTCGAAGCAGGAAGCGATTAAGTTCTTCCATGAAGCAGCGGCCGTCTCGACCAAGCCGTTCATCTATCTGTCAGCGGGCGTGAGCAATTCCGAGTTCACCGAGTCGCTGGAGCTGGCAGCCGAGTCGGGCGTGAAATTCAACGGCGTGCTCTGCGGACGCGCCACCTGGAAAGAAGGCATCCCCGTCTACGCGAAACACGGCGCGAATGCGTTCCGGAAGTGGCTGGAAGATGAAGGCGTGAAGAATATCAATAACGTGAACGATCGCCTGAAGGCCGCAACCTCGTGGCACTCGATCTACGGAGTGGAGCCAGCGCTGGCGCACGTGTAAGCGAAACCGCTTCCCAAGGCAGAGGCGGGTCTTCGGACCCGCCTTTGTTTGTTCGAAGCCTTTGCTGGAAACCTTTGCCGGAAACCCACGAGTTGCCTTACGCCGGAAGACGCGGCAAGCCGCGTCTCTACAGAAAAGTTTTTTGAACGCTAGATGACTGCTGATCGCAAGACCGCTCTGATCACCGGCGCCTCGTTCGGCATCGGAATTGAACTCGCTCGCATCTTCGCGCGCGAAGGCTACAACCTGGTTCTGGTGGCCCGCAGCGCGGATAAACTCCGGCAACTCGCATCGGAACTGGAGAAATCGCATGGAACGCGCTCGCTCATTCTGGCGACCGACCTGACCGATCCCGGAGCATCCGCGTATTTGCTGGATCAGACCACGCGCGCCGATATTCAGGTGGATGTGCTGGTCAACAACGCGGGATTCGGACAGTATGGTCTGTTTGCCGAGAACGATCTGGAAGAATGTCTCCGCCAGATTCAACTCAACGTAACCACCCTCACCCACCTGACGCGGCTGTATCTTCCCGCGATGATTGAACGCAAGAGTGGACGCATATTGAATGTGGCATCCACTGCGGCATTTCAACCGGGACCACTGATGGCCGTATATTTCGCGACCAAAGCGTATGTCCTGCATTTGTCGGAAGCGCTGGCCAACGAGCTCAACGGATCAGGCGTCACCGTAAGCTGCCTGTGTCCGGGCGCGACGGCCACGGAGTTCCACAAGCGCGCGAACGCCACGGGCCAGCGCCTGCTGAAGTTCGGCTCGATGGATGCGCGAACCGTCGCCGAAGACGGTTATCGCGCACTGATAGCGGGAAAACCCGTCGTGATTTCGGGATTCAGGAATTGGCTGATGGCACAGTCGGTGCGCTTCTCACCGCGCGGACTGGTGACGGCGATTACCAGGAAAATTCAGGAAGAATAGCTGCCGATGGAGCGACGGGCGTCCCGCCTGTCCGCCGGAATCCTGCACGCCGTCAGACGCGGCTAGCCGCGTCTCTACAGAGAACGCGTCTACGGTGTCTTGCGGCCTTCCAGCGCCGCCTGCACTCGGCTGTGTTTCCGGCTGTAGGTGAAATAGACCACCATCCCGATAACCAGCCAGATAATCAGTCGCGCCCAGTTGATCCACCCGAGTTTGTACATCATGTAGCCGTTGAACAAAATGCCCATGACCGGCACAAATGGCACCCATGGCGTCCGGAAGGGTCGCGGCTGGCCAGGGTTGGTGTGGCGCAAGGCCATGACCGCGATGCACACGATCACGAAGGCCAGTAGCGTCCCGATATTCACCATTCTTCCGATATCCTCGATTGGAGTCAGGCAGCCAACAATCGCTGCCAACAAGCCCACGAGCATGGTGTTTTTCCAGGGCGTCCGGAAGCGGGGGTGAACGTCGGCGAAAAACTTCTTGGGCAAAAGGCCGTCCTTGGCCATCGAATACAGGACGCGGGTTTGTCCCAGCAGCATGACGAGCATCACGCTGGTGAGACCGGCGAGAGCTCCCAGCGTAATAATGTGAGACGCGCCGGAAAGTCCTCGGTCGAGGAAAGCGCGCGCCACGGGCGCCTCGATATTGACTTCTCTCCACGGCACCATGCCGGTCAGAACCGCCGCCACCGCGATATACAACACGGTGCAGACCAGCAGCGAAGCAATGATACCGATGGGAAGATCGCGCTGCGGATTCTTCGCCTCCTGCGCCGTGGTGGAAACGGCATCGAATCCGATGTATGCAAAAAAGATGTAAGCCGCTCCCGCCCCGATGCCAGAGAATCCGAAAGGCGCAAAGGTCGCCCAATCCGTTCCCCAGTTGGCGGCGTTGATGTAGCGAATACCCAGCCCGATCACAAAGAGAACAACCCCGACTTTAATGGTGACGATGGTGGCGTTGAAGCGGGCGCTCTCCTTGATGCCAATCACCAGGAATGCGGTTATTACCAGAGCGATCACGAAAGCCGGGACATTGAGACCGATCTCGTACCCGAACAGATGGGGCGCACTCAACAGATCATGAGCTTTCTGTAACAACTCTGGCGATTGCGCTCCCGTGATCTTCATCACTTTGTCGACGAAAGCCTGGGTGCCGGGAACCAGCGTGGGATCGGAGGCCTGAGCTATCTGGCGGGCAACGATATTCTCCGCGGTCTTTAGCCCAGTCCAATGGTCATACGCCAGCCAAAGCGGCATCTTGATATGGAAAATATTCAGCAGTTCAATAAAATGGTTCGACCAACCGGATGACACGGTGCTGGCGCCCATCGCGTATTCGAGGGTGAGGTCCCAGCCGATGATCCAGGCAACAATTTCGCCCAGCGTAGCGTAAGCATAGGTGTAGGCGCTGCCCGCCAACGGGATCATAGCCGCAAACTCCGCATAGCACAGCGCCGCAAAGGTGCAGCCTAAGCCCGAGAGCACGAAAGAGAGCATCAGCCCCGGTCCGGCGTAGTGCGCACCGAGTCCAGACATCACGAAGATTCCGGCCCCAATCACAGCGCCGACACCCAACGCTGTCAATTGGAATACGCCCAACGTGCGTTTCAAACTATGCGTGCCAGTCTCTTGCGCTTCCTCGAACAAAAGCGCAAGCGGCTTTTTCGCAAAGAGGTCAGTCATTCTTGGCATCTCTCCTGTCAGTTAAACCTAACCGCCTGTGGCGAAACTCCATTACCCATAGCCAGCGCCTAAAGGCGCATCCATAACGCTGCACCTACGTTATGCCTGAAGGCATACCCTGATACAAATCATACCTGCGCCGCGAGCTACGTCGTCTGGGCTTGCGGCCGCCAGATGTAATACACTGGGATGCCAAGCAGCACGATGAACAGTCCCGGCCAAGTGTATTGCGGCTTGTAGCGTAACAGTACAACGTCGATAAACAAAGCCATCACGATATAAATTGCGGGCAAAACCGGGTATCCGACGGCCTTGTACGGACGCTCAGCCTCGGGATGGGTTCGGCGCAAGACGAAAAGTCCGACGATGGTAAGCACGTAGAACACCAGCACCGCAAAGATAATGTAGTCCAGAAGCTGGCCGTAACTGCCGGAGATGCAGAGGACGCACGTCCAGACCATCTGCACCATCAGCGAAACCGCGGGCGTCTTGTAGCCGGGATGCAATCGGGCAACGCTGCGAAAGAAGAGACCATCCTTGGCCATGGCGTAGTAGACGCGGGCTCCGGAGAGAATCAGGCCATTGCAGCAACCGAAGCCGGAAATCATGATGGCGACGGCCATCAGCGCGCCGCCAGCGGAACCGAACATTTGGGTCATGACCGCGGTAGCTACGCGGTCCTCGCGCGCGTACTGGATGCCGCGCTCCAGCAGTGTCGTCCCGGTCGGACTGCCCACTAGCGGCAGCGCGCTCAGATAAATAAAGTTGCACGCGATGTAGAGCGCGATCACTACGCCGGTGCCGAGCGCCAGCGACAAGGGAAGATTCCGGCTGGGATTTTTCACCTCTCCGGCGGTGAAGGTCACGTTGTTCCAGGCATCGGCGGAAAACAGGGATCCAACCTGCGCAATTGCCAGCGCGGTGAGCATCGAAACCAGGATCCCCCCGCCGACGTCATGCAAAGTTCCGAGGCCGGAATTGTTC
>DATFZT010000132.1:0-24416 GCA_035314185.1 Terriglobales bacterium
CCCACTCCCAGGCTTCCGGACGGCCCACCGCTTCAATGGCCACATCCGCGCCGCGCCTTTCCGGACTCAACTGCCGCACCGCCTCAACCGGATCGCTCACCTTGGTGATCTGCACCACCTCGTGCGCACCCTTCTTGCGTGCCAATGCGACTTGCGAATCGCGCTTCACCACCGCGATTACATTGCAGCCGATGGCCTTGGCCACTTGCACAAACATCAGGCCGATGGGCCCGCCGCCAATCACTGCCACCGTATCGCCGATTTCGACTCCGGTTTCATGCAAGCCGCGGAGCACGCACGCCAGCGGCTCGGTCATCGCGGCATCCTCGAAGCTCACATTCGAAGGCACCACGAGCATATTGGCTTCCACAATGCGCCGCGGTATCCGGATGTACTCGGCATAGGCGCCATTGTTGAACAGCAGGTCTTCGCAGAGGTTCAACTGGTGCTTGGAGCAATAGAAACACATGCCGCAGGGAGCGGAATTGAGCGCCACCACGCGCATGCCTTTTTTGAAGCCGCGCACTCCCTCGCCGACTTCCTCGACCGTGCCGGCCAGCTCATGGCCGAACAACGCCGGCGGCACAATCATGCGGGCGTGATAGCCGCGCTGATACACCTTCAGATCCGTGCCGCAGGTGAGCGCCACATGGACCTTGACCAGAACTTCGCCTTCACCCACGCGCGGGATCGGTACTCTTTCAATCTTGATATCTTCTTTGCCGTAGAGGACGGCAGCCGTCATCTTGCCAGTCACAGTTGATGTCCTTCCCACGCCCTCCACCCCATCACGCCAAACCCCGCGTGCCGGGGACCCCGGCGCTGCCCGGCTGGATGACGATCTTCATCGAGTCCGGTTGAGGATGGGCAGCCAGATTCAGCGCTTCCACACCGCTTTCCAGCGGGAAACGGTGGCTGATAAGCCGTTCCAGATCCGTTTCACGGTTCATGACGAACCGCACCGATTCCTCCTGCAATTCCACCGATGCACTGTAGGATCCCAGCAAAGTCTTTTCGTCCACGCACACCGCGGCCGGATCGATTGTGACCTCGCCCCGTACCGTCTGGGCAAACAGCAACACACGACCTCCCGCACGCGTGGCGTCGATGGCAGGCCGGATCAGGCCATTCCCGCCGACCGCCAAAATCACAGCATCAGCTCCCCGGCCCTCCGTCATTCCCCGCACCACTTGCCCGGCGTCTGCCTTGGAAGCGTCAATTGTCAGTTTCAGGTCGAAGCTATTTGCTATTGTAAGCCTCGCCGCGTGCAAATCGGAAGTAATCACCCGAGTCCCCGCTCGCTTGGCCAGTGTCGCAAGGATTAGACCAATCGGACCCTGCCCAATCACCAGTACCGTCTCCCCAGCTTCCAGGCGAAGGGTCTCAATCCCTTTGATGCACGTATTCACCGGCTCAAGAAAACATGCCTGTTCGAAGCTGATTCCATCCGGGATCCGTACCGTTCCCTTCTCCACAATCCAGTCCATCACCCGGACGTATTCCGCAAATCCTCCGCCGGAAGGCTCAAACCCGGCAGTGCATCCCACTTTCTTGTAGGTGGCGCACTGGGCAAAAGTCTTGTGGCGGCAGTAATAACATTCTCCACACGGGATGTGGTGAAACATCACCACGCGTTCGCCAACCCTGAACTTTCGAACCCCTCCGCCAACCCTGGCAACGATACCCGAAGTTTCGTGGCCAAAAATACGCGGCGCCGAGTGGGAGCCGCTAGCGATCTTCTTAAGATCGGTGCCGCAAATCCCGCAGGTGTGGACGCGAACCAGAATCTCCCCTCGCCCGACTTCAGGCACAGGTACTTCTTCCAGACGCACATCGTTGACGCCGCGATACACCGCTGCCCTCATCATTGAAGGAGCAGCGGAAGGAATGTCCCGCCTTTCACTTTCAACCGCCAGCGTCGATGTCCGGTCAATTGCCATAGCAGATTTTATTATTTCCCTTAATGCTTCAATTCGGCCATGAGCGACTCAGCCGGTAAAGTCTCACCGCTCTGAGTCTGGCGATCGAGATAACTCACGAGCGCTCCGCAAAGAGCCCGGCTTGCCTTGGAACTATTCCGCGCCAACGCAATGGTAGTCCCCCACAGCCACGGGCGCACCATTACATGGCACGCAAACTTGACGGACCGAAAACTCCCGTCGACCGTCACAAAACGATCCATTGCCGGCAGTTTGAAATCGGCAGCGTCGGAGATGGCTTTCAAAGCGCCAAACTCGACTCCCCGCGCCTCGGCTCCTTGCGCCACGGCCGCTGCCTCCATATCCACCGCATTCGCGCCATACGCTTTGCCCAGCCGAGCTTTCTGTTCCTTGCCAGCTACGGTCGCGGAACTCACTAAAATTCCCTCGCCCGAACCGATTTCTGTTCGGACGCCGTCGGCAGCATTGATCACCGTGCGCGGCTCCAGAACATCGCCGACCTGCAGGAAACGATCCCCATTCAGCGCTCCGGCAAAGCCTGCGGAGATCACCCGCACGGGCCCGATTTCCCGAATCACCGCCTCGGTAGCGCGGCGCGCCGCTTCGGCTCCAATTCCGCCGCACACCAAAGCTGCGTCGCCATTTTCAAAAAGACGATATTGTCGCCCGCCCTGTTCCATCATTCTGACCTTCCAGCTTCGGATCAGAGGCCGAACCTCACGTTCCATGGCAGCGATGATGGCGACCCTGATCATGACAATCTTTCTTTGAGAGCTTCAGGCATATCCGTTGTCACGAAACCAGTTCACCGACCGGCATAAGGCCGCATCGACTGGAATCGTCCGCCAGCCCAGTTCCCGTTCGGCTTTCGCTGAGCTCACGAACATCATCTTTCGCCCCATGCGCACCGCGTCAATCGTCGCGCGCGGCTCGCGGCCCAGAAGTCGGCCGGTCACCATCTCGTCCACGACTCCCGCCGCCAGCGCAAAAATGTACGGCAGCTTCACCGTCGGTGACGGCAGGCTCGTAATCGCGGCCAGGCGGTCCAGAATCTGTTTTAGCGTTAGATTCTCTCCGCCCAGAATGTAGCGCTCGCCCGATCTTCCCTTCTCCAGCGCCTGGACATGCCCCCGGGCGCACTCCGTCGCATCCACCAGGTTCAATCCCGTCTCCACGTACGCCGGGAATTTTCGCTTCAAAAAGTCCACCACGATTCGCCCGGTAGGAGTCGGTTTAATATCGCGCTCGCCAATCGGCGTCGTAGGATTCACGATCACCACATCGACTCCCGACTTCGCGGCGTCGACCGCGACCTGTTCCGCCATAAACTTCGAGCGCTTGTAATGCCCGATCATGTCCTCTAGCGATACCGGACTCTCTTCGTCCGCCACCGCTTGCGTAGGGACAGCCGCCCCCGGCTGTCCAGCCGAGCGAAGCTCGGCCGCTGCATGCTTCGAGATAAATCCCATAGTCGCCACGCTCGACGTATACACCACCCGCCGCACGCCCTGTTTCCGAGCCGCTTCGAGCAACGAGCGCGTGCCCTCGACATTCGACCGATACATCTCGTTGGAATCTCGCCCGCGCACCCAAAGCCGATAATCCGCCGCAACGTGAAACACAACGTCGCAGCCGGAAAGCGCCTTCGCAATCGAAGCCGGATCGCGCAAGTCGCCGACAACGCGTTCAGCGTTTAGGCCGTCCAAGTTGCGCAGATCGCTAGTCGGCCGCACCAGCAGCCGCAACTCGGCTCCCCGCTCGGCCAGAACGCGCGCAACATGACTGCCCAGAAATCCCGTGGCACCCGTGACAAAAGCTTTCAATCTCAGTTCTCAGTTCTCAGTTGTCAGTAACAACGGCAGTCTGTGCGCGGCAATCCACCTTAGGTTTTACTGAAGACTGATAACTGATAACTGACACTTAGTTTCCGCTCTTCTCCGCCATCACCTTCGAATAGGTCGTGAGCGCGAGCAGCGGGAAATACTCGCGATATAGGTGGTACATCAGATAGAACACGCGCGGGAAGCCGGTCCCGGTATAGAACCGCTCATCCCACGAACCGTCTTTATTTTGCGTGCGCAGAAGATATGCCATGCCACGCGCCACGCACTCGCTACGCGTATCGCCCACCGCCAGCAGTCCCATGATCGCCCACGCCGTCTGCGAAGCCGTGCTCTCGCCCTGTCCACGCAGGTTCGGATCGTCATACGACCCCACCGTCTCTCCCCATCCGCCATCGGCATTCTGCACCGAGCGTAACCACTCCGCCGCCTGCTGGATCATGGGTTCGTTACGCTCCACCGCCATCGCTTCCAGGCCGCGCAGCACCTGCATCGTGCCGTAGATGTAATTCACGCCCCAACGCCCGAACCAGCTTCCATCCGGCTCCTGCTCTTGACGAATAAACTTGATTGCACGCTTCACCGCCGGATGATTCTGGTCGTATCCGTACGTCGCAAAACACTCCAGAATCCGCCCCGTGATATCCACAGTCGCGGGATCCAGCATCGCGTTGTGATCGGCAAAGGGCACGTACTGGAACACCATGCGGTCGTTGTCTTTGTCAAACGACGCCCAGCCTCCGTTCTTGCACTGCATCGACAGGATCCAATCGATCGCCCGCTGCACCGACTCGCTCTGATAGCGTCCGTTCGGATGCTCTACCCGGCTCAGCGCCAGGCACACCATGGCAGTGTCGTCCACGTCAGGATAGAACTCATTGTTGAACTCGAAGTACCAGCCGCCCGGTTCGCCTCTCGGATTCTTGACCTTCCAGTCTCCCGGCTTGCGCACCTGCTTCTGCAGAATCCACTCGGCAGATTTCACCAGCCGCGGATCGGTCACCGGAACCCCCGCCTCGCCCAGCGCAAACAGCGCGTACGCCGTGTCCCACACCGGAGACATGCAAGGCTGCATGCGGAAAGTGTCGTCCTCCTCAATTCCCAACTTCTCGAACTCGTCCATCGCGCGGATAAACTGCGGATCGTCCACCGAGTACCCCAGGCAGCGCAGCGCAATGATGGCGTTCATCATCGAGGGATAAATCGCTCCCAGACCGTCGCTCATCTCGAAGCGTGCCAGCATCCACCTCTCGGCCTTCCGCAAAGCCAGCGAACGCAGCGGACGGATGTGCACACGCTCGAACCAGTGGGTCAAGCGATCCAGAACCAAAAAGAAATTCCGCCATGAAATCCGCTTCTTCGCCCAGTGCAGATGCATGCGCGACTTCTCGCGTCCGCCGACAAAGAGTTCTTCCACGCCCATTTCATCGGGAATCTTCTTGAACGGCTTCTTGGCGTAGCAGATCGAAAGCGGCACCAGAATGGCGCGCGACCACGAAGAAATTTCGTAGATATTGAACCAGAACCAGTTCGGAAAGAGTACGATCTCCGGCGGAACCGCCGGCACCGCATCGTAATCGTACTGCCCGAAGAAACAGAGATAGATCTTGGTGAATGTATTGACTTCGGTCACGCCCCCCATTTCAAGAATCTTCTTCCGGGCGCGCGTCAGCGCGGGATGATCCGCCGTGAATCCAGCCAGCTTCAATCCGAAGTAGGCTTTCACCGAAGCGCTGATGTTGGATGGGCCGGCGGCGTAGATGCTCCAGCCCCCGTCTTCGTTCTGGTGGTTCAGAATGTAACGAGCGGCCTTGTCAAAACGTTCCTGGTTGCCCGTGCCAAGCAGAGTATGCAGCAGGATGTAATCGGACTCGAGGCTGGTATCGGCTTCCAGTTCTCCACACCAGTAGCCATCCTCGTGCTGCTGAGAGAAAAGATAGTTGCGCGCGGCATCGACCGCGACCGCGACCCGGCTGCCCAGGTCATCAATCTTTCCAAATCGCATCTGCGGCGCAGAGGCCGGACTACTATAGGGGGAGGATTCTTCCATTTATGACTCCATGGCAGCGATGACCGGTGCTGCGGCAATCGTTTCCACGATTTCCGGCGGCAATCCAAACCGCACATTTTCCGGCATGATTTCCAATTCCTGCACGTCGCCAAAACCCTTTCCCGCCAAGTACTGCACTACTTCCTGCACCAGATGTTCGGGAGCAGAAGCTCCTGCGGTCAGGGCCACCGTCTTCACGCCATTCAACCACTGCGGCCGAATGTCGCGGCAGTCATCAATTAGATGCGCCTCCGTACCCAGACTGCGAGCCACTTCCACCAACCGTTTGGAATTTGAACTATTGTCCGAGCCAACCACCAGCAGTAAGTCGGCATCGGAGGCTACATGCTTCACTGCAACCTGCCTGTTTTCCGTGGCATAGCATATGTCTTGAGCGGCCGGACCTTTAATATTAGGGAACCGCTTCCGCAGCGCCGCAATAATGTCGCGCGTCTCATCCAGGCTGAGCGTGGTCTGCGTCAAATATGCCACGCGGTTGGGATCGGGCAACGTCACCGAAGCCACTTCCGCCGGCGACCCGACCACCTGAGTCACCGTGGGCGCCTCACCGAGCGTGCCAATCACCTCGTCATGATCGCGATGGCCAATCAGAATCAGCGAGTAGCCTTCCTTCGCGAACTTCACTGCCTCCACGTGCACCTTGGTGACCAGCGGACACGTCGCATCAATCACGCGCAGCTTGCGCACTTTGCTGGCTTCGCGCACTTCCGGAGAAACGCCGTGCGCGCTGTAGATGACGCGTTCCCCCTCCGGCACTTCGTCCACGCTATCGACAAAGATTGCGCCCTTCTGCTGCAGTTCCTCCACCACAAAGCGATTGTGGACGATTTCCTTGCGCACATAAATCGGCCGCCCAAACGCCTCCAGCGCAATCCGGACAATATCAATCGCCCGCACCACGCCCGCGCAGAATCCACGCGGCTTCAATAGCAGCAAGGTCTTCGTGTGTAAACTGGTCTCAGACAATCGCATCCCCCACCCACTTAGGGTACACTTTCTCATAGAAAAAGATGTTATAAGGGTATCGAAAGATGCACCCTCAGGTCAATGTAAGCCTTTGAGGGTGTGGGGATTAGCAGCGGGCGGGGAAAACTGACGGGTGAACGGGAGGCACGCTATTGCCCCCATGCGTCGAGCTCTTCCGCGGGCAACGGCTCGAAAAACTCCGGTCCGACCTTCAGCTTCCCGCGCAAGGCGCCAGGCTTGCGGTTGCCCTGCGCGTCCCGAAGCGCAACCAAACGTACGACCGGCTTCTTGCCGCGAGCGATAACGATATTCTCACCCCCGCAAGCCCTCGCGATCAGCCGCGAAAGGTCGGCCTTTGCCTTGCCTATGGTGACGGTTGCCATCTCTTAATCTTATCGGTTTTCACTTCCGAAACACATGGGATAATCAGGACATGAAACCGGGAGCAAGTGGACAGGCGGCAGCGTTATGAACGGCAAACAGTATTGAATCCGTACATGGGGTTAGTCAAGATGGAAATGCAACATCTTGGGGCCCGAAAGTTGTCGGAACGTCTTCTTCAAGTTCAAGGCGGAGTGCGCCATGAAGTATTTGATACTCACTGTGCTCTTGGCCACCGTGCAGATAGCTCCACCAGTCCCAGGGAAGGCAGCCGACAATCCCGCTCAAACACCCGCACAGGTCAAGAGTGATGGCAACGCTAGCCAAGCAAAATCCCTGCCAGCGTCAGCCCCGGTTAAAACAGATGGCAGTGGGCCAGCCAAGACCGATAGCGGCGAGCAGCATCCCGACGATGCACAGCATACCGTAGGAATCAGCAAACTGCCCGCCGTGACGATAACCCCGGCAAAGAGGGACTGGGCGTATTGGGGATTTAACTTCCTCTTGGCTGCCACTAGCGGGTTTCAGGTATATCTGCTGTTCCGAACCCTCCGTGCAGTGAATCGTCAAGCCGAAGAAACTGGCAGGCAGGTAGAAGTGACGGCAGGACAGCTGAGGGCAATGCACGAACAGATAACCGAAATGTCGAGGCAAACCGATATTATCCAGAAGTCGGTCAGGGCTGCTGAGGACGGTGCGGAAGCCGCGAAAAAGAACGTAGATTTTCTCGTTAGTAAAGAGCGAGCCCGGATAAGTGTTGAGATTCCCAGCAAGCTCGATCTCGGGGATGGTTTTTTTAACAATGTCAAATACCGCATTCACATATTTGCCCCCACTCCGGCAGTTATAGTCAGCGCTGAAGCTAACGCGGGAACCAACGATGAGATTACGCTGAAATACAGGTTTACGCACACTATGGGGATTACCTCGATTGAGGCTCGTCAAACCACGGTTATCGAAAAGAGCACATACCTGATTGAGGTAGTGGATGCCAAGTTCCGTCAAGCGATTTACGATAAACAGGAATTTGTTCACTTTTATGGATTTGTCAAGTACCGGGATATTTTCCAGTCCGAAACCGATGAACCTCACGAGACTAGATTCGGCTATGTCTGGATGGTAGGCGCTGACATTAAAGGCGGATTCCTCAAAATGGGAGAGGGGCGATAGGTGAGTGAATAGGAAGAGAGTCCGCCGGGTTGGAACCGAGAGACATGGCGCCAGGCAAATTAGGACACTACCCAATCAGCAATCTGCTTGACACAAAATGTTAAAATAGATTCATAGCAAACAAACTGTTTGCCGTTTCCCGGATTCGATCTTTGACAAAATAGCTGAAGCCCGCCCGACCCTTGTCGAGCGGCTTTGCAAGAGACAGAGACCACCGTGGGATCCTGCCGCGATAGCTACTAACTCCTTATTAAAGAATACTTTACGTGTAACTACTTATCCTTGAATACTTTGCGGAGATCGCACCCGCTAACCCTATGATTCTAATAGATGGTCTACAGCTAACTCCTTAGTTTTGAATATTTTAACTTAACTCCTTTAGAAACAATATTTTGACAAAAAAGGGGGGGAGGGGTACAACGATCAGCCATTGGCTTTAATCATCTGCTCCGCATGCTTCCGAGAAGTCTCAGTGAGTTTGGCTCCCGATAGCATCCGCGCCACTTCTTCCGTACGCTCTTCGCCAGTAATCTGCCGGACGGTGGTCTTCGCCCGCCCCCCAGCTTCGCGTTTCTCAATCACATAGTGATGATCGGCAAAGGTTGCGATCTGCGGCAGGTGGGTAACGCAGAGCACCTGATTGCCCTTGGCAAGCGCCTTCAATTTCTTCCCGACAGCTTCGGCCGCGCGGCCGCCGATGCCCGTATCAATCTCGTCGAAGACTAACGTGCGCTGCGCAGCCGCCGACTTCTTCTTCGAACTGCCCGCCGGATTCGTCCCCGCTTCGACGCTCGCCTTCAACGCCAGCATCACGCGCGAAAGCTCGCCGCCCGACGCGATCTGTTCCAGCGGTCGCATGGTCTCGCCCGCATTGGTCGCAATCCGATAGACGACCTGGTTGACGCCCGAAGACGTCCAGTGCTCCTCCGCTTCGTTCTCTTCCACCGCGATGCGAAAACTGGCGCGCATGGCCAGGTCGTTGATCTCCGCCTCGACCAGCTTCTCTAACTTCCTGCCCGCCTCCAACCGCCTGCGCGAGACGCTTCGCGCAACTTTGCGATAGTCATCGGCACCCACGGCCAGCTGCGCCCGCAGTTCAAGTAGTACCTGATCTTTATTCTCCATCTCGGAGAGTTTGCGTCGGATATCGACGCCAAATGCAATCGTCTGCTCCAGCGTCGGCCCGTACTTGCGCTTCAGACGATCCAGCAGCGCCAGCCGCTCTTCGATTTCCGCGAGACGCTCGGGAGAAGCCTGGATTCCACCCGCATAATCGCGCAGCGTCGCCCCCACATCCTCGACGCTGATACGCGCCGACTCGAGCGCCTCGAGAGCCTCCTGAAACTTCGGCTCATAACGGACTAATTCCTCGACATGCTTCTGCGCCGCGCGCAGGCTCGACGAAGTGGAGGCGCTGCCCTCATACAGCAGGTCGAAGGCATTGATGGCCGCGCCGTAAATTTTCTCGGCGTTGGCTAAGACGCGCTTCTCGGCTTCCAGTCGCTCGTCTTCGCCAGCCTGCAAGCGCGCCTCTTCAATCTCACGGCATTGGAAGTTCCACAGGTCTAGCAGCCGTACACGATCCTGCTCGTCCTGTTCGAGTTCCGCGATGCGTCCGCGAATCTGCTTCCAGTGCGCAAAGGCGCCCGACACTTCCTTCAACTCGACTCCGGCGTACGCATCAAGCAGATCCTGCCGCGCTGCCGCGTCAAAGTTCACGATCGATTCATTCTGCGCGTGGATCACCGCCAGGTACGGCGCAATCTGTTTCAGCACCGCCACGGTCGCCGGCTGATTATTGATGAAGACGCGCCCCTTGCCGCCCGGAGCAATCTCGCGCCGCAAAATCAGCGAGCCATTCTCCCCGTCCAGACCGTTGGTTTCGAGTATGGCTTCGATCGAGCGCGCCGCCGCTCCATCGCTCTCAAATACCGCAGCCACCACCGCCCGCTCCGCGCCCGTGCGGATCACGTCCGAAGACGCTTTGTCTCCGAGCAGCAATCCCAGCGCATCAATAAGAATGGATTTCCCCGCCCCGGTTTCGCCGGTCAGAAGATTCAGACCCGCCGCGAATTCGATCACGACATTGTCGATCACCGCGTAATTTTCGAGTCGGAGTTCGGCCAGCACAAGTTTCCTAGGATTTTCGTGTGGCGCGGACACTCCTGTCCGCGGCCTTTGATCTCAAATTCACGACGATCTCTAATTTACGCGCAGCATAGCACAGACCCAGTCATCGGGTTGCGCGAAAACCAACTCCCCCGTCCCAAGAAACGGCACCAACTATTGTCGCAAATGCACTTCTGAGTTTGCCGCGAAAACCAATGGTTCGTGAAGATGATGGCTATGCGAGCCTTCCCCCTAGTCGCTCTGCTCTTTTGCCTGGCGTCTGCGCCCATCTGGGCGCAGGACCTCCATTGTGAACCTTGCTGGCACAGCTTCGGTAAAGTCCAGGTCGGCACCTCCAGTTCCTACTCCATGCAACTCTCGAACACCGGAAACAAGACGCTGCGGATTACCTCCGAGTCAGAACAAGGACAGGGTTTCTCATTCGGTAGATTCCAGGTGCCAGTCAACCTCAAACCGGGGGCGAGCATTGAGTTGCCCATCATCTTCACCCCGACTGCCAAGGGGTATAGCCACGGCTCCTTTGAACTCGTGAGCACCGCCAAAGACCCCCAACTTTCCATGTTTGTCACGGGCGTTGGTGAAGCCAACTCTGGCGACCCGCAATTGGGAGTCAGCCCTTCGACTCTCAATTTCGGCAACGTCACCGTAGGATCGAATGCCAGCCTGCAGGCTACGCTCACCGCCTCGAACGCCGCCGTGACCATCTCTTCCGACCAGTCGACGAGTTCTGAGTTTGACATCCTCGGGTTGAATCTGCCGGTGACGATTCCAGCTGGACAGATCCTCCAGGTCACGATCCAGTTCACGCCCAACGCCTCGGGCACGGCATCCGGCAAAGCCGGATTCCTCAGCAATGCAACCAATTCCCCCACCGTCGCGCAGTTGACCGGCACGGGCGTCGCTGCGTCTTCCCATACCGTCGATCTTTCCTGGGATGCGGGAACCGACAACATAGTCGGATACAACGTGTACCGCGGCATTGTTCAGGGTACATACCAGCAAATCAATACCGCGCTGGATTCCTCGACCAACTACACCGACTCGACGGTGGCCTCCGGGACGACCTACTACTACGTCACCACTGAGGTGAACGCCAAAGGCGAGGAAAGCGGGTATTCCAATGTGGCGAAGGCAGTGATTCCGAGTTCGTAGCCGTCGATGCCCTCCACCAAACACTGCATTGACATTGACAATAAGAACGACCGCGACATTAACAGTGACAGTGATCGATGCGGTACCCTGCCGGGAGCGCGCCGCCACCCTGGTCTATAATCTTAAACAGGGTTCTCCCTAAACCAAATGCATTTTTCTTCCGTCCTCCTCTTGTTTGTCGGCGGCGAAATCGTTGATCTCGTTCTTCAGACCGGTCCGGTCGCGAAGTCGGTGCTGCTCCTGCTCATCGCATTCAGCGTGCTCTCCTGGGCCGTGATTCTCGCCAAGTGGCGCCTGATCCGCCGCGCCCGCACGCAGAGCGGACGCTTCGTCCGCGCCTTTCGCAAGGCGCAGCGCATTCAAGATATCGCCTCGGTTGCCGACCAGTTTCGTCCCAGCCCGCTGGTGGGAGTGTTTGAAGCCGCCGTCGCCGAGTTCAAACGCCAGATGGGAACAACCGGTGGCATTCACAACCTCGTCGCCATTCAGCGCGCCATGCAGATCGCATCTTCCGAGGAAGTCACTCGCCTCGAACGCAATGTCCCCTATCTCGCGATCACGGGCGTGGTCACACCGTTCATCGGACTGTTCGGAACCGTCTGGGGAATTATCGACGCATTCCACGGACTGGGCACGGCTGGTGCGGCGACTCTGCGTGCGGTCGCTCCCGGAATTTCTGAAGCTCTGATTACCACCGCCGCCGGCCTCGCCGCAGCCATCCCCGCGGTCATCGCCTACAACCTCATCATCGCTTCCATTCGTGAGTCGGCGTCGCGCAACGACGACTTCACCCTGGAGATGCTGAATCTGGTGGAGCGACAGCAGGCGCCGCAAGTCACCGAGGCGAGGCGCTAATGGCCTTCACCGCCGCCAACGGACGCACCCAGACCGCGCTGGCCGACATCAATATCACGCCTCTGGTGGATGTTGTCCTCGTACTGCTTATCATTTTCATGGTGACCGCGCCCGTGCTGCAGTCCGGAATCGAAGTCAACGTGCCCCACACCCGCACCGTTAAAGAGATCACCGAAGAGCGCCTCGTCATCAGCATCGACAAATCGCAAAGAGTTTTTCTCGGCAACGATCCTATTAACATCAATCAGATCGGAGCCACCCTGAAGCGGAGGATTCGCGATCCGCAGCACCAGTCGATCTTCTTGCGCTCCGACGAAGACGTTCCGTTTGGCGCCTTCGCCACCGTGATGGATGCCATCAAGCAAGCCGGCATCAGCAACGTGAGCATCGTTACCCAGCCAATGGATACCCATGGCAGCCATCACTGATTTTCACATGGACGACTTCGATATTTATTCGGCGCACAGCCAACTCCGCCGCCCTCTGGCCTGGTCGCTCGGATTGCATCTGGCGTTCGCCACCTTCGTCGTGCTCTACGCAACCTTCATTCAAAGCTTCCGTGGCGAAGGCTGGGGTAGCGGAGGCACGGGCGATGCCATGGGAGCAACGCTGGTAAGCGCGGTTCCCTTGCCCGCGAATCCAACCGAGACCACGAATGTCCTGGCCACCGAATCCAAGGGACTCGCGAAGTCCGAGCCCACGGTTCAGGAAAAAGAGCCGGAAGCGATTCCGATTCCCGACAAGAACACGAAGACTAAGATAAAACCCCCGCCCGTCAAGAGCGCGACGCAGCGCAAGCCGCAACCAGAACCACCTGAGTCGAATCAAATTCCGTATGGCGAAGGTGGTCCCGTCAGCGGTCCGTACACCATGACCGCGGGCGGTGCCAAGGGCGGCTTTGGATTCACCGGAAGCGGCGGCGATTTCGGCAGCCAGTTCGCCTGGTACGTCCAGGCCGTGCAGCGAAAAGTCACCGAGAACTGGCTGAAGTATGAAGTCGACCCGAGCATAAGGGAGGCGAGTCGGGTTTATCTGACGTTTGATATTGCGCGCGATGGACACCCGTCAAACGTCCAGATCGAGCAGCCGAGCAACGTACCTTCCCTTAACCAATCGGCGCTCCGGGCGCTCCAACGCATTGATACCTTCGGTCCGTTGCCGCCGGAGTATTCGGGGAGCAAAGTGTCGGTAGAGTTCTGGTTCGATTACAAGCGGTAGAAGCAAGTGGAGAGACGGGCGTCTCGCCCGTCCAGTCGGAGACTCCCGGCTCTCCACCGGCAGAGGGAGCACAATTTGAGTAACGCGGCTCGACCAATTCGTCATCACGCGGTAATCGCCGCCCTGCTATTCCTGCTGGCCGCCACTAGTCCCGCCCAAGATTGGATCCGCACCGGCACCGGACTCGGCGTCGAGCGCGTACGCCTAGCCGCATCCGACTTCAAATCCTCGACCCCGGACCCCAACAACGTCAACCTGCTGAAGACCTTCAACGACACACTCTGGAACGACCTCGACAACGCCGGAATCTTCGACCTGGTCTCCAAGAGTTTCTATCCGCTGCAGGAGCCCGGCCAGCCTTCCGAGGTCAACTTTCCGGCGTGGAATTCCCCGCCGCCCAACACCTCCATGCTCGCCTTCGGAAACCTGGGCGCAGCCGCCGGCAGAGTTACGGTGCAGGGTTGGCTCTACGACGTCAAGAACGAGAAGTCGCCGCAGGTCCTCGGCAAGCAGTACGCCGACAACGCAACGCCCGATGCGGTCCGCGTAATCGCGCACAAATTTGCCGACGAAATCATCTTTCGCCTCGGCGGAGGTGTAGCCGGCATCGCCGAGACCAAAATCTACTTCGTCAGCGAACGCAGCGGCCATAAAGAAATCTGGATGATGGACTACGATGGCGCCAACCAGCAGCAGGTCACGCACCTGGGAAGCATCTCCCTCTCGCCACGCATCTCGCCCGATGGTTCGCGCCTGGCCTTCAGCTCCATCAACAAAGGCGGTTGGGAGATCATGATGTATTCCTTCGATCTCAACCGCATGGTCAGTTTCCCGCGTTTCGGCGGCATGAATCTTTCGCCCTCATGGTCACCCGATGGCAAGATTGCATTCTCCTCCTCGCGCAGCGGCTACCCCAACATCTTTGTCGTCGACGCATCCGGAGGAAACCCGCGCCGCTTAACCAACGACCAGGGGCCGGACGTCGCTCCCACCTGGAATCGCAAGACCGGCTCGCAGATCGCCTTCGTCAGCGGTCGCACCGGCCTGCCCCAGATCTATACCATGGAAGCCGACGGCACCAACCTGCAGCGCGTTACCGATCAAGGCTACGCGGTTTCTCCCAACTGGTCGCCCAACGGACAGTTTCTAACCTTTTCCTGGGAGCGCAAGTACGGCCCCGGAGAACCGGGTTCCAACGATCTTTATTTGATGGACGTCGCCAGCAAGCAGTGGGTGCAACTCACGCACGACGCCGGGCGCAACGATTTTCCCTGCTGGTCGCCGGACGGCCGGCACATTGTATTTCAATCCCACCGCTCCGGCAGCGACCAGATATGGAGCATGCTGGCCGACGGCACGAACGTAAAGCAGTTGACGGTTAAGGGCGCGAACACGCAGCCCAACTGGAGTTGGAAGTAGAGCGCGGGAGGGACCGTGGTTTTCCCTGTGTTCCTCTGTGCTCCCTGTGGTAAAGATTTTGTTTGTCCCCTGGATTTGAGGAAGAAGAACGGTTTCGCGGCTGGCCTAGAGTGCGCCCTACCGTGAATCTGCAAATTGCCGCCACAATGCGGCGCACAAAAACTGGAGGAATCCGTGAAGCACGCAATCGCAACAACAACGACAACAACAATGACGATGACGAAGACGATGCGGAGGTGCGTCACCCTCGCCTTCACACTCGGCACGATCATGTTTCTGGCCGCATGCGCGAAGAAGGTCGCTCCGCCACCGCCCACACCGCCACCCTCGCTCACGGCTCCCACCGCCTCGCTGTCGGCGAGTCCGAATACGATTGACCCCGGCCAATCGACGACCCTGACCTGGCAGACCACGAACGCGACCGACGTCAGCATCGACGGCATCGGCCCAGTCGACATAAGCGGTTCGCGCCAGGTGACTCCAACCGATTCGACCACCTACCATCTCATCGCCAAAGGCACCGGCGGAACTCAGGACGCCACTGCTCGCGTGACCGTCAACGCGCCACCACCGACGACGACGGCGGCTCCCTCTCCTACCGAGGAGGAACTCTTCGCCCAAAACGTCAAAGATGTTTACTTCGACTACGACAAGTACGATATACGCGCGGCCGACCAGAGCGCGGTGCAGGGCGATGCGCGCTTCCTGCAACAGCATCCCAACATCCACATCACCGTCGAGGGACATTGCGACGAGCGCGGCTCCACCGAATATAACCTGGCCCTGGGCACCAATCGCGCGGACACGGTGAAGAATGCTCTCATCCAGGCCGGAGTTGGCGGCGATCGCATCAAGACCATCAGCTACGGCAAAGAGAAACCATTCTGCACCGAGTCGAACGAAAGTTGCTGGCAGCAAAACCGCCGCGGCCACTTCGTGTACGAGAAGTAACAGGGGTAGTGGAGGGACGGGGCTCGCCCGTCCTTAAGCTTCAGCCGCCAACGGAAAACTCGAGGATTGACTTTGCTTCGAAATTGATTTTGCTTTGAAGCGGCCTGGTTATGACTTTGCTTTGAAAGGGTGCGGCTTCAGCCGCACCGTTAGCAACGCAAATGAACCGCGGCTTTAGCCGCTGAGGGCTGGACGCTCAGCGGCTTTCCGCATCCAATAGGTTAATTATGAAATCCAATCGCATCGCGCTTGTTCTCGCCCTGTTCCTCACCATCTGGATCGCTCCCGCCTACGCAGTCAACAAAGATCTCGTCGAACTACAGACACAGGTCCAACAGTTGCAGCAGCAGATGACCCAGATGAAGCAATCCTTTGACGAGCGCATGGGCGTCATGAAGAACTTGCTCGAACAGAACACCGACGCCGCCAACAAAGTTACCGCCGCGATCAACAGCCTGCAAGCTTCCATCAACAAGCAGCAGCAGGACCGCGCCGGACAGGTCGACCAGATCTCCGGCCAGATTCAGGCGCTCAACGACACCATGGACGAACTCAAAGTCCGCCTCGCCAAGCTGAGCAAACAATTCGAGGACATGTCGGCGGCGCAGCAGTCCATGGCCGCGCAGCAGGCGCAGCAGCAGCAACAACAACAGGCGATGGCTCAGGCCCCGGCACCCGATGTGCTCTACAACAACGCCCTGCGCGACTACAATGGCGGCAAGAACGACTTGGCTGTCCAGGAATTCAACGACTACGTCAAGTTCTATCCCAATACCGACCTGGCCGGGAACGCATACTTTTACCTGGCCGAAGTTCAGTTCAAGGCCGGCGATTACGCAAAGGCGGTAGCGAACTACGATCTGGTCCTGCAGAATTTTCCCAGCGGAAACAAGGCGGCCACAGCGCAGCTCAAGAAGGGATATGCGCTCCTCGAACTCGGAAAAGAAGACGAGGGCACGCAAGAATTAAAGCACGTAATCCAGCGCTATCCCCGATCCAACGAAGCCGCACAAGCCCGGGAAAGGCTGCGGAAAGTAACGCCAGCACCAAGAGCCCACTAGCTTTGCTGGTGGAGAGCCGGGCGCCCAAGCCGGCGAACGGCGAGAAAGGTTGACCATGGCCGAATACAACTTCCAGTTGCGCGGCTGGCACGCTCTCGTCGCACTCCCATTAGTGCTCGCTTTCTGGGGCCTTGAGATGTACCTGCACGTCCGCCCGGTGGACGACGCAATGCGAGATGCCCTGCGCGCCGAGTTGCTCAACGAGTATTCAGGACGCGGCCCCAAGGATGCTGCCCGTCTAGTCGCCGAGGCTCGCGCAGGCTCGCCCGTCGAAGACGTGCAGCCGCTCGTGCAGCGGGACGTGGAATTTACCTCGATTGCAGCGCACGGCAAGATGGGTGCGCCGGTGATTCTGGTTCGTGCGGAAATCACAGTGGACGGAGGTCCGCCCCCGGACGGCCGCCCCGTTCGATATTTCCGCATGTCGACCAAGTTTGTGGGCGGCGGGTGGATGGTAGTCGGCGAAGGCGATTCCTACAACTATTTCATGCAACTCGCGCCCTGATCCCAGCCCACCAATTAGACAACATCGGCCGCAGCGGCCTTTTCTGCCACCACGCCGCTCGATCGCAGCGTGACCCAATCGGTCTGCACGCGATCCCACCCCTGAATCAGGAAGCCGTAAGTTTCGAACAGGTGCCTGATCTGCGGTCGCTGCCAGCCAGCAATCTCTTCCAATATCGGAACCAGCGTCGCCAGGGCGTTGTCGCCCAGCACCGTCCGCTTCGCGATCTGCGCCACCAGCTTCGATTCCGAAACCGCTATCGTGAAGCCGTCCCGCCGGTTCACGTGCAGCATGACGTGAATGTCGGAACTGCCGTCGCCAACATAGACCACATGGTCCGCCGGAATGTCGAGGTCCTTCTCGAGTTGATCCAGCCGCGTGACTTTGCCATAACCAGCCGTGGCTCGTACCAGGCTTTCAATCTCGCCCGAGAGCTTGTACTTGAACTCGGTGCCAAAGATGTGGTCCTCCGGCACGATCCCCTCCAGCGCCGACTGGATCACCTCCACTGGCGACGCCGAAAGCACGTAAAAATCAAAGTGGAATCCGTCGATCCGTCGGTCGAGTATCTCGTAAATCTGCTTGATGTTTTCCTTGAGCCGAATGCGCTTGCCCACCTCGACCAGGTGTTCGCGCCGGACGCGCGAATGGAACTCGGGATCATGCAAGAGCAGATAAGAAAGTTCGGCGCCTTGCTGAACCAGGTTCAGCTTTGCCATTCCCTTGGCCTTGCGCTCGAATTCCGCAACGGAAATGCCGAGCAACTCGCTCAGTACGTAACCCGTATCGTTGAAGGTCAACGTCTGATCGAAGTCGCTGGCAAACAGGTAGTGTTTCCTATATTTGCTAGCCATGTTCTATCTTAGATTCAAAAGTACGTTAACCGGCTATTAAATTTACCTATGGTAACGATTAGAACAACTTGTGCGGGAAAGACACGTAAATCGTTGCCCGCTGCGAACTTTCAGGGTAGCCTAAACCTGTACTCATTATTATTGACGCATCCGTCTCGAAAGGCCTGCCATGCCTACAAGTGTCAGCGACCATCTTCACAACGATGCCGACCGCGGCAAGGGCTCCCAGGAGCCCGACGAACGCAGCCAAAGCGGCAACAACTCCATGAAAGACCAGCTTGGACACCGTAATCCCGACCCCATGCAGGACGGCGCCGATAGCGATTTTCCCGAGCCCGGCCACAGCCCCGAGCACTCCTTCGAGGGAGAGTTCAAGAAGGCCGTCTAGCGGCCGTCACGCCGTTGAATCCGAACCACCCTTAATGTTGAATCGCAGCGCCAGTGCGCTCCGCGGAGATCTCCTTCTGCGCAATCCGCACAACTAAGTGCTATAGAGTGCGACGACTAGCATCCCAAGCAGTCCTGATGAGTAAAGCCACAGTTGCCAAATGTGCTATAGAGGTCTACACTTCCGCTGATCTGCAATCTCAGACGACAGGATACCCCCATGAAGCGTACCTTCTCCCAGCATCTGTGGCAGGCTTTCTCCACCGGATTGTTTATGACCGTGCTGCTCGCCTACGGCACGCCCAGCCTGGCTCGCGCTCAAGCTCCCGACAGCGATCAGCAAAAAATCCTCGCCGGCTATTTCGAGGAGTGGAGCATTTACGGCGCGAACTACAACATCGCCAATCTTCAAGCCAATGGTGTCGCCGCCGGCATCTCGCATCTTATATACGCTTTCGGCAATGTCGCGCCTACCTCCGGCGGCCCTGACGCACTGTGCCAACTCGCCGACACCTGGGCCGATTACCAGACTCCCTACCTTCCCAGCGTCAACGGCCAAGCCTACACCGGACCGTTGTATGGCAACTTCGCCGCTCTTCTCCAGCTCAAGCAGCTCCACCCCAATCTGAAGATCATGATTTCCCTCGGTGGCTCCTCCAGTACCAACACGGCAGGATTTTCCTATGCCGCCAGCACTCCAGCGTTGCGCTCGCAGCTGGCAGCTTCCTGTATCGATCTATTCATCAACGGCAACATCGCTTCTGGCATCTCCGCCGCGGGCTTGTTTGACGGCATCGATATCGATTGGGAATTTCCCAGCGCCGCCGACAAGACGAATTTCACCCTGTTGCTGAAGGAGTTCCGTCACCAACTCGACGTCCTTGGCAAAGCCAACCATGCTCACTATCTCTTGAGTATCTTCGCGCCCGCCGGCTCCCAGAATTATTCCAACATCGATCTCCCCAAGGTCGCCACCAAACTCGATTTCTTCAATCTGCAGGGTTACGATTTGAACGGCACGTGGGAAACCGTCACCAACCACGCCGCCTCCCTTTTCGACTCGCGGCGGGATCCTAACTTCGGCCAGGGTCTCGACGTCGAAGCTGTGGTCCAGGCCTATCTCGACGCCGGCGTGCCCGGCCGCCAGTTGGTGTTGGGCGTGCCCCTCTACGGCTATGGCTGGGTCGGCGTTCCTGAAGCGAATCACGGCTTGTATAAGAGCTCGACCGGGCCCGCTCCCTCACCCGCAGGTGACAGTCTCGAAACTCCCGGAGTGGCCACATACCTTACGCTCGGAAGTCTCACTGGATTCGAGCATGAGTACGACGCGAAAAGAATCGCGCAGTGGATCTATGACCCCACAACCCTAACCTTTTGGACTTTCGACGATCCATCGATCGCGTGGGCAAAAGCACTCTACGTAGATTTCCGCGTCCCCGGCGGACTCGGCGGGGCCGTTGTCTGGGCCTTCAAAGACGACGACCTCAACGGCACCATGGTAAAGACGCTGGCATCCGGTCTAGGACGCCATTAGCACCGTGACTGCGTAATGAATCAAACGATGGAGCGACGGGCGTCTCGCCCGTCCAGCCGGGCGGGACGCCCGGCTCTCCATCGGAAATCTCGATCCATTAACCGCGAACACTGAATCCCGACCATCCCCTCGTACATCTCATTCTTTTGCGTTCCGTATTTCCTTCAAAATTCCGTCAACCCAACCTCCTAAGGAAGGAACTATGCCTAAAATGAAAGCTGTCCAAGTCGGCAAACCCGGCAGAAGTTTCGAAATCGTAGAAAAAAACATTCCCGAGCCCGCTCGCAACCAGGTCCGCATCAAAGTAGAAGCCTGCGGCATCTGCCACAGCGACGTGCTGGTAAAGGAAGGCTATTGGCCCGGCATCCAGTATCCACGCGTCCCCGGACACGAAATCGCAGGCCGCATCGACGCCGTCGGCGCCGACGTCACAAACTGGAAGCCCGGCCAGCGCGTCGGAGTCGGATGGCACGGCGGCCACGACTTTACCTGCAATCCCTGCCGCCGCGGCGATTTTATTAACTGCCAAAACGAGAAAATAACCGGCATCAGTTACGACGGCGGTTACCAGGAATACATGGTCGCGCCCGCCGAAGCCGTAGCCGCCATCCCCGATGACTTGTCAGCCGCCGATGCTGCGCCGCTGCTCTGCGCCGGCATCACCGTCTACAACGCGCTGCGCAATTCAGGCGCCCGCGCCGGCGATCTGGTAGCCGTCCAAGGCATCGGAGGGCTCGGCCATCTCGGAATCCAATACGCGCGCCAGATGGGTTTCCACACCTTCGCCATCGGACGAGGTAAAGACAAAGAAGCCCTCGCGCGAAAACTCGGAGCCGCTTACTACCTCGACACCGCCGCAGGCGATCCCGCCGCGGAACTGCAGAAGGCGGGCGGCGCCCACATAATCCTCGCCACCGCGCCCGATTCCAAATCCATGTCTGCGCTAGTGAATGGGCTCTCCAAGAATGGCAAGCTCGTTGTGGTAGGTGCCGGCTCCGACCCGCTCACGGTCACGCCCATTCAATTGATCATGGGCAGCAAGACCATCCAGGGATGGGCGTCCGGAATCGCCACCGATTCCGAAGACACCATGCAATTCAGCACCCTCTCCGGAGTCCGTCCGATGATCGAAAAGTACCCGCTAGAAAAGGCAGCCGAAGCCTACGATCAAATGATCAGCGGCCGAGCAAGATTTCGCGTAGTCCTAACCATGGGCGGCTAACAAACTCGTGTGGTGACGGGGCTCCGCCCCGTCCAAGTTTGCGTAGAAACAGTTTGCATAGGGACGGCCGCCCTCGGCTGTCCAAGCCGAGCGCAGCTCGGAGCCTGCTAAAAAAAGTTGAGCCGGCCCCAAACCGTGCCGGCTCAATTCTTGCAAGATCGAAGAACTCTACTGCAGCTCCTCCATGCATTTCGCCAGCGCTTCCCGGCTCGGCCGCGTTACCGACTCCGGCAACGTCGCCAGCGGCTCATCCGTAACGTTGAGCATATCAATAAAGCTAGGCGCATTCGCATTAATGTAGAACACACCCGTCAGCACATCACCCTGAGCATGTGATTCCATCAACCGTCTCACCGCCTGAATCTTATCCGTCGGATCGTACTCCTCCTCCAGCTTCTTCAAGCGCAGGCTCGACCCGTCGTGCATGGTGACTTCGAGCGTTGTCCCCGGATCGTACTCAACATTGATTTCCTCAAATGCCGGCACAAAACTAACTTCGTGCAGTGGCTCTTCATGCGCCTGCATGTACTTGTATGACTTGGTCGAGCCCTCGTGGTCGTTGAAGGTAACGCAGGGAGAAACCACGTCCAGCATGACCGTCCCGTTGTGAGAGATGGCAGCCTTGAGCATGGTGTGAAGTTGCTTCTTATCGCCTGAGAAGGATCGCCCCACGAACGTAGCTCCCAGCTGAATCGCCATGGCGCAGGTGTCGATCGGAGGCAGATCGTTCACTACTCCACTCTTCAGCGTTGATCCCAGATCGGCGGTCGCGGAAAACTGCCCCTTTGTCAGACCGTAGCATCCGTTGTCCTCGATGATGTAGATGATCGGCAGGTTGCGCCGCATCAGATGGACAAACTGCCCGGCGCCGATCGAAACCGTATCGCCATCGCCGGTCACGCCCAACGCGATCAGGTTCTTGTTAGCCAGTATCGCTCCCGTCGCCACCGAAGGCATGCGTCCATGCACGGAATTAAAGCTGTGCGACCGGTTCATGAAATAAGCCGGACTCTTTGACGAGCATCCAATACCGCTGAATTTCATGACGCGCTCAGGGGACACGCCCATGTCATACATCGCGTCGATAATGCGTTCAGAAATCGCGTTATGCCCGCACCCGGCACAGAGCGTAGTCTTCCCACCGCGATAGTCAATAACCTGCAATCCAATTCGATTCGTCTTGGGAGCGGGAGCCGGTGTCGGCGTGTTAGTCGTGGTCGTCCCCATGTTACTTACCCTCCATCATCATCAGCTCGTCGGTCACTGACCGCGCGTCAATCGGCAATCCGTGGATATGGCAAATCGACCGTAAACGCGGCGTCAATTCCGTCTTGATGTCGAGCTTGAGCAAGCTGGCCATCTGCCCGTCGCGGTTCTGCTCCACGACATAAGTGCGGTCGTGCCGCTCAATAAAGTCGTGCACCTCCCGCGTAAACGGATACGCCAGCACCCGCAGATAATCCGTCTCCAGCTTGTGCTCCTTCGACAATTGATCGCGCGACTCGATGATCGCCCAGTGCGACGTGCCATAGGCAAGAATGCCAACCTTCGACTTACCGCTGCCCATCAGCTCCGGGCGCGGAACAAACGACCGAGCCGTCTCGAACTTCTTGTTGATCCGTTCCATGTTGCGCTCGAAATCGTCCGGACGCTCGCTGTACTGTCCCTTTTCATTGTGTCCGCTGCCGCGAGCAAAATAAGCCGCCGCCGGATGATCCGTCCCCGGCAACGTGCGATAGCCGACGCCATCGCCATCCACATCCCGATAGCGCGAAAAG
This sequence comes from Terriglobales bacterium, assembly GCA_035314185.1. Taxonomy (GTDB): domain Bacteria; phylum Acidobacteriota; class Terriglobia; order Terriglobales; family Acidobacteriaceae; genus Acidiflorens. Next base: position 23,436 of record DATFZT010000132.1, read on the forward strand.
CTGCCCGCCTTCTCCAGGTCAGCCTTGCTCAAAACTTTTCCCCGATTAATGGGCTTCTCGGGATAAGGAAACGGGTCCGACATCCAGTTATTCATCCCTAGATCAAGGTCCGACATGACGAACACCGGCGTCTGGAAACGCTCCGCCAAATCAAAAGCGTCCTGCGCCATGGTGAAACATTCGCCGACCGAGTCCGGAAACAGCAAAATGTGCTTGGTGTCGCCGTGGCTCAGAAACGCCGTCGAAAGCACGTCGCCCTGCGCCGTACGAGTAGGCAATCCGGTCGACGGCCCGACCCGCTGAATGTTCCAAATCACCGCCGGAATTTCCACGTAATACGCCAGCCCCGTAAACTCCGCCATCAGCGAGATCCCCGGACCGGCAGTAGCAGTCATCGAGCGCGCTCCCGCCCAGGCCGCCCCAATCACCATGCCCACCGCCGCCAGTTCGTCTTCGGCTTGAACAATGGCAAAAGTCGCTTTGCCATCCGGCCCCACGCGGTATTCCTTCATGTACTCGATCATCGTCTCCACCAGCGATGACGAAGGCGTGATCGGATACCAGGTCACCACCGTGCAACCCGCAAACATGCATCCCATAGCCGCCGCGGAATTGCCATCGACGATGATCTTGCCTTTCGTCTTGTCCATGCGCTGGATGTGAAACGGATCGCGCTTCTTCAAATTGGCGGCGGCATAATCGTGTCCTGCCTTGGCCGCAGCCAGGTTCAAGGTCGCCGCTTTCGCCTTGGTCGAAAACTGTTTGCGGATCGCCTTCTCTACCTCCGCAAAATCAATTTCCAGCAACTGCGCTGCCACCCCGACATAGATCATGTTCTTGATCAGCTTGCGCAGCTTGGCTTCCGGACACACCGCCGCCACCAGCTTGTCGTAAGGCACCGCGTAATAAATCAAATCGTCGCGCACCTTATCGAGCGCCAGCGGCTCGTCATAGAGCACCGCCGCGCCCGCCCCAAGCGTC
>DATFZT010000133.1:0-3595 GCA_035314185.1 Terriglobales bacterium
AAGCCCCCGAAATGTGCTCCATTAAGAGCAGAGAGTCAGGCTGGGTGAACCCGGCGTGACTCTTTCTGCGTTGTTGGCAGATTTTCTGGGGAGGCTTGCGCGGGCTGATACAATTCGTGGCGAAATCACAGAGGCAACCACTCCGGAAGTCAATCGAACTGCCGACCCTAAATTTTCGTACAAGTCCTTATCTGTCATAGAATTTGGGGTCGGGAGTAGCCCGTCGGGAGCTGGGTTTGGACGACAACCAAGCGGTGAATGCGCTGGTCCGGCGATGTGTGGCCGGTGATGCTGGGGCGTGGCAGGAAATCGTCCAGCAGTACAATCGGCGCATTTATAACATCTGCTACCGGTTTTCGGGATCTCCGGACGACGCAGCCGATCTGACCCAGGAAGTATTCATCAAGATCTATCGCACACTAAGCACGTTCGATGGAACGCGGGCCGCGTTCATGACATGGGTTACGACGGTGACGCGCAACCTGCTGGTGGATCACTTCCGCAAGGGCAAATACGACCGCGTCACGGACTCGTTGGAAGCTGCCCCGGGCGGGCAGGAAGACGGCCTGACCGTAGGGGAACAATTGCCGGACCAGTCGGCCAGCCCAGAGGAGCGGGTACAAAGCCAGCAAGCCCAAAAAATGGTGCATGAGGCCCTGCAGAAGCTGTCGCCGGAACTGCGGGAAGCAGTGATATTACGGGACTTACAGGACATGGATTATAAGGAAATTGCAGTGGTCTTAAGAATCCCGGAGGGAACCGTGAAAAGCCGGATAAACCGTGGACGAACGGAACTTGCGAGGCTCCTTCAACGTAATTACAGGCAGGTGAATTGATGCAAGACCAGACAAAATCCGGAATGCAGTGCGCAGAGTTCGAGGCTTTGCTGGCCGAAGCTCTCGACGCCACGCTGCCCGGCACGACGATGGCGGCCTTTGAGGCGCACCAGAAGGAGTGCGAGGCATGTGCAGCCATGTACGTGCAGGCGGCGACGGGCATGCACTGGCTGAAAGGTCTTGAGGACATCGAGCCACCGAAGCACTTGGTGCACAACATCCTGGCACAGACCATCGGGTCGGTGCCGGAAGCAGGCACACAGACGTTGCCGGTCAGCGCAAGCTGGCTGGAGAAACTGAAGGCACGCGCGGCTTCGGTGTTTGCGCCGGTGATGACGCCGCGCTTCGCGATGTCGTTCGGCATGGCGTTCTTCTCGATTACCATGTTGGCCAATGTTGCGGGCGTGCATGCCAACGACCTGAGGCACTTGGACTTGAGCGCCAGGGGACTGCAGAAAACCTACTACTCCACGGAAGCGCGGGTGGTGCGGTATTACGAAAACATTCGGCTGGTGTATGAGATCGAGTCTCGCGTGCGTGATTTGCGCCGCGCCGCGACGCCCGAGAAGCAGGAGGAGAACACGCCCAAGAGCCCCAGCAAGAAAACCGGCTCGCAGGAGCAGGAACACAAGTATCAGAACTACAGCCGGGACGTGACCCAGCCAGTGCTGGCCAGTTTCCCGGTGGTAGATGAGCAAGAGACCCCACAGGCCCGGCTGAACAGGAGAACAGCATGAACTGCGCCAACCATGTCGAAGTTCCCGCGGTCGCATACTGCCGCACATGTGGTAAGCCCATGTGCAGCACGTGCACGCGAGATGTGCGTGGCGTTATCTATTGCGAGGAGTGTCTGGCCTCGCAAATGAGCGGCACCATGCCGCCACCACCGGGTCCGGGAACGATACCTCCCGGCGCCATCCCGCCAACCAATGGCAGTAACAGCCCGGGGCTGGCGGCGATTCTCGGTTTCATACCGGGCGTGGGCGCCATGTATAACGGCGAATATGCCAAGGGATTTATCCATGTGCTGATCTTCGCCAGCCTGATCTGGGCCGCCGATCACGTAAGCGGCATCTTCGGCATCGGCATTGCGGCATTTGTGCTGTACATGCCGATCGAAGCGTACCGCACCGCCAAGGCGCGACAGATGGGCCTGCAACCCCCCGATCCATTCGGCTTCAACAACATGAACCTGTTCGGAAGTGCGGGCCAGCCGGCCGCAGCAGCGGCTCCCGTCGCGGGAGTTCCGGTGGAAGGTGAATCGATGCCCCAAGACGTCAGCGAATCGCCGCGCGTGCCGGTGGGAGCTATCGTCCTGATTGGCCTGGGCGTGTTGTTTCTGCTCCAGCAGTTTGGCTGGCTCCACTACGATTGGTTCAGAGTATTCTGGCCCCTCATCCTGATCGCCATCGGTATTCGCGTACTGATGAAGCGCACGGGAAGGGGATGGTGAGGAGGACGTCATGAAATACCGTTATAACCCCGCTTGTGGTTGCGCCCGTTGCCGGGCCCACGGATTCATGGGACCTGCCGTCCTGATCACCCTGGGAGTTCTCTTCCTGCTCGACCAGATCACGCACACCTACTGGATGGAGTTTGGCAGGACCTGGCCGGCGTTGCTGATCGTCATCGGATTGATCATGTTCCTGCAGCACAATGCTCTAGCGACGGGGCATGTGCCGCGTGAATACATGGGATATCCGCAGGTACAACCGCCGTACGCGCAGCCGCCATACGCGCCGCCGCAACCGCAGCAATGGCGTCCGCCTGTGGCGACACCCGCACCGGGGCCTGCGCCCGCGCCCGAAGCGAGCGCGGGAACGACCGACCATGGGGAGGTGCACAATGGCTAGCCCCTACGCACAGCCTACCGCTCCGCTGCCGCCACCGCCGCCGGTGTATCGCTACCGTCGCTCGCTGGCCGGGCCGCTAATCCTGATCGTAATCGGGTTAGTTTTCCTGCTGCGGAACATCGGAGTCCACATTCCGGTTTGGCACTTCTTCGGACGCTTCTGGCCGCTGCTGATCATTCTGTGGGGCGTGGTCGCGCTGATCGAACACTTCACAGCACTGAAGCACGGCTACCAGACCCGTGGACTTGGCGGTCTCGGAGTCTTTCTACTGATCCTGATCGTGATCCTGGGACTGGCAGCGCATCACAGCTCGGACGTGAATTGGGAGGGCATGCGCGACCAGATGCAGATCGACGACAACCTGGGCGGCATGTTCGGGACCGCGTTTAACTTCGACGACACACTGGAGCAGTCGTTCCCAGCGAAGGGAAGCCTGCGGGTGGTGTCTGACCGCGGCACTATAACAGTGACTCCATCAGACGGCGACAATTTGCGCGTGGTGGTGCACAAGAAGCTGTACGCCCAAAACCAGAATGATGCCAACAAGTTCAATGAAGGCAGTAAACCGCAGATCACGGTGAACGGGACGTCGGTGCTGTTGAATGCCAACACCAACGGCGCCGGGGACCACGGCGTGCAGGCTGACCTGGAAATCTTCGTGCCGCGCGACGCTGCGGTGGAGGTTGCCAGCAAGCGCGGCGACGTTTCCGTCAACGGTCGCAAAGCGGACGTGAAGCTGACCGTGCAGCGGGGCGACGTAGCGCTGAATGAAATTGCCGGCAACGCGCGGATCACGCTGGACAAGGGATCGATCCGCGCCTCCGACTTGACCGGCGATGTGGCGATCGACGGCCGCGTCGATGACGTGACGCTGGAGGACGTGAAGGGCGCGGTGCGGCTCAACGG
>DATFZT010000134.1:0-6130 GCA_035314185.1 Terriglobales bacterium
ACTGGAGTTGTTCTTCGACCGGAATCTTCAGAATGCCATTGTAGGCAGTATACTGATTGGGCGTTCCGAGCAGCGTGCCTTCGGGGCTGGTGCCGTTATCGCCGGCGATGTAGATGATCAGCGTGTTGTCGAGCTTGCCCATGTCCTCTACGTTCTGTATCACTCGTCCAATTTCATAATCGGTGTAGGCTGTGTAACCGGCATAGACCTCTGCCTGGCGCGCACAAAGCTTTTTTTGCGTCGCGGTAAGCGAGTCCCACTTCGGCAGGTCATCCGGCCAGGGGGTTAGCTGGGCATTCGCCGGAATCACTCCGAGCCGCTTCTGGTTGGCGAAAATCTCGTCGCGCATCTTTTCCCAGCCCATGTCGAACTTGCCTTTGAACTTCTCGATCCATTCTTTCTTCGGCTGGTGTGGCGAGTGGCTGCCGCCGGGTACGTAATAAAGGAAGAAAGGCTTATCGGGAGCGGCCGCGTTCAGATCGCGCATGTACCTGATGGCATCGTCCGCCATGTCGGTGATGAGGTTGTAGTCGCCCTTTCCGACCCACGGAAAGACTTGCGTATGATCGCGGAACAAATACGGTTCCCATTGATCGGTCTCACCACCCAGAAACCCATAGAAATACTGGAATCCCATTCCTGAAGGCCATTGTTCGAATGGACCCGCCGCGCTGCTGTACTGGAAACCGGGAGTGTTATGGTTCTTGCCGAACCATGACGTAGCGTAACCGTTCTCCTTGAGAATCTCGCCGATCGTGGCGTGCTCTGGACCGATGATCGAGTCATAGCCTGGGTAGCCGGTAGACAATTCGCCGATAACACCGAAGCCGACGGAGTGATGGTTGCGTCCGGTAATTAACGCGGCCCGAGTCGGGGAGCACAGAGCCGTGGAGTGGAACTGAATGTAGCGCAACCCCGCTTTCGCGACGCGATCCAGCGCCGGCGTAGGGATGACGCCTCCAAAGGTGCCCGACACGCCGTAGCCTTGGTCGTCGGTCATGATTAGGAGCACGTTCGGCGCGCCCTTGGGTGGCACCACGCGCGGCGGCCACCAGGGTTTGGACTCCGCGGCACTTTGGTTGATCACTCCTCCGAATTTCGGAGGCGGTGGCGGGATTTGTTTTCCGTCGATCGTAGTCGTGCCACTGGGTGAACCTGGCTCGCCCGTGGCCTGTTGAGCCGCAGTCGGTGCGGCAGATAGTAGGGCAATCAGTACGAATGTCGCGACTCTGTCGGCGATGCTTTTCCCCAGTTTCTGTTTCATGCTGTGCCCTCTGTTCATACGAAGCAGCACTTCCTTACACGGTGCAGTATCTGCGTCGACCTTAGTGGACATCCAACGTTCTGCCAGAGCTGTTCTTATGCCACGGCTTCCAGATCGTCGCCGGTTACCTCAGGGGATCATGCCGCATTGGATCAGCTTGTCGACCACCTGATCGGCGACAATACTGACGAATTCGTGGCGCATCGCCGGATCGGTTTTGAGCAACTCCATGGCCTTCTGCTCGCCTGCTGACGGCGGTTGTTTCTCGGCTTTCTGCATCATCAGTTGCTGGCAAGTGGACGACTGGTACTTTGCGACTACCTTGTTGGCAACGGCGTCGAGCACCGGATGCTGTGCAAAGGCCATAGTCACGTAAAGCAGCGCGAGCGCTGCCGCGATTAGAGAAGAGCTCTTCTTCATGGTTTTCTCCTTCAGCTATTGCTTCTTGCAGCCTTGATTGTTCTTGCCCTTGGCGCAAGTTGTGCCATTGGGACCTTGGGCTACGCCCTTTCCATTCTTGGTCTTGGCTTCGCCGCCGGTGTTGGTTTTAGTGGTCGCTACCCCGTTTGAATTCCTCTGGGAGACCGCGGCTTTGCCAGTATTCGGGTTGGCGGCCGCGGCAGTCTTACCATTGCCGCAAACAGTTTCACCTCGTGCGTTTTTGACGCAATCTTGGGCAACTAAACTCGAAGCCAGAAGCACACATGCCATCATCAATAAAGTTTTCATTTGCGTCTCCGCGGTTTGTATTCGGTCGATCGAATTCTTGGTCATATGCGAGGATTGCGCACAGCGGGGAGTAGACTTCTCCGCACGCCCACGATGCAGCAGGACCGGGGCGCGTTTTCTAAACCCGCATCCACCCGAGCAGTCGAGTTTGCAAACCGCCCGCAGCGTTCATGGATACAAGTGTTTACTTCGGCCACTGCTTGAACATCTTCGTAACGGCTTTCTGCACCATCTGCTGATTCTTGTTCCCGTTGTTGTTCAGTGTGTCTTGCGCCAACCCGCGCCAGACGAGACTCTGATTCTTCGCGTCATACAGGTCCACGATCATCGTTCCTATGACATTTTGCTCGGGAGTGATGCTGCCCATGCCGCCTCCGATCCCCCGCATCCCCATCGCACTATAGGAGGTCTGCTCTTTCATCCCGCCATTAGCGGTGACGATGAGGTCGGGATTCTGGGCCTCGTCCACCTTTTGAAGTCCCTTGCTTTGTAGTGCCGAGTCGATGTCCTGTACTGCTACTTGCGCCAGTATCGAATTCTGGATCTTGTTGGCGTTGTTGGAAGCCCAGGCGTAAGTGTGAAACTGCGCAAAGCTTTGGCTGTGGTTGTAGTTGACTGAAACCTGTTGACCAACGGCAATCGTGGACGCGACGAAGACCAACAACGCGCCCAACACCCATCTTGTCTTCATGATCGTCCTCCCTTTCGTTTTCTTGATACACATTCGCGCAAGCGTTTCTGCCTCAACTGACTTTCTTGCTTTTACAAACTTCTGGCCAGTCGTAATGACGACGTCTTAAAACCGCACACCCAGAAGTAAACAATGGTATAGAGAACCACCGTGGCATCCATCCCGGCGCCGAACCATAAGCCCCGCGCATAAGGGCGGCTTACGTTCGCCACCACCAGGTAAACCAAGAAGGCTTTCTCGAGGGCGCTGAAGATGAGAATTGGGTTCCGCCAGTCCGCCCTAAAGGCGGCGACGATCATGAACACACCCATAAGTCCGAGCATGATTCCCCACCACTGCAGGACGATGGTGTAATCCTGGTTGAACGGTATTAATTCGACCTTCTCCGCTGTCCACTCAGGCCAAAAGGCGTTGAGTCCACCTAATGCAGTTCCAATTCCGGTGAGAACAAAAAATGGACGGAAGGTGAGATCGAAAAAGCGGTTCATAACTCAGTCACCAAGGCACGTGTCTCTGTCGCTGTGGTCCTTTTGCGAGTTTTCCGGGACGGCCCTCAAAGTTGAACCTCGATGTGTTGTCCACAGCGCGCTACCGGACAATTTCATTGGGCGATCGCCGCGAGGTCAGTGCTTCTGCAATTCATCCCACAGACAATTGAGGCCCCCATTCCAGCATTGCCCCCTAGTTAAGGCCGGAACTTGTCGCTCTGCTACTGTCAAAACAAACAGTGCGTAATAAACTCTCCCGTCACGCCGGAAGGCGATAAGCAACATTGGTTGAGCGCGACTGTCGTCTTTGACAGTTCCCAGGTGGCAACATGCCCTCTAGGCTAACCTCGACAGGAGCCTGCCACCGTGACCGCAACGGCGAGTGCCACATGAAGAAAGGGAAACGAAATTTCGAAAAGGCCCCGCCGAAGGACTCGTCGCGGAGGCGTTTATCGTGGATCTTGATCGTGCTGGCTATAGCTCCCGCCCTGATGGCGATCGGTGTCTTCCGCCCGTGGCCTCTCTCTCCTCGCCCTGAAGGGGAGGCGCGACTACCAATGACCGAGGTCGCTGAGGCCGCGGCTTTCGGTCCCACCATTCCCATCGCTGTTCCTGCTCCCGCGCAGTCGCCAAACGGCATGGTATGGATTCCTGGCGGTGAATTTTCCATGGGGGCGCTGGATCCACCATCCGCCGATGAAGTAGGGATGCAGGCAGCCGCCGATGCACGCCCCATCCACCGCGTATACGTGGACGGTTTCTGGATGGACAAAACTGATGTGACTAACGAAGAGTTTGCCCGATTCGTGAAGGCAACAGGTTATGTGACCATCGCGGAGCGCACTCCAACCGCGCAAGAGTTTCCTGGCGCTCCTCCCGAAAATCTGTACGCCGGTGGCGCCGTTTTTTCGCCGCCAGCTCATGCCGTGCCGCTTAACGACCCTTACGAATGGTGGTCCTTCGTAAAGGGAGCGAACTGGCGTCACCCCAAAGGTCCTAACACCAATCTCAAGGGTCGTGAAAAATATCCAGTCGTCCAAGTGGCCTATCCGGACGCCTTGGCCTATGCCCAGTGGGCGGGGAAGCGTTTGCCCACGGAAGCGGAGTGGGAATTTGCGGCACGCGGAGGTCTCGCGGGAAAGCGCTACCCGTGGGGCGACGAATTCCGGCCGAGCGGAAAGTGGATGGCCAACACACACCAAGGACATTTTCCCGACACCGATACCGGAGACGACGGGTACGCGGGGGTTGCTCCAGTTGCGCAGTTTCCGCCGAATGGTTACGGCTTGTATGACATGGCAGGCAATGTGTGGCAGTGGACCAGTGACTGGTATCGCCCTGACTACTACCAGCAGTTGGCAGTCGCAGGAGGCGTGACGCGAAATCCGCAGGGGCCGCACACGCCCTTTGATCCCGCGGAGCCGCACGAAAAAAAGAAAGTTCACCGCGGCGGATCGTTTCTGTGCACTGACCAGTACTGCTCGCGCTATGTAGTGGGCACACGAGGCAAAGGCGAAGTTACCACTGGGACCGATCATCTCGGTTTTCGATGTGTCAAGCCGGTAACCGCAAGCAAGAGAGAGTACCGCAACCAACTTGACCGGCTCAGTAAGGCGAGAGACAAGGAATGAACATAAAAAGCGCAATCGCAAGGTGGGACTGCCACGTGCCGGTGGCATTTATCTGTGAGCCTTGTCTCATCAATTGCCGCAAGCCGCAGCTTTCATATGGGCTGCATAAGCTGTAGGCCTACAATCTCCATCGCCTTGAAGATCCGAATTCATTTATGGCTTAAGGAGAGGTAGACCATGAGTTCCATCGCCCTCAGCCTGATCGTGTTCGCGTGCGTCTTCGGAGGCGCCATATGCGGCATCCTTCTTAGCCGCGCTTTGCCCCAAAATCATCTAAACGCTGACTCGAAAGCGGTCGTGACGATGAGTATGGGACTGGTCGCCACCATGGCCGCACTTGTTCTGGGTCTGCTAGTCTCTTCGGCAAAAAGTTTCTATGACACGCAGAGTGCGGAACTCACGCAAATGTCTGCCAGGGTCATCTTTCTGGACCGGATACTAGCCCATTATGGGCCGGAAACGAAGGAAGTCCGCGATCAGCTGCGGGGCACCGTTGCCGATAGTATCGATAGGACCTGGCCGCAGGAAAGAACACTATCCTCAACACTAACAGCGCCGTCCACCGGAGCGGAAACTCTCATTGACAAACTTCAGGCGCTATCACCGAAAGACGACCGGCAGCGCGAGTTTCAGCTCCGGGCGTTGAATATGATGGTAGAACTCTCTCAAACTCGCTGGTTGATGTACGAACAAGGATCGGGCTCGGTTTCCACCATAATGTTAGTGATCTTGGTTTTCTGGCTGTCTACGATCTTCCTGAGCTTCGGGCTATTCGCGCCTCGCAACGCGACCGTCATTGCTGCTTTGTTCGTTGCCGCGTTGTCAGTTTCTGGGGCGATTTTCTTGATCCTGGAGATGTATTCGCCTTTCGGGGGACTGATTAAGATCTCCAGTGGTCCGCTACGCGTCGCGCTTAGCCGCGCAGGACATGCTCACTCGTTTCACGCAATGGCAAGAACGAGAACCAGAATCGGTAGCGGCCGACACGACCTATGGGAATGGCGAGTTCCTGCAATGGTTGGCGGATCGGAGCATCACGCCCTATATGCGAACCCGCGACAGTATCCACAGAAAGAACAGCCCATTCTACGGTCCCGAGCGGTTCACGTATCAACCCGAGAGCGACAGCTATCGCTGTCCTGCGGGGCAGCAACTGAACTATGGTGGGCGCAGCATGCGGAACCGCACCTATGCCTACATCGGGACCCGCAAACGTTGCGGTGCGTGTGCGCTAAAAGCCCAATGCACCAGCGGAGCGTTTCGCTTCCTTGCCATCCACATGGACGAACCCGCCCGGCAACGCGCTCGCGAGTTGGTCAACACACCG
>DATFZT010000135.1:0-78729 GCA_035314185.1 Terriglobales bacterium
GTAATCGGGACGGGAATGCAATTCTTGCAACGCCGCGTTGTCATCACCGTGCGCCAGGAAGCGTTTGGCAAAATTTTCCAGCTCGCGCAGGTTGCCGGGCCACGAATACTGCTGGCATGCATCGAGTAATGCGCTTGAAAAGTGCGGGGCGGGCACGCCATAGCGCCGGGCCAATCGGTTCATCAAGTGCCCCAGCAACATTGGGATTTCATCGTGCCGCTCGCGCAGGGGTGGCACGCGTAATTCGAAAACACTCAAACGGTAGAAGAGCTCTTCCTGAATTCTCTTCTCCGCGGCCGCCAACTCCAGGTCGCTGCCCGTGGCCGCGATGATGCGCACATCGGCGCGGATCGGGTTCTTGCCGCCGCACCGGACAAACTCTCCCGTCTCCAGCACTTTCAGCAGCCGCCGCTGCACTGCATCCGGCATGGCATCGAATTCGTCCAACAAGATGGTTCCCTTGGCGCACTGTTCAAACTTCCCTGGCGTCGATTCCGGCTGCCCGTTGGCGGAAGCGTGTTCGTAGCCGAACAGCTCATTCTCCAGCAGATCCGAGGTGAGCACCGCGCACTTGACCCGCATGAACGGGAAGCTGGAACGAATCGAAAGCGAATGGATCAGCTGGGCAGCGGTCGTCTTCCCGCTCCCCGCCTCTCCGGTAATCAGCACCGGCACGTCGGTCTGCGAGAGTAGTTCCGCCTGCGTTCGCAGCCGTCGCGTGGCGGGGCTGGCCGCAATGAAATACAGCTCTTCGTTGATTCGCTCGATTTCCGCTTGGTACATGTTTGAGAGTTACCGCTGGAAGGTTATAAGGAAAATCTTGGGTCGCTTACCGGAGACTGGTTTTACTTGCGGACTGAAACTAGTTTTTCAGACGGGTTCAACATCGTATCCATCAATTCGCACGGCCATCGATCTTTGAATCGCATCGATGGAGATAATCAGGCTGTGATCGCCGTTCTCCGACAAGAACACGCCTTCCACGCCGTCCATCGCTCCGCCGCGCACTCTTACCCGCTGCCCAACCTTGAGAAAGGGATACGAACGCCAAGGCGCAGTCTGCGTCAAGACTTTCTGAATGCTATCGATCTGATCGTCGGGAATCGGCAGGCTCGAGCCCCGCGTCCCCACAAAACCGTGAACACTTTCGACCTGGTACACGCGCGTCCGGTCTTCCGCGCTCAAGGAGCTGCGGATAAATACATAGCAACTGAACAGCGGCACTTCTACTTCTTTCTTGCGATCGCTCCAGCGATGCACCTGCATCGTGGTCGGCACAAACGTTTCCATGCCCTGATCGCGCAATCGCCGCTCGATCGCTTTCTCATGGCGCGCTCGGGTGTGCAACGCGTACCAACGTAGCGCATCCTGCGATGCCAATTGGCTCAGCCCGTTGTCCATTTCGTAGCTCTGATTAGCACTGCTCATAGCTTCGCCCTCTGGGTCCCATTGAACTGGGTCCGCCTGGATCGCACGGGAGACACGTCAACGCCTTCGGGGGAAAAGGTTTCAAACTACTAGGGGGGAAGTTACTTGGTTGCCCAACCTTATGGTCACTTGCAAGAACGTGCAAGTGGTAGGACTACTTAAGACACATCAACCCTACTTCCGCGAGGGCTGATCTTCTCATGACGAAGCTACACGGCAGGGAGACGTTATTCCATGGCACAGCGGTGGTGTGCGCACGTGCGGGGACGAACCGGTCCCACGCGGGATTCAATCGATTCGTCGAGGAAATGTCATCTATCTTGTTGATATTATTTACGTTGCTATGTTTCCGATTCTCTTAGACGCTGATTACGTCGACGCCGGGACTGGAGTTGATCGTTTGTATCGCGGAGTAGCCGATCTACCCACACAGGGTACCTCGACCCCTAGTGCAATCTTTTGCATAGGTTGCAAACCTCTTGCTTGCCGGTTCGTGAGTTTAGTGGTACATTCTCGACTGTAGTAAAGAGACTGTGGTCGGTTTCTTTGCCTTAATTTTCTCCTCTTCCCCCGAGGCCATGGTATCGACGAACGGAGCGTTTTCCTAATTCCCCCTTCCGGTTCGTACAACTGAATGTCAGGAGGCCCGATGCCATCCCATGAAGGAATGGGCTCGGACTTTGTTAGCGTCGTAGTTGCCGACAGCACGCGAATCCATACTCAGCTCTTGGCGAATGCCCTGCGCAACGATCGCGGTCTGCAGGTCGTCGCCGAGACCTCGAATTCCGAAGAGTTGTTGGCTGCGATCACGCGCGTGCCCATCGATGTTGTGGTCATCAGTCACAATTTGGACGACCTACCTGGCCACGGCGCCCAAGTGCTGCGGCAGATGCGCGCGCTCCGGCCCCAGATCAAAGGCGTTATTCTGCTGGACTCGTCCAAGCCACAGGAAGTTCTGGAGTGCTTTCGTGCCGGCGCCAAAGGTATCTTCTCCAAGCAAGAGCGACTGGAAAGCCTTTGCAAATGCATTCGTAGCGTACATGAAGGACAGATCTGGGCGCGTAGCGTCGATCTGGATCATGCGCTCGAAGCGTTTGCCAGTTCGCCGCGTGTCCGCGCCACCAATCACCAGGGGATCGAGCTGCTTTCCGCGCGTGAACGCCAGGTTATCCAGCACTTGGCCGGCGGCATGACCAACCGTGAGATTGCTCACACTCTTAAGCTTAGCCCGCATACGGTTAAGAACTACCTGTTCCGTATTTTTGACAAACTGGGCGTCTCCAGCCGCACCGAATTGCTCTACCTGACCATGAACAACGCGCAAGCCCAGCCACCATCCGCCGTCAACGGTGAAGCCAGAGCATTCTCCGCGATCATCGAAGCCGCCGAGGCTGGCGACGCCTGCGCACAACTTCGCCTAGCCGAGCATTTTTCCCAGATCAAAGATGTTCAGGGCAGTGAGGATGGGCAGAGCCCGGGCTTCCAACCCGCCTCCGTTTCCGCTTATATGTGGTATCTGCTCGCCGAAAAAGGGGCGACCCCAATGCTCGGACAAATCGAGGAAGGCAAGAACAACATCAGCCGGACAATGTCTCCTCAGCAACTGGCGGAGGCCGAAAACAGAGCTGCCGCGTGGTTGAGAAACACCAAGAAACATTCTGGTTTCGCCGACGGCGGTGAAGTACAGACTGTGGGCCAAAAGACCGGCGGACAACGGAAACGCGCCGCCGCTCGCTAGCGCTTCACGTGCTGATTGAGCGCTCCTGGGATCCTCTGGCGGATGCTTCCGCGTACGTACATCCCTCCATCCCAGCGTTCGTAACAGATCCGCGGATTTCGCAGCCGCGTCACATGGGTGCAGAGTCGAAGTAGTCTTTCCAAAAAACATTGAGGGTCTGCTCGTGCCATTCTCGACGAGAAACCCAGCTCATCTCAGTTCGGAAACGCTCCATGAGCACATCAAATTCTAGGTTTAGCTTTTGGACCAAGGCTTTGACATCTTCCATATCCTTGGGACTGTTTCGAGTGAGCTTCGAGAGTATTAGATCGTATGGTTCGAGAATTCGAAGCGTGAGCTTGTTCAATCCGAGCGGGAGAGTCGTCAGACGAGTCTCGTAATTCTCTGGGTAATCGGCGACTCCAACCAATTGAAGAAAAACTCTATGTTTCTTGGCGAGGTTTGAGTGCCGACCTGCGATTCTGTCTAGTTCCTCAATAGCTTGGCGCGGGTTGGCAGAAATGTAGTCTAGGTCTCCCGTAATCCTCGGTATGCCATGCACAGCGGTGAGAACAAAGCCTCCCACGCAGTGGAGTTCAACGGCATCTGAGAGGCTCTGATCTACTTCGGCGAGAAATTGTGGCCAGGGCGGTACTAGATCAGGCATATTGCAAGTGTCCCGGCTGCCAATTGGTCAATAGATTCCATTGTCTTGCCGCTTCCGGCCTCGCCTTCTCTAGCCATTCACGTTGCCGCTGCGAAAGGTGGCCCTGACAAAACGTATCTGGCCCAGCAAGACGGCTCCGAAGCAGTTCTTGCTCCAACTTAGCCAGAGCCTGATACACATCGGAGGTTGTTTCACCCTTTTGCTCGGCAACCTGCTTCGCAAGAGTGACTGTGAAACCAAGCCGATTCGTCAGATTATGAAGTCGCACCTGTTCAACCATCCACTTTTTGCAATCCTCACTCATCGCTCCGTAACGGAGCAACAGCCACGGGAGAGCTTCAGCAACTCTCGCCTCCAGGTCGTCTTTTCTCAAAGCTACGAGAAGCACCTCAGCGGGGTTTCTCCGACGCACCGGAGGCACGTGTGTAAATCCGGGATAGCCCAACGCTGAAAGCTGGCGTGTCAACTCGATATTTGTGGAAGCACCCGGGCTTAATGGCAAAGCGGTAGGGCTCATTCGGAGCAGGGTAACTGCTTTCCTAACCAATCTAGGAGGAAAATGCCGTTTGTCATGTTCCAGCAATGCCACGTAGGTTTGTGAGACTCCAAGACGCGCTGCCAAATCGCACTGTCTCCAGCCTCGCTTTTTGCGGGCAAGCTTCAATTCCTTTCCGGTCATGTCCCCTCCTGTTTCTTTTCTTGATCCGTTTGGATGCGACATAAACATTTCTGATGCAAGATTATTACATACTTGGTAATAATATCATCTAGGCTGAAACCCTTCCAATGCGGTCGCACCCGGTCAAAGCTGCAACAGATTGAACTGCAGCTTCGTGTATCCGTGCTTCTGGGCCCAGAGGTCCAGCGGGACCGACGCCATTTCATCGACGATTGGCTCCGCCCGCCCGCTCTTCGTCATGTCCACCGTCTTGATGTAGCTCCGGCAACTGTCGCAAGCTTCCACGCGAACGTGCACGAGTTCCTCCGCCGTGTAGACGGGAAGCTTAGCGTGGTTCTCTTCGCCGCATCCCGGACAGACGATCCGCCGAAACTCCCATTCCGCCAGGCAAAATGAACACACCAGGGAGCGCTGCCCGCCGTCTCCCAACGGACGCAGAACGCCGAGTGCCGGTCTCCGCTTGCAAAACGGACAAAGAAACGGCGTCGGCCCGGTCCAGCGCAAACTCGACCGAGAACGAATGCTTGCCGCATATGGCTGAAGAAAGGCGCGGGCGAAAAAATCGTGAGGACCCGGCGGCAGCGATCCCATCTCGCTCCCATTCCAGAAAACCGTGAGCAATTGGAAATAGGAATCTTCGCCGCGGTCCCGCAACTCCCGGGCCGCTTCGCGAAGCGAATCTGGAGCGCTCTGTTCGACTACCGATAGAAATGTCGCGAATCGGCCGGTTAGTTCTGGTGGAAGCGGGCGTACAAACGGCTCCGAGTCTGCGGCGACACCAGTGGCACCCCCGCTCGACCTGTCGAGCGCTCTACCGAGTTCCCCGTGAAAGCGTTCCTGAAAACGCGCGATGGCCACATAGAAGCGTAAGATTTCCGCCGCAAAGGCGTACTGGGCGCCAAGTTCCTCCGCCCGCGCAATCCGCCGCTGCCATTCGTTCTGCGCCATAGTGCGATTAGACATGGTGCGATTATCAGTCCCCTTCCAAGATCGCGCAATGCCGGGCATCATTCTTCGAGACACGGCTGTGGATCAACCGCGGACATTTTCTATTGTGGCGTGGACATCAAGAATGGCGCCGAGTCAATTTCCGAGCGGTCACTCCGCGGCGAGGAATTCGAATCCGCGACACAGAGTTTGACCAGCAACCGGAATAAGCTCTTGGCACATTGAGCCGTGATTGCCATCACTGCGCCGCATTTAAACGACGCCTTAAACTGTAAACTCTCGGGTGATTACAAATCACGTTAGAAAGTCGGGAATTGGGCGAGTGGCTTGGCACGCACAGGCTGTTATGACGCTCCAGCAACTTGAAAGGCTTGTCCCGGCCCTGCATAGTCGTGGTTACCAGGTCATTGGACCGATTGTGCGCGACGGAGCGATCGCCTATGACGTCGTGGAGAGCCTTTCTGATCTCCCAGTGGGCTGGACAGATGAACAGGAAGCCGGACGCTACCGCTTGCGGCGCCGCAAGAATGATAACAATGATGATGAGGCGCTGTTCGGCTATGTCGTCGGTCCGCAAAGCTGGAAGAAATACCTGCACCCCCCCGAAGTTCGTCTGGTGACCGCGGAGCGTAGCGGTCGAACCTTTCGCATCCTGAATAATGAACCGGCTCCTCCTCAGCGCGCGTTCCTGGGCGTCCGCGCCTGCGAACTGGCCGCCATTGCCGCGCAGGATCGCGTCCTGCAGGGCGATCGTTACCGAGACCCCGTCTATGCCGCACGTCGCGAGGGAATCTTTATCGTGGCGGTGAATTGCACGCAAGCGGCTCCAACTTGCTTTTGCACTTCCATGGCTACGGGACCGCGCGTGCGGGGAGCCTACGATTTAGCTCTCACGGAACTGGTCGGGCCGGGCAGGCATGAATTTGTAATCGAGGCAGGCAGCGACGCGGGCGCTGAAGTATTAGCGGAATTGGCGCCGGCGTCGGCGTCATCCGTAGCATCGGAAGCACTGTGTCAAGAAGCAGAAGGCGCGGTAGAGCGCGCCGCTTCCCAGATTCGGCGTCGCCTGGACACAACCGGCATTCGAGACTTGCTCTACGCTAACTTCGATCATCCCCGCTGGGACAACGTCGCCCAGCGTTGCCTCACGTGCGCCAATTGCACCATGGTCTGTCCGACCTGCTTCTGCACCACGGTGGAGGATGTCAGCGATGTGACCGGCACGCACGCCGAACGCTGGCGCAAATGGGACTCCTGTTTTTCGCAGAATTTCTCCTACATTCACGGCGGCAGCGTCCGCAGCTCCGCCAAGTCGCGGTACCGGCAGTGGATGACCCACAAGCTGGCTTCCTGGATTGACCAGTTTGGTAGTTCGGGTTGCGTGGGTTGCGGCCGTTGCATCACCTGGTGTCCGGTCGGCATTGATATCACGGAGGAGGTTCGCGCCATCCGGGAGTCGCCGGCCTCTGCGAAGGAAAATAACCATGGAAACTCTTGAACACATCATCTCCGAACACTCGTTCTTCTCCGGTCTCGAGTCGTATTACACAAACTTGCTAACGGGGTGCGCCTCCAACGTGCGGTTTGAGAAGGGCACCTACATCTTCAAGGAGGGCGAGGAAGCCAACGAGTTCTACCTGATCCGGGCCGG
Source organism: Terriglobales bacterium (assembly GCA_035314185.1). Classification (GTDB taxonomy): domain Bacteria; phylum Acidobacteriota; class Terriglobia; order Terriglobales; family Acidobacteriaceae; genus Acidiflorens. The sequence continues at coordinate 7,091 of DATFZT010000135.1, forward strand.
GAAAGTGGCATTAGAGATTTTTGCGCCCCAACGCAAGCCGATCATGCTGGCAACCGTAGGCGAGGGAGAGGTTCTGGGCTGGTCGTGGTTGCTGCCGCCCTACCAGTGGAAGGTCCATGCGCACGCGATCGAAACGGTGCGTGCGATTGCCCTCGACGGCAAGTGTTTGCGTACGAAGTGCGAGGAGAACCATGATCTCGGCTATGAGATGTTGAAACGCTTTGCCCGAATTATGGAGCAGCGGTTGGAGGCAACACTTCTCCAGTTGCTCGATGTCTACGCGGCTGGGAAATGACGATGGCCACAGCAGCCACAACCGATTTCATGCTCCCGCAGCCGTACTTAGTACAGCAAGTGGTCAAGGAGACTGCCGATACTTTTACTCTGACGCTCGAACCGTCGGACGGAACGGGTCGGAATCGGTTCCAGCCGGGACAGTTCAGCATGCTGTGGGTGTTTGGCGTCGGCGAGTTGCCCATTTCCATCAGCGGCAACCCGGCTGACCGCGCCCAACTGGTGTACACCGTGCGCTCCGTCGGCAAGGCTACCCACGCGCTGGTGAGTCGTGAAGTGGGCGAAACGGTTGGGGTTCGAGGTCCATTTGGGACGGGCTGGCCGGTGGAGAAAGCCGAGGGTCGGGACGTTCTTGTTATCGCCGGTGGAATTGGCTTGGCCCCGCTCCGGCCGGTGATCTACGAGGTTCTGCACAACCGCGAAAAATACGGGCGGCTGGTGATTCTCTATGGCGCGCGCAGCCCTCGCGACCTGCTCTATCGGAAGGAACTGACCGCCTGGGCCCGGCAACCCGAAACGCAAGTGTTGGTGACTGTCGATTATGGTGGGTTGAGCTGGCGCGGCCATGTGGGCGTGGTTACGACGCTCTTCAAGAATGCCCGGCTGCAACCAGCGCGTACGCTGGCCTTCGCCTGCGGACCCGAGATCATGATGCGGTTTGTCGCCCGCGATTTGGAAAATCAAGGATTCGCCCCGGAGAATATTTACCTTTCCATGGAACGAAACATGAAGTGCGCCGTCGGTTTCTGCGGACACTGTCAGTATGGCCCGCACTTCATTTGCAAGGACGGCCCCATATTTCCCTACGACCGGATGCGGCCGCTACTGGAAAAATATGAGCTCTAGAGTCAGACGCAAGCCACGGATCGCGGTCTTCAAATTGGCTTCCTGCGACGGCTGCCAGTTGAGTTTGCTCGACGCTGAGGATGACCTACTGGGGGTAGCGGCAGCCCTTGACATTGCTTATTTTCCCGAAGCCTCCAGCACCATGGTCAAGGGGCCCTATGACATCGCATTGGTGGAAGGATCGATTACCACCCACCACGATGCCGAACGGATCCAGGAGATCCGACGGCAGTCGAAGACGCTGATCACCATTGGCGCCTGTGCCACCGCCGGCGGCATCCAGGCGCTGCGTAACTGGAAGGATGTGGATGAATTTATTCGCATCGTGTATGCCACCCCGAAATACATCAATACGCTGAAACTTTCCACCCCCGTCGCCGAACATGTGCCCGTGGATTTCGAACTGCGCGGCTGCCCCATCAACAAGCACCAGCTTATCGAGCTGATCACAGCCACGCTGGCCGGGCGCAAGCCGAATATCCCGACCTACAGTTTATGCATGGAGTGCAAACGCAAGAGCAACGTCTGCATTGCGGTAGCGCAAGGCGTCGCCTGCCTGGGACCGGTTACTCACGCGGGTTGCGGCGCGCTCTGCCCGAGCTTTGACCGCGGCTGCTACGGCTGCTACGGTCCCATGGAAAGCCCCAATACGGAATCGCTCAGCGATCAGCTACGTGTTCTGGGCCAGAGCAAAGCGGAGATCACATGCGCCTTCCGCAGCTTCAACGCCTGGGCCTGGCAGTTCCGAAAGGCGAGCGAGGAGAGTGAGCGGACGTGAGCAAGCAACCGACGAGAACGATCAAGGTTGACACTCTGGCCCGAGTCGAGGGTGAAGGTGCGCTTTACGTTAAGCTCAAGGGCGACCAGGTTCAGGACGTAAAGCTTAAGATCTACGAACCTCCCCGTTTTTTCGAGGCGTTTCTGCGGGGCAGGCACTTCTCGGAAATTCCGGACATTGTGGCCCGCATCTGCGGAATCTGTCCCATCGCATATCAGATGAGCGCGGTACACGCCATGGAGTGCGCTCTGGGTGTCGGAATCGATCCGTCAGTGCGCCTGCTGCGACGGCTGTTCTACTGTGGTGAATGGATCGAGAGCCATGCCCTCCACGTCTACATGCTGCATGCGCCGGATTTCCTCGGCTATCCCGACGCCATTTCGATGGCGCGTGATCATCAGGCGATCGTGCAGCAGGGCCTGCGCCTGAAGAAGGCCGGCAACGGGATCGTGGCCTTGATGGGCGGCCGGGAAATTCATCCGGTTTCCGCTGCCGTCGGCGGGTTTTACAAAGCACCCTCCAAGAGCGCACTCAAAGACCTTGTGGAGGAACTGAAGTGGGCTCTCGACGCATCGCTGGCCACAGCTCGCTGGGTCTCAGGGCTCGAGTTCCCTGATTTCGAGCAGGATTACGAATTTGTCTCCCTGTCCCACCCGGAAGAGTATCCGTTCAACGAAGGGCGGATCGTATCCAATCGCGGACTTGATATTGATGCGTCCGAGTACGAGGAGAATTTCACCGAGCAGCATGTGCAACACTCGAATGCTCTGCATTCCGTCCTGCGTGGCCGCGATTCATACATGGTCGGCCCGATGGCCCGTTTTAATCTCAACTTCGACAAACTGCCGGACGTAGCTCAGCAAGCGGCACGCGATTGCGGACTTCATGCGCCTTGCCGCAATCCGTTCCGCAGTATCGTGGTGAGAGCGATCGAGTTGGTGTTTGCCTGCCACGAAGCACTGCGCGTGATCCGCGAATACCAGCCACCTCCTACACCTCGCGCACAGACATCTGCGCGGGCCTCGACCGGGCAAGCCGCCACGGAAGCGCCGCGGGGCCTTCTCTATCATCGCTATGTGCTCGATCAGGACGGGCTCATCGTTTCTGCAAAGATTGTTCCCCCAACCTCGCAGAATCAGAAGCGGATCGAGGAAGATCTCGGGCACTTTGTCAGCCAGATTGCGACCCGGACGACCGAAGAGATCACCTGGAAGTGCGAGCAGGCGGTGCGCAACTACGATCCCTGCATTTCTTGCGCGACTCACTTCCTCCGTCTGCATCTGGAGCGCGATTAGACGTGACCCTTCGCATCATCGGCTGTGGTAACTGCGATCGCGGGGACGACGCGGCGGGTGTGCTGGTCGCGCGCCGCCTGCATGCGCTTTGTGTCGAAACCCGTGGTGTCGAAATCCCTCACCTCGAAATAATCGAGCAAAGTGGCGATAGCTTCTCGTTGATGGACTGCTGGATCGGCTGTGAGCGCGTCATTCTAGTGGACGCCACCGCCCCCAGCGGAACACCCGGTCGAATTCTTATATGGAACGTAAACGCAGACTGGCTGCCTGAAGACATTTTTCCCTGTTCCACGCATGCTTTCGGCGTGCGCGAGGCTGTCGAATTGGCGCGCGTCGTGACTCGTTTGCCGCAAACACTGCTGGTTTATGGCATTGAAGGCAAGCAGTTTTCTTTTGGTGCGCCACTTTGTCAGGAAGTCGGACGAGCCGTAGAAACCGTGGCGCACCAAATCCTTAAACTGGCTCGGACGATGACGAGTCCCGCACCAAGTTGCGCGGAACCAAGCTTGAAATCGCCCTCAGCCGCGCCTTGCGAACATGCGCCTGGATCAGACACCGGCGACGTTTCGGAGTGGCACGCCGGGCGGTGTGTAGATTCGTCCGGGATGACTGGCCATCCGGAAGCTGACCCGCCACCCAAGCGTCTCCCCGATTGACGTCCGCGGCCGACCGGGGTTATAGTTCTCCGCGTTAGCGCAGCACAAACTGGACGCTGTGGTGGGCGTCTGCAACCATTCACCTCCGTAACCTTCTGGAAGACGCAGTACCGGGGGCAACAAAATGGAGTTCTCTCGCAGGACTTTTCTCAAAGGCACCGTGCTTGGCGGAGCCGGTTTCTCCGCCCTCGGCTTTGATCTGACTCCGGTTTACGCCCAGACCCAATCCCTCAAGATTTCCCGCGCCAGCGAAACGCGCAGCACTTGTCCCTATTGTGCCGTCAGTTGTGGCGTGATCATTTACACTTTGGGCGACAAGGCCAAGAACGCGATCCCGCAGGTGGTGCATGTCGAGGGCGATCCCGACCACCCCATCAACCGCGGCACCCTTTGCCCCAAAGGATCTTCGCTTCAGCAGGACATTCTCAACGACCGCCGGTTGCTGAAGCCGCAAGTGCGCCGTCCCGGAGCCACGGACTGGGAAGACATTTCGTGGGACCAGGCTTACAGCGAGATTGCGCAGCGCGTGAAAAAAACGCGCGACGACACATTTCTGGAAAAGGACGCGCAGGGCCGCACCGTCAATCGCTGCGAAGGCATTGCCTTCACCGGCGGCTGCACCGACACCAACGAATTTAATTATCTCGCCGTAAAGAGTATGCGCAGCCTGGGGGTCTGCTACCTGGAAAACCAGGCCCGCGTTTGACACGGCCCAACGGTCTCCAGTTTGGGGCCCACCTTCGGACGCGGCGCAATGACCAATGGTTGGATCGACATCAAAAACACCGACATGATGTTGATCATGGGCGGCAATCCCGCCGAAAACCACCCTTGCGGCTTCAAGTGGGCGGTCGAAGCCAAAATTCACCGCAACGCGAAAACCATTGTTGTTGATCCGCGCCTCACTCGTACCGCCGCGAACGCGGACATGTATGTACAGATCCGGGCCGGCGCCGACATCGCCTTCCTTGGCGGAGTCATCAACTACGCCATCGCCAACAACCGCATCGCCAAAGACTATCTCCTCAATTACACCAACGCCTCTTTCATTATCAAAGACGGGTTTAATCTGCCTGAAGACGGCCTCTTCTCGGGATTTGACCCCGAGAAAAAGGTCTACGACAAGAAGACCTGGAATTATGAGGAAGGAGGAGATCTCGCCGGCAAGCCAGTCGTGGCAACGCCCGCGGAAAAACCAGCTCCTCCGCTTGCACCGGGCGCCACGCCACCCGCGCCAGCGCTTCCCGCGAAGATTGCGTTCGATCTTTCGCTGCAGCATCCGCGCTGCGTTTATCAACTGCTGAAGAAGCAGTACGAACGCTACACGCCCGAAATGGTGGAGCGCATCACCGGCATTCCGCAAAAGCAGTTCGGCGATGCCGCCGAGTTATTCACCTCAGTCCGCAAAGATGGCGACATGAAAAAGGTCGCCACCATTATTTATGCGGTGGGATGGACGCAGCACAGCTTCGGCACACAGATCATCCGCACCGCCGCCATGCTGCAACTGCTAATGGGCAACGTGGGACGCGCCGGCGGCGGAGTCAACGCACTCCGCGGCCACTCCAACATTCAAGGCGCGACCGACATGGCGGGAATCTTCGATATTCTCCCCGGCTACTTGAAGATGCCGAATCCCACCGACGTCGATCTGGCCGCGTTTGTGAAGCGCACAACGCCAACCGAGTCCAAGCCCGATCCGTGGGAGTCATTTAATTACTGGTCGAATACTTCAAAATTCACCGTCTCTTTCCTGAAGGCGATGTATGGACCAGCCGCCACCAAAGAAAACGACTTTGCCTTCAACTATCTGCCGAAGATCGACCGCAACTATTCCTGGGTGAATATCTGGAACGACATGTACGAGGGCAAGATCAAAGGCATCTTCGCCTTCGGCATGAACGGCGTCATGATCGGCCCCGACTCGAATAAAAATATCGACGCCCTGAAAAAGGCCGACTGGCTGGTGGTTTGCGAGATCTATCCCGACGAGACTAGCGAATTCTGGCGCGCGCCCGGCATTACGGCGGACGAACAGAAGAAGATCAACACCACCGTGTACCGTTTGCCGGGCGCCGGCTTTGCGGAAAAAGACGGCACGTTCGTGAACTCCGCTCGCTGGCTGCAATGGAAGAACGTCGCCGTTCCGCCACCCGGGCAGGCACGGCTCGACCAGGAAATCCTCGCTACCATCTTTTTGAAAGTTCGCGAGCTTTACAAGAAAGACGGCGGTAAGTTCCCCGATCCCGTTCTGAACGCCACGTTCGCGTACACGAATCCGTACAACCCATCGCTCGCCGAGGTCGCCAAAGAAATTAATGGCAAAGCGATCGCCGACATCACCGACCCGAAGACGAACACGACCATCAAAGCCGGCCAGCAACTCCCAGGCTTTGCCTGGCTCAAAGACGACGGCACCACGCTCTCCGGAAACTGGCTCTATTGCGGATCGTGGACCGAAGCCGGCGCCATGATGCAGCGCCGCGGAACCGATGACCCGTCAGGCCTGGGCATTTATCCCAATTGGGGATGGTCCTGGCCGGCGAACCGCCGCGTTCTCTATAACCGCGCCTCCTGCGATGTCGACGGCAAGCCCTGGGATCCTTCGCGTCGCCAGGTTTGGTGGGATGAAGCCAAGCAAAGCTGGGTGGGCGTCGACGTTCCGGATTTCAAAGTGGACTCCGCACCCAAAGATCACATGGGCCCGTTCATCATGAATCCCGATGGCATCGGACGTTTGTTCGTGCCGCTGGGCGGAATGCAAGACGGTCCCTTCCCCGAATTCTACGAGCCTATCGAAAGCCCGATCGCGAATCTGTTGCATCCGCAGCAGTCCAACAATCCGGTCGTGAAAAAATACAAGACCGACATGGACAAATACGCGCAAACCGGCGGTGAGTACAACATCATCTGCACCACCTATCGTCTGACGGAGCACTATCACTATTGGACCAAGAACAATCCGATGAACGTGGAACTTGTGCCGGAACCGTTCGTCGAAGTCCCGGCCGAACTCGCCGACCGGATGGGCATTCGCGGCGGCGAAAAAGTAAAAGTCACCAGCGCACGCAGTCACTACATTGCCAAAGCGATGGTTACGCGCCGCATTCGGCCGATGAAGATCGACGGCAAGGAAACGTTCCAGATCGGCATACCCATTCATTGGGGTTTCCGCGGCATTGTGGAAGATGAAGACAGGACCGCGAAGACTTTGGCGAATCAGTTGACACCGACGGTGATCGATCCGAACGCGTTCACGCCGGAATTCAAAGGTTTTTTGGTGAAGATCGAGAAGGTTTAGCAAGAAGAAAGAATTCGGTGCAAGGGCCCAAACCCGCTCCCGAGCTCGAGAGGGTGGAATATTTCGTGGGCACATGGATCTCGGAAGGCGACATGAAGCCGAGTCCGATGGGTCCGGGGGGCAAGATGACCATGACCGAGCGCAACCAGTGGATGGAAGGTGGATTTTTTCTTACGATGCACTCTGAGTTCAATATCGCAGGGTTGGGCAGTGGTTCTGGCATGGCCTACATGGGGTTCGATACCGACAAGAAGGTTTATACCTACGATGAATTCAACAGCATGGGAGAAGCCGAGCACTCCACTGGCTCAGTGGACGGAGACACCTGGACTTGGACCAGAGAACAGCACCCGGGCGGCAATGCCATGAAGACCCGCTTCATCATGAAGACCCTTTCGCCGACGTCTTACACTTTCAAACTCGATACGTCACCGGATGGAAGCAATTGGTCTACCGTGATGGACGGGAAAGCCACAAAAGAAAAGTAAAAGTTCAGATCTATACCGAGGACGGGAGATGGCAGACCGCAAGGCACTACAAGCCGAAATGATCTCGGGCCATTCGGGCCCTTCGCCCGGCCTTGGCATGCAGCGCGACCTCGAAGTCTGCAAACTGGTCGATACCACTACTTGCATCGGCTGCAAAGCCTGCGAAGTGGCGTGCGCCGAGTGGAACGACTTGCCGTTCTCCCCAACCACCTTCGACAACACTTACCAGACCATGCCCGAGACGCGCTGGAATTTCTGGAACCTCATCAAGTTCAATGAGCACCAGAATCCGGATGGCACAATCCAGTGGCTGATGCGCAAGGATCAGTGCATGCACTGCGCCGACCCCGGCTGCCTGGCGGCGTGTCCCGCCGACGGCGCCATCGTGAAGTATGCCAACGGCATCGTCGACTTCAACCAGGAAAATTGTATCGGCTGCGAATTCTGCGTTTCCGGCTGTCCCTTCAATATTCCGCGCTTCAATCCCGCGACCAAGCGCGTGTACAAGTGCACACTCTGCTCCGACCGCGTCGGTGAGGGGCTCGAACCCGCCTGCATCAAGGCGTGCCCTACCGGCTGCCTGAAGTTCGGCACGAAAGACGACATGAAATTCATCGCCGAGGAGCGCGCCAAGCAACTGAAGGAAAATTTCGGTTGGAAGAACGCCGGCGTCTACGATCCGCAATCGGTAGGCGGAACCCATGTGATCTACGTGCTCCACGATGCTACTGATCCCGAGCGTTATGGCAACCTGCCGAAAAATCCGCAGATTCCGTGGAGCTACACGGTGTGGAAGTGGCTATTCAAGCCCGTGCTCGGCACTTTCGCTCTGTTCGGTTTTCTCGGCGTGATCGCGCACTACGTGACCACCGGCCCGCGCGTGGCCCAACCCGAACCTCCAAAGAAGGAGGGCACCAATGGCTAGCGCAATCGAACGCTTCGACGACAAGGCTCGCGGGAGTTTCGAATCCGTAGGCCAAACCACCGTCTATCGCGGAGAATTGCTGCGCCATCCCGTGTACACGCGCGTGCTTCATTGGACGGTCGCGCTGTTTTTCTTCCTCGCGCTGTTCACCGGCTTCGGCATCTATCTGCCATGGCTGTTCCGCTGGTTCACTCCCTTTTTCGGCGGCGGGCAACTCAGCCGCATCATGCACCCGTATTTCGCTGTCGCCTTTGTCTTCTTCTTCGGGTTGCAAGCCCTGAACTGGCTTCAGCCAATGATCTGGACCGCAGCCGATACCGGGTGGATGCGCAACATAAGGAAGATTGTCAGCGGCGAAGAAAAAATGGATCCGCCCGACACTGGGTTCTTCAACGCCGGGCAGAAAATTCAGTTCTGGGAGATCGTCGCCGGCTGCATCGCCTTCCTGATCACCGGCATCATCCTATGGGCGGGCGCCCAGACCTTCGGAAGGATCCCTGTCGCCATTAGCTATGTCTTACACGACATTTTTGCGCTCATCATGCTCGGCGGAATCTTCATCCACATCTACCTGAGCACGATCGGAGAGCCCGGCACCTTCCAGGCAATGATTCGCGGCGCCGTAAGCGAAGCCTGGGCCTGGACTTTCCACCCCGCCTGGTACAAGCAAGTCACCGGACGCGACCCGCAGCAAGCCTGTGAAGAGGCGCGCTGGCAGATGAGCGGCGGCAGCAGACCAGAGCCGCGAACCGTCCCGCAAGCAGCTGCCGCGGCGCCTGACAAGATCGGCACGGCCTCCATCCCGGCGGAAATCCGCGGCCAGCATTACATCAGCCTGGCCACCTTCCGCAAGAATGGCGTCGCCGTGTACACGCCCATCTGGTTTGCGGAAGACGGTAGCAAACTCTACTTCATGACGAATAGCAAATTGGGAAAGTGCAAGCGCATCCGCAACAACCCGCAAGTCAAGATCGCCCCCTGCACCATGCGCGGAAAAATCACCGGTCCCGAATTCCCGGCGACCGCCCGCATCCTGCCCCCGGAAGAATTTGCTCGCACCCGCCAGCTGATCAAAGCAAAATACTGGCTCGCACGCGTTCCTTTCCTGTGGCGCAACACCGACACCTGCCTCGAGATCACGCTTGCAGCTGGGACCTAACGCCGGGCGCGCACCGCGGAAGCTTCAGTCTTCGCTCGGGTATAGGCAAACTGCAGCTTCCATTCCCTGGGGCCAGACTCACCGGCTTGTGCCGGGGAAAATTTCCAAGCGCGAGCTGCTTCCAGTGCGATGCGCGAAAAATACTGGCTCGGACCGGCGGATTCGAGCTTCGCCTCCGCCACATTGCCCGCGGCATCCACTTCGACTCTCACTCGAACCTTGATCTTGCCTTGAATCGTACGGCGCGCGCCCGCCGAAACCTGCGGCATCACTTGTTGCACAACACCGCTCTGATGGTCAGTCGCCGCTGTCTTAGCATTCGTCGCTGGTTTCTCATCTCCGCCCGCCTGAGACTTGTCGCCGGCGGCACCCTGCTGAGTTTGTGTCGACTGCGCTTCTGTGGGCGGGCTCGACGGTTTCGGTCTTGCAATGAGAAAGAAGGCAACCGCAACCACCGCCGTCAACCCCAGCAAGTAGGGCCATTTTTTCGTCGCTTTCCTCTCACCCGCGATCAGCGCCCCAGAAGCAAGCCCTTCGGGTTGCACTGACGTTGTCTTCTGACGCTTCCCTTCTAACCAATCGCTTATCTCCGCGACCGCCCATCGCTGCCCGGGATCAACCTGCAAGCAGTGTCGATTGATCTCGCGGAATGGCTCCGGGATTGCCTCCGGCACTTCCGGCGCGCCGGATCGTGCACGATGCCACACCGGCAAATGCTGTGTCAGCACCTCGATCAACGTCATCCCCAACTGCCAAACATCCGTCGCCGTCGAAATCGCTCCCGTTGCCGCTTCGGGTGGATCGTAGGGCCGCGTGGTCGTGGTGCCGCGCCTTCTCTCGCCCGGCACGCCCAGGGTGTCGCTCGACAGCTTCACTTGGTCTCCGATGGCTAGAATATTTGAAGGTTGGATGTGCCCATGCACGTACCCCTTGTCGTGCACACATTGCAAAGCCCGCAGAATCGGCGGAAGCAGCCCTCGCGCTTCCTCCGGCGTCAGTGCCCGCTCCGGCAATATCTGCGAAAGATCTTCCTCCGCATACTCCATCACGACGTAGAGCAGTTGCGTACCATTCAGCTCACAATGGCCCGTCGAAAAGATCCGAATCAAATTTGAATGCGACAGGTCGCCAGTTGCTTTCCATCGCAGGAGCTGACCCTCCGCATCCGCCGGATCGGCGGGAATCAACTTGATGGCGGCTTTCCCGGAATCGCCCGCGCTGCCCGGCGCAAGAGTGACGAACACCGCGCTATGGTCGGAACCACCTAAATAGCTTTGTAACGGAAATTTCCCATCGACGGTGCGACCTTCCCATTGTTTCCAGGTCTCGCTCATATCCGGAGCCTCAACCGCCAATTGCAAGTGAACTCGCGACAACTGGATCCGTCACTTGGGTAGTGTCCTGATTTTCAGGAACTACCAAACACCACTTCTACCCGACGAGCAAACCTTGACAATCAAAGTAGTGTACCGCAACATTCTTGCACCGTTTTCCCTGACGACTCAGCCATAGTGTTTTCGTAGCGGATCGGAAGGCCTACGCATCCGCTCAGGTAGGCCTTGAGGTTCGAATCCAACGCTGATAAGGTCCCCTGCCGGTTATTTCCCGCTTGGCCCGCTGAAAGAAAGGCCCGCCAAACTGGCAGGCCTTGAAGCAGCAAAACATCAGGCAGGAAGGCGGCTATTTGGATATTTTCTCTACCACCTGGCCCATCTTTTCATAGGGCGTGCACTTGTCGGGAGGGGTGAAGAGCGCTTTATCGGGAGTGCCCAGCACGATATCGCGGTAAATGGCCGTGTAGTGGTGCGGGGGCAGCTGCGTTTCTATCTTGACTGGAACACCTTTGAGATCCTGGGCTTCCCACACGGTGGCCTCAACGGTTCTGCCGTCCGGCCTGGTCACCACGACCTTTTCAATCTTGCAGGGGTGGCCCTCGAAGACCCCCGTGCCTGCCGGAGTGCGCTCGACCTTGGTGCCGTTCAGCAACTCCAAAGGACTGGGTAGCATTTTTACCTGCTCCGGGCGCAGCACAACGCACTGATGACTGCCGTCGGGATAGGAGGTGAGGTTGTAGATCTTGAAGGGCGTATATAGGGTCGACCAGGCAGCGCTGCGCTCCATGCGCACGCTGGTGCCAGCGCGATTCACCTTCATCGGAATGTCGACATTCGCCTGCAGGACTTGGGTGGCCGAGAAGTCGGGGAAATCCCAGGGAACCACTTCATTTTGCGCGTGCGCGAGAGCCGCGGACAATGTCAGTGCCAGTGCCATGACGGCCGCGATTTTCCCGATGCTTCCAGACAGCCTCATTACGTTCTCCTTATTTAGTTCGACGGGTGAATTCGACAAACCTGATCGAATAAACATGTACTCATGGAATCACGATCCCTTTACTGAAAGCAAGCGTTGTGCGATGAGTGCCGAGGTAAGCGCTGCCGTTTCTGCTCGCCAACATTTCATAACTCCGCAGCCAGGCATAAAAAAGAGGCCCCGCGAACAGGGCCTCTTCGCAACCCGCGGTCAATTCAACCGCAGAAAAGCAAGGGTTACTTACCGAGCAGACCGATCGGGGCTCCCACGCCTGTGCACTCGTCATAGGATTTGACGACGGCCGGGCCACCATTGGAACCCTTGGTGACGTCGTAGAAGTTCGCAGCGTACGCCGTGTTGGTCGCCAGCTGACTGTAGATCAGGTTGTTCTCCTCGGTGTTGAACCAGTCGCCATCGCCGGTGATCGCGGTCAGGAAGACCGTTCCCAGCCGGTTGTTCGCCCGGTTGATGATGCTGGCCAGCGACGGAGACGACACACTGGTGCCTCCGACCTGGAACCAGCCGCCGTTGTATTCGTCGTAGACGTAGACGCCGCTGTTGGGATCGGCGTTGAAGGACAGGTCGGGCGTGACGCGATTGCCTCTCCCGAAAATTGGGAACTGGAAATTCGCCCACGGTCCCATGTTGCCGCCCGTGAACCCGACTCCGGCGGTGGTGATATAGGTCTCTTCTGCGCTGACGCCGCCGCCGGAACCGCTCCAGCAGCCCTGATAGGAGTAATGAGCGTTCTTGGTGCTGCGGTAGACCGAAGTGCCGCCCGCGGAAACCACCCAGGGACTGCCGCTGGGATACCCGGTGGTGGCGCCTTCGTAGCCGCCATCGCCAGAAGAGGCGAAGGCTTGGATGTGAGTTACGAAGCCCGTGGCGCCGACGTACTCCCAGTCCGCGAAGAACGGGTCGTCGGAGATCTGCCCTGAGAATTCGCCGCCTTGCCAGCTGTTGGTGACCTGTCCGCCAGCGGGATAGTTGTCGACGATGTAGTTGAAGGCGACCTGCTCAGCGTAGAACAGATCGGTATAGGAACTCGAGCACGCTTCGACCAGGATGATCGCTGCGTTGGGAGCAAACACGTGCGACCACTCGATGTCCAGTGCCTCCTCGAGCGCCCAGCCGGCGTTTGCCGGAGGCGTAGTGCAGTCTCCGTTGCCGTTGGCGTAGATTTTCGTGAAGCTTGTCGCGGCCAGCGGCCATTGCGCGTTGAAGACAGCCACGTCTGTGGCCGCGTCCGGGTTATCGTAGGCGTCGACGATGGCGATGGCGCCATAGCCGGCGGCACTCGGTCCGCCGCCCGTTACGTTCGGAATGCATCCGCTGGTCTTCGGGCTACCTACGTAAATGCAACCCATCGAATTCGGCGTCTCGGTGGTTTGTTCATAAGTAATCGAGGGGTCGACGATTGTTGGCACGGACAAGGCCGCCGGCTTGTTGCCGTCGGCGCTGTGCAACAGGTATGTGGTGTGTGCAAAACCGGCCGACGCTTTGTCGCTGTCCGGAGTGAAAACTTTTCCATTTTGCGGGGCCCGCGGGACGAGCACTTGCTGTGAAGCCCTGCCCGTGCTGCCTTCCTGCGCCGCCGCAAAAGTTGAGAAACTCACGACCAATACTGCCACCGCTGCCCCAGCGATCACTTTGTTCAAGAATCGCCAATTCTGGTTTTGCATTGAAATTTTCTCCTTAACCCGGTCTGGGATTGTTGTGAAGCCAAGCAGACATCCCCACTAGAACTGAGGCGGTCCAGGTTTGCTGGCCCGGCCAACGTTCAAAGGAATTTCCTCTTGGGCGTTTTGTTCAAAATATTTGGAAGATCGCACGATCCGTGCTCAGTTCGGCATCCACTTGGGGAAGCGTAGTGGCCTACGCTGACTACGGCAGCTTAGCGCATTCCCAAATGAAGTCAAGTTAATAGTCGGGTTCCGCGAAAAAAAAATGTGGGGAGATAACAATTTTGCAGTCTTGAAGAAAACATTCGGTATCGAGGAGAAGAAGTTTCGGCCGAACAATGCAAAACATTGCCTCGTTCCTGCCCCTTTCCTGGAAACCAGCGCCGACATCTACCTCGCAATCACGCTCGCATCTTGACGAATAGGCCTCCACGAATCCACTCCGCCGCCGGGCGCGGAAAATGGCGTCCCATTATTTCGTTAAATTTGGAAGCGGAAACTGCGGCGCCTGACATTTACGCTGGCTCCTCGGTCCTGTTACCATCGAAGGTTGTTCCAAGCTGCTGCGTCATTTTTTAGTGAAGCAAATTTTTCTTAGGAGGCCTCATGGCCGTAAAAATTGGCATTAATGGATTTGGACGTATCGGACGCAACATTTTGCGCACCGCGCTCGCCGACAAGAACCTCGACTTCGTCGCGGTTAACGATCTCACCGATCCCAAGACTCTAGCCCACCTGCTCAAGTACGACTCGATCCTCGGCAACCTGCCGAACACTATCACCGCCGGCGCCGACAGCATTTCGATCGACGGCAAGGTCATCAAGGTTTTTAAGGAGAAAGATCCTGCGGCGCTGCCCTGGGACTCCGTCGGAGCTCAGATCGTAATCGAGTCTACCGGAAAGTTCACCGATGCCAACGAAGCGAAGAAGCATCTGCGCGGCTCGGTGAAAAAAATCATCATCACCGCTCCCGCGAAGAACGAAGATTTCACGGTCGTGCTGGGCGTCAACACGGAGAAGTACGATCACGCCAAGCACCACATCGTCTCGAACGCTTCCTGCACCACGAATTGTCTGGCCCCGATCGCCAAGGTCATCAACGACAGTTTCAAGATTGTCAGCGGCACCATGACCACCATCCACTCTTACACGAACGATCAGGTGATCCTCGACTTCCCACACAAAGATCTGCGGCGAGCCCGGGCCGCGGCACTCAACATGATTCCGACCACCACCGGAGCCGCCAAGGCGCTCAAGCTCGTTGTCCCCGAACTGGGCGGCAAACTCGATGGCTTCTCCATGCGCGTGCCCACACCGAATGTTTCGGTCGTGGATTTGGTTGTCTTCGTCGAGAAGAAAACGACTAAGGAGGAAGTGAATGCCGCGTTGAGAAAGGCTTCCGAATCTGGCCCCCTGAAGGGCTATCTCGGATACGAGGAGAACGAACTGGTCTCTTCCGATTTCAAAGGCGACTCCCGCTCTTCCATCGTCGACGCGCACATGACCCTGGTCGTCGGCGGCAACTGCGTCAAGGTGATCTCCTGGTATGACAACGAGTGGGGATATTCCTGCCGCGTCCGTGATCTGATCAACCTGATGGCGGCCAAAGGCCTGTAGATTCGCATTGCGTGGAGGGACGGGCGTCTCGGAAGCCTGTCCTGAGCGCGGTCGAAGGGTCCAGCCGGGCGAGAAGCCCGGCTCTCCATCGGCAAACGTCGAAGACGGAGCGTTTTCCATGTCCAAACTTTCCATTCGCGATCTTCCTCTGAACGATAACCGCATTTTCATGCGGGTCGACTTCAACGTCCCACTCGACGACGGCCGCGTCATGGACGACACTCGCATCCGCGAAACCCTGCCCAGCATCGAGTACGCTCTGCGTCATGGTGCGCGCCTGATCCTTGCGTCTCACCTCGGCCGTCCCAAAGGCAAGCCCAATCCAAAGCTGAGCCTCAAGCCCGTCGCCGAGCGTCTGCGCATGGTGCTCGACAAAGAACTATCGCGCGGCGAGAACGTCGGCTTCTGCCCGGAATGCGTCGGGTCCGAAGCCGAAGAAATGGCGCTCAAACTTGAGAAAGGCCAGGCGCTGCTGCTCGAAAACCTCCGCTTCCACGCCGAGGAAGAGAAGAACGACGAGCACTTTTCGAAGCAACTCGCCAAGCTCGCCGATTTCTATGTTAACGACGCCTTTGGCACCGCCCATCGTGCCCACGCTTCCACGGTTGGCATTACGCGGTTCGTGCAGAGATCCGCAGCCGGTTTGCTGATGGAAAAAGAGCTGCAATATCTGGGTCGCGTCCTGCAGAACCCCGAGCGCCCCTTCGTGGCCATTCTCGGCGGCGCCAAAGTCAGCGACAAAATCGGAGTCATCCAGAACCTGCTCAGCAAGGTTGATGTTCTCATCATCGGCGGTGGCATGGCGTACACCTTCCTGAAGGCGCAAGGCGAATCCGTTGGCAAGAGTCTGGTCGAAGAGGACAAGATCGAACTAGCACGCGACCTCTTGCAGCAGGCGAAAACCCATAAGCTCAAATTCCTGTTGCCCACCGATCACGTCATCGCCGACCGCGTCGAAGCCAGCGCCTTGACCAAAATCGTCGGCCACGGCGAGCCCATCCCCGCTAACATGATGGCACTCGATATCGGCCCGCAATCAATCGAAATGTTTTCCGAAGAGGTAGCCCGCGCGCGCACCATTGTCTGGAACGGCCCCATGGGCGTATTCGAAGTGCCACCCTTTGCGCGAGGCACCTTCAAGATCGCTCAGGCCGTGGCGGAAAATCCGGGAGCCACTTCGATCGTAGGCGGCGGGGATTCCGTGGCCGCCGTCAAAGCCGCCGGCGTGGCCGACAAGATCACTCACATTTCGACCGGCGGTGGTGCCTCGCTGGAATTTCTGGAAGGCAAGAAGTTGCCTGGGGTCGAAGCGCTGACGGAGAAAAAATAGGGGACAGGTGTCAGGAGGTCGGATATTTAAGTCTTAGCATCGCTTAAATAATCCCCTGATACAGCTCAAGGTCCCGCGCTACGATTCACAAGATCAGACCTTCCTGTTTGTGTTATGTCCGACTTCGCAGCCCGACTGACTTTCGCCAACGGCAAGACGCTCGAACTCCACGGCCCGGCCGACATCACCAAGGAGGTCACCGACGCCATCGTCAACGCCGCCAATTCGTCTCTGCTCGGTGGCGGAGGCGTGGATGGAGCAATACATCGCACTGGCGGTCCGTCAATCCTCCAGGAGTGCAGGCGCATCGTGGCCAAGATCGGTACGCTCCCAGCCGGCAAAGCCGTCATCACCACCGGCGGCCGATTGACCGCCAAGCACGTCATTCACACCGTCGGCCCAGTGTATCGAGGAGGCCAACAGCGCGAGGCTGAAACGCTCGCCAGTTGCTATCGTGAGTCCGTCCGCACCGCCGACGATCATGGAATCCAATCGCTAGCTTTCCCTTCGATATCGACCGGAGCGTTCGGTTACCCTGTTCACGAGGCCGCTGAAATCGCCGTTCGGACAACTGCGGAAGCGTTGCCGCCCTGTGTCCATGTGGAGCACGTTCGTTTCGTGCTCTTCGACATTGCCACCTGCCAAGCCTACGTCCGCGCCGCCGAAAAATTATCCCAGCAACCACCCGCAAATTCCGCTATCTTCGAGAAAGGTTCTTCATGAGAAAAAAACTCATCGCCGCCAACTGGAAGATGTACAAAACGCCCGACCAAGCCCGGGACTTCTTCCGCGACTTCCTTCCTCTCGTGGACGGTCACGATCGCGATGAAATCGTCGTTTGCCCGACCTACCTTGCGCTGGATGCTGCCGTCCATGCGGCCAAAGGCTCGAACGTCGCCATCGGCGCGCAAGACCTGCATTGGGAGAAGGAAGGCGCCTTCACCGGCGAGATCTGCGCCAGCATGTTGCTGGCGATCGGCGTAAGCCACGTCATCATCGGACACTCCGAACGCCGCCAGTACTTCGGCGAGACCGACGACACTGTCAACCTCAAGCTCAAATCTGCCGTCGAAGCCGGACTCATCCCCATCGTCTGCGTAGGAGAAGTTCTCGAAGAGCGCGAGGCCGGGCTTACCGACGATGTACTGCGTCGCCAGTGTCTCCGCGCCTTCCACAAAGTTTCGGTGAAGAAAGCCGTCCGCCTGGTGGTCGCTTACGAACCCGTCTGGGCCATTGGCACGGGAAAGACCGCGACAGCGCAGATGGCCGCCGACGCTCACGCAATCATTCGAGGCCAAGCCGCCGATTCCTTCGGCCAGGAATTCGCCGACAAACTCCGCATCCTCTACGGCGGCTCGGTCAAACCTGAGAACGCGCATGCCCTGATGTCGGAGGAAGAAATCGACGGCGCTCTGGTAGGCGGAGCGTCGCTGGATCCAAGATCGTTCGCTGCCATCGTGAAGTATTAATGTCGGCTTCGGCCGCTGGAAACGAGCACCTATCGTCAAAACCCAGTCTTCCGCAGCCTGAGAAAGCCATCGGTAACCGACTGGTTACCCCATGGGCCTGCCGGCACCCCAGCTAAATGTGATGCGAAGCCTTGACAGTCCCCGCAGTGAGCAGCACAATGCCTACACATTTTTTTGCGGAGCCCGGAATCGCGCCTTTTCGGGGGAAATCCGCAAGAAATGAGGGGGCGCACGTGGAACGTCTGAAAGGCACCGTCAAGTGGTTCAACAACGCCAAGGGATACGGTTTCCTCGGCCGAGAAGATGGACCGGATGTATTCATTCACTACAGCTCAATCACCACCGAAGGCTACAAAAGCCTGCAGGAGGGCGACAAGGTGGAGTTTGAGATTGTCCAGGGACAGAAAGGGCCGCAAGCTGCCAATGTAACCAAGGCCTCCTGACCAAAGGTCGCTTTTTCTCAGGCCGGTTTTAGGGACCAAGCTGTGTGCGCGTCGAACGGCCACGCTGGCTGTGTCCTCCGGCTTCCTGCGAACACGCTTTCTTCAGCGCTACAATCTTCTCTCTCGGGTTGACACCCCGATAATTCTGGATGGACAACAAAGCCATCGCCGGACTTCTTTACGAGACTGCCGATCTGCTGGAGATCGACGGGCAAGATTCGTTTCGCGTGCGTTCTTATCGCAACGCCGCCGAGGCCATTGAAGCGCTGCCGCAACAGGTGGCTGATCTGATCTCGGAGCCGAAGAAACTTCTCGAGATACAGGGCATTGGCAAGGGCATGCAGGCCAATCTGCTGCAGCTTTTCAAAGATGGCAGCATTGAAGCCCACTCCGAACTGCTGAAGAAATACCGGCCGTCGATGCTTGAACTGTTGAAAATTCAGGGCCTCGGGCCGAAGACAATTGCTCTGATCTGGAGCGCCTATCAGGTCAGCGATCTTGAGGGCGTGGAGAAGTTGGCGCGCGAAGGCAAGATTCGCACGCTGCCGCGCATGGGTGAAAAGCACGAACTGAAGCTGCTCAAGGCGATCGAAGACTATCGCCGCATCGCGGGACGTTTTCTGCTCGACACCGCTGAAGAACTGGCCGAAAAACTGGTGGAGCATTTGCTCGCGGCTCCGGGCGTCGAAAAAGTTACACCTGCCGGATCGTTGCGCCGCGGACGCGAAACCGTCGGCGACCTCGACATCCTTGTTACTGGCAAGGGCTGCATTGAGGCGAAATCACGGCAGACAATCATCGAACACCTGCTGCGTTTTCCCGGCTTGATGGATGTCATCGCGCAAGGAGAGAACAAGGTCAGCTTCCGGCACCGTAACGGGATGCAGGTGGACGTGCGTCTGCTGCCTCCCGAATCTTTCGGAGCGGCCATGCAATATTTCACCGGCTCCAAGGCGCACAACGTGGCCTTGCGGCAACGTGCGCTCAAGATGGGCTTCACGCTCAACGAATATAGCCTGGCGAATGTCGATAACGAGAAGCCGGTCGCGCGCAAAACTGAAGAAGAAATCTACGCCAAGCTCAAGCTTGACTTCATTCCTCCCGAACTGCGCGAAAATCTGGGAGAGATCGAAGCCGCGGCCGCGCACACGCTGCCCGCGCTGATCGAGCTATCCGACATTCGCGGCGACGTGCATATGCACACCGTCGAAACCGACGGCCGCAACACGATTGAAGAGATGGCCGAAGCAGCACGGAAACGCGGCTACGAGTACATGGCCATCACCGATCACTCGAAAAATCTCGCTTTCGCCAACGGCCTCACCGACGAACGCGCCCTGGCGCATATCGCAAGAATCCGGGCGGTTGAAAAAGCAACGAAAGGCATTCGTATTTTCGCGGGAATCGAGGTCGACATTCTGGGCGATGGATCGCTGGATCTCTCCGACTCGGTGCTTGAGCAGATGGACATCGTCATCGCCAGCGTGCACTCGCAGTTCAACCAGGATCGCGCCACCATGACCGATCGGCTGCTGAAGGCGATTGCGAATCCGAATACCTCCCTGATCGGACATCCCACCGGACGCCTGCTGCTGCGCCGCGACGCTTACCAGTTCGATCTCGATGCTGTTCTGAAAGCGGCGGCGAAACGCAAAGTGGCCATGGAATTGAACTCTTATCCCGATCGGCTTGACCTTTGCGATGTTCATCTGCGGCTGGCGAAACAGCACGGCGTGAAGATCGTCATCAACACCGATTCCCACCACACATCGCACATGGAAAAACTGCATTACGGCGTCACTCAGGCGCGGCGCGCGTGGCTTACTAAGGACGACGTGCTGAATACGCTGCCGGCGCAAGCGTTTGCCAAAGCGATGAAACACGGCTGGTAGCGCTAGAGGGGCGGACAAAGTCGATAATCGACCCCCTTTTGCGGCTCGCGCGGGGAGACGGGGCCAAGCCGCGTTTCTGCGAGAAAACCCGAGATTCTCGAAATCCTCACCCACTTGGGGACACGGTGCACTTTAATTCCCAAGCTTTGGGGGCCAAGGTTGCAATCTGTTTCATACCCTTCTAACGCTCTGGGGCGTTTTGAGATAAAATTGTGTCTCGCTATTGTTTTTAATGGTTTACAAGTGGTCCATTGGCCGGCTTTCGGAAGGCGAATTGCTCCTTCTCTATGTTCCATGATCTTAGACCGGATCTTAGAGCCGCGTGCCGGTCGTGAGATTCGTGGCTCTGCTGATATTCCGGCGGTTACCTGCTGTCCCCAGCGGGTAGCTTGACGAGCCATGGCAAATGGGGCGAGCTTAGGTAGACCCCCCTAGTGATTTGATTTCAGCATAAATTTTGATTAGAACATCCGGAGGAATACTGCTTTGAACGCAACCACCAGTCACCTTATCGCCCCGCATGGGGGAGAACTTGTTCAGCTGCAAGTGCCGGCCGCGCACGCCGCGGAGTTAAAAGCGCATTCGAAGGACTGGCCTTCATGGGACCTGACGGCACGGCAGCTTTGCGATCTGGAACTGCTGATGAGCGGCGGCTTCTCGCCTCTGCGTGGGTTCATGAACCGTGCCGATTACGAGGGCGTCTGCTACAACATGCGACTAGCCAACGGCACCTTGTGGCCCATGCCGATCACACTCGACGTCAGCGAGGAATTCGCCAAGAAACTGACGCCGGGCAGCAGCAAGATCGCACTGCGCGATCCCGAAGGCGTGATGCTCGCCGTGCTCAGCGTGGAAGATGTCTGGCAGGCTGATCGCAAAGCCGAAGCCCAGTCCGTTTTTGGTTCCACCAGCGCCGCGCACCCAGGTGCCGACTACGCCATCAACAAATCCCATCCCTGGTACGTGGGCGGAAAGGTCGAGGAATTCCAGGCTCCGGCGCACTATGATTTCCGCGCGCTGCGCCTGACTCCGGCCGACTTGCGCGCCGAATTCGGTCGCCTGGGCTGGACCAGCGTCGTCGCCTTCCAGACCCGCAATCCCATGCATCGCGCTCACGTCGAATTGACCATGCGCGCCGCCAAGCAAGTCGAGGCGAATCTGCTCATCCATCCCTCAGTCGGCATGACCAAGCCCGGCGACGTCGATTATTTCGTCCGCACCCGGTGCTACGAATTGCTGCTCTCGAAGTACCCGCATGGCACGGTCAAGCTGTCGATGCTGCCGCTGGCCATGCGCATGGGCGGACCGCGCGAAGCGATCTGGCACGGCCTGATTCGAAAAAATCATGGCTGCACCCACTTCATCGTGGGCCGCGATCATGCCGGTCCGGGAAAGGATACCGACGGCAAGAATTTCTACGGTCCTTACGACGCACAGGAACTGTTCAAGAAGCATGAGGCGGAAATGGGCGTCAAAATGGTTCCGTTCCAGATGATGGTGTATCTGCAGAACGAAGACCGTTACGTCCCGGCCGATGAAGTGCCACCGGGCGCTAAGGTACTCGACATCTCGGGCACCGAATTGCGCCAGCGCCTCAACGAAGGCCGCGACATCCCGTCGTGGTTCACGTATCCGGAAGTGGTGCAGGAGTTGCGCCGCAGCTATCCGCCGCGGCACAAGCAGGGCGTCACTATTTTCTTCACCGGTCTTTCGGGATCGGGCAAATCGACCATCGCCAACGCTCTCATCACCAAGTTTCTAGAGATGGGCGGACGTCCCGTCACCCTGCTCGATGGCGACCTGGTGCGCAAGAATCTGTCGAGCGAACTCGGATTCTCCAAGGAGCATCGCGACATCAACATTCGCCGCATCGGCTATGTCGCTTCCGAGATCACCAAGAACGGCGGCATCGCGGTGTGCGCCCCCATAGCTCCCTATGAGGCGACGCGCAAAGCGGTACGGCAGATGATTGAACCGTTCGGGGGATTCATCCTGGTGCACGCAGCGACTTCGATCGAAGTGTGCGAACAGCGGGACCGCAAAGGTCTGTATGCCAAGGCTCGTGCCGGCATCGTCAAGGAATTCACCGGCATCTCGGATCCGTACGAGGCGCCCACCGATGCTGAAGTCGTCATTGATACCGCCAAGCTAAGCCCGGAGGAAGCGGCGCAGACTATTCTTCTGCACTTGGAGCGCGAGGGCTTTGTCGGCGCCAACGGCAACAGCTAGGAATGCCAATAAAGTCGATTAGTACAATGGACTTTATGGCATAATGGCGGTGGACACGGGTTCTCGGTTTCCGGGTTCTTCGTTCCTTAACATGGTTTTGCTTTACTGAGAAGCGGGGACGGGGAACCATTCGAAAAACGGCATGGAATTCTTGCTGCTAAAAGTGCTGATCGGCTTCATCGTGGGGACGCTGATCGGGTTGACGGGACTGGGCGGGGGCGTATTGCTGCTGCCTATGCTCATCTTCGGCCTACGCGTACCCGCGATCATCGCGGTCGGATCCGACGCGCTCTTCAACTTTTTCACCAAGATTCCCGCCAGCATCATGCACCTGCGCAGAGGCACGGTGCGGAGAAAAGTCGTTCTGGCGATGGCCGTCGGCAGCATCCCGGGCTCTTATCTGGGCGTGACTCTTCTGGTGCACCTGCGCAACGTCTATGGCACCGGAGTCAACGATTTCATCAAGTCGGCGGTGGGATTGCTGTTGGTATTGATTCCCACGCTTCTGCTGTTTCAGGGACGGATTGAAGAACGTCTCGCCAAGCGCGAGCCCACCATGAAATCCTTTGCCGGCATGAGTCTCATCGGCCTAGTCGGAGGATTTCTGGTCGGCATCACTTCGGTCGGATCGGGCAGCATCATCATGATGTTGCTTCTTTTGTTTTATTCGTTCGCGCCCAAGGTCATGGTTGGCACCGACATTGCGCACGCCGTGATTCTGACCGGCGTCACCAGCCTGTTGCACTGGCGGGCGGGCAACGTCGACCCCCACCTCGTGGTTTCCCTGTTGATCGGCTCGATCCCCGGCGGCATACTCGGCTCGCATTTGAGCACGCGTGTTCCCGTGCTCTGGCTGCGGCGAATCTTGTGCACGGTTTTGCTGATGACGGGAGCAAGAATGCTGTGGGCATAGGTTCTGTGTAGAGACGGGGCTCGCCCCGTCTCACTCCGCGGCGGAGACGCGGCTTGCCGCGTCTCTACAGGAAAGCTAACTACCAACGGAGCATTGATGTCTCCTTCTTCAAATTCGCAAGAGACTCTCGAACGCATTCATGACGCGCTTGAAGCGGCGCGGACTGTGCTCAACCGCTTCACTCCCGGCGCCATTGCAACCGAATACAAAGTTGGACACGATCCCGTCACCGAGGCTGACCGCGCCGTCGACGACATTCTGCGCAAGACGCTTCTCCGCGACGGTGAAGGCTGGCTCTCGGAAGAAACCGTGGACGACTTTACTCGCCTCAACAAACAGCGCGTCTGGGTCGTCGACCCACTCGACGGCACACGCGAGTTCATCGAAGGCATCCCCGAGTTCTGCGTTTCAATCGCCATGGTGGAGAATGGAATTCCCGTCGCTGGAGGAATCTGCAACCCGGCAACCGGCGAGCTTATTCTCGGAGCACGCGACACCGGCGTGACCTATAACGGCAAGCCCGCACAGCCGAGCCAGCGCAAGGATCTCCACGGCGCGCTGGTGCTCGCCAGCCGCAGCGAAGTAAAGCGCGGCGAGTGGAAACAGTTTGAGTCAGCAGAGTTCAACATTCGCCCCATGGGATCGGTCGCCTACAAGCTCGGATTGGTGGCCGCCGGTCGCGCCGATCTTACCTTCACTCTGGTTCCGAAAAATGAGTGGGACGTTGCCGCCGGGGCGGCACTGGTCGAAAGCGCCGGAGGTTGGGTGTTGAAACTGGACAATTCTCCACTACGCTGCAACCAGAAAAATCCGCTGATCTCCGGCTTGCTGGCGGGCGGACCGTTTCTGCGGGACCCGCTGCTCGCCATGCTTGACCGCCACCCGCAGACCATCGGCGCCGACCAGCGATCCTAAGGTCAGAATCATCATGACTGCCTCGCGCATTGTGTTCCTGATGTACCACGAGTTGGAGCTCGCTGGCCGGAAACTCTGCCAGTCCGAGCTCGGCTATGTGCGCTACATTCTGCCGCTAGAGACCTTCCGCAGCCAGATGGCGTGGATTAAAGCATCCGGCTGGCGCGGCCTCAACGTCGGCGAAGCGCTTCGCTATCCTGCCGAGCCAGGCGTTTGTATCACCTTCGACGATGGCTGCGAGACCGACCTGATCGCCGCCGCCCCGGTGCTACGAGAGTTCGGCTGCAACGCAACCTTCTACCTCACCGCCGGATTCCTGGGCACGCCCGGTTACCTCAATGCTCACCAGGTGCGCGAGCTCGACGAGCAGGGTTTTCAGATCGGCTGCCATTCGATGACTCATCCTTATCTTTCCGATCTCACGGAGCCGGAACTAGAGCGCGAAGTCGTGGGTGCAAAGCTGCAAATCGAGGCCATCGTCGGACATGCCATCGAACACTTCTCCTGTCCGGGAGGCCGCTACGACCGGCGCACCCTCCAGATGGCGCGCCGGGCCGGATTCGCGAGCGTTGCCAACAGCCAGTTCTATGCGAACTCCTCCCGCACGAGCCCTTACGAACTGGGCCGCGTAGCCCTGCTGCGGGACTCCACCTTGGAGGAGTTTGCCGCCACCTGCCAGGGCCGCGGGTTGTGGAAAAAACAGTTTCAACAGCGGACCCGGATCAGCGTGCAGCGCACGCTCGGAAATCGCGCCTACGATCAACTGCGCGCAGTCCTGCTGGGGCGGCAGCACAAATGACGCCCAGCGAAGATGCGTGGATACATATGGTTAGCCGCAAACAGAATGAAAATTGTTTCGGATTGACGCGAACAGGGTTTGGCGGGACAATAAAAATGAGTTCTTGGCGTTAGAAGAAGAGATTCCCAATGAGCTCGTAGGACTTTCTTCCCCCCCTGAATTTTGCTGCGTAGCCAATTGCAGCAATTCCTGTGAAAAACGTGGGCGTGTCCCTCCAGAACGTCGCTCACGATTGGCGATCTTCTCGAATTCGATCTGCGTGTGGTGAGGAATAATGTCGGAGCGAACTGTCTCAGCCGGGTTGCAATGTCAGGGTGCTGGAAGAATGAATCATGGTCGAGGAGGAAGCCGAATGCCGCGCCTACAGCCGGTTACAACGTTGGCCGTTATCTCCTTCGTCCTCTGCCTGGGATGTTCTCTCGCCTGGAGTCAGAACGATGTCCTGACCCAGCACAACGACAACACGCGCTCCGGCCTGAATGCGAATGAAACCCTGCTGACGCCGGCGAACGTCAACGCGAATAGTTTCGGAAAGCTTTTCACGCAGAGTGTCGATGGCATCATCGTTGCGCAACCGCTTTATGCCAATCAGGTTTTGATGAACGATGGCCTGCTGCACAACGTCGTTTACGTTGCCACCCAGAACAATACTGTATACGCCTTTGACGCCGACAGCACGCAGGGCAATAACGCTTCTCCGCTGTGGTCGGTGAGCCTGAACAACGGCGGGACCCCCGATCCGATCGCCGACTATGGTTGCACTGGAACGCACTACACCGAAATCGGGATTGTGGGCACTCCCGTGATCGATCCGGGCAAAACCACGCTCTACGTCGTCGCCAAAACTGTGACCGGAACGGTGCGCAACTTCAGTCTGCATGCCCTTGACATCACCACGGGCAACGAAAGGTTGGGAGGGCCGGTGATTATTTCCGGCACAGCGGCGTCCAGCAACGGATCCGGCACTTTCAATCCGATCTTTCAAATGCAGCGTCCCGCGCTGCTTTTACAGAACGGCATGATCTACATAGGATTTGGCGGAAACGGGTGCGATGTATACGCCTACAACGGCTGGCTCTTCGCCTACAACTCCCAAACACTGCAACAGGAGGCTGCGTTCCTGGTTACCCCCGATGGAACTCGCGCTTCGATCTGGCAAGGGGGAAGTGGTCCGGCGGTGGACGAAAACGGTAACATTTACGTGGTCACCGCCAACGGAACCTATGACGGGCCCGCCGGAGGCAACGACTTCGGCGACACTGTGCTCGAGATGGGATGGAGCGGGAATGTTTTCGGTGTGCTGGATTACTTCACGCCTTACAACCAACTGCAACTCTCTAACCTGGACCTGGATCTGGGTTCGTCAGGCCCCCTGATTCTGCCCGACCAACCCGGCCTCTACCCGCACGAGTTGGTTGCCGGAGGCAAGCAGGGCACTCTTTACCTGATCAACCGCGATAACGAAGGGCAATTCAACCCGATCGCCGACAACGTCATCCAGTCCATTCCCGAGGCAGTGGTGGGTGAACTCGTCGGCGTGCCTTCGTACTGGAATGGCAGCGTCTACGTGGCCGGAGACTTGGATTATCTCAAGCAGTTTGCTTTGGTGAACGGACTGCTCACGGAGCAGCCGGTTTCGCAAACCACCGTCGCCTTTCCTGGAACGGGTCCGGCTTCGACTTCAATTACCGCGAATGGAACCAGCAATGGCATCCTTTGGGCGATCCGGCACACCAACGCGGCCCTGTTCGCCTTCGATCCAACCAACCTCGCGAACGAGTTCTACAACAGCGCGCAAGCCTCACAGTTACGGGACAAATTGGTTCCCGTCGTGCGCTTCGTCACTCCGACTATCTCGAACGGCAAGGTGTATGTCGGCGGAACGACCGCTCTGGCGGTGTATGGATTGCTGCCGGCGCTCTCGGCGGTCACGGGTAATAACCAGACCGGTGTTGAGAAGACGGTTTTGCCCATTCAGTTGACGGTTTTGGCGTCCGATGCCTACTCTTCGAATCCGATGGCTGGCGCAGTTGTGACCTGCAAGGACGGAGGAGCGGGAGGAGTGTTTACCCCTAGCACGACGCAGACGACGAGTTCGGCGGGAACGGTGACCTACAGTTACCGGCTTCCACCCAAGCCGCGCGCGGTGTCCGTCACTTGCACCAGTCTGGGCTATGCCAGTGCGGTGTTCAGCGAAACCAGTGCGGTGGGTACACCGGTGAAGATGATCATTGCTTCCGGGAATAACCAAACGGCGGAGCCGAATACGCCGCTGGCAGAGCCTTTGGTGATGAAGGTGGCGGACATTAACGGTTATGGCGTGCCGGGCGTCACCGTAAACTTCACCGACAACGGCGCAGGCGGGACCTTCGTAGCCACTTCGGTCGTCACCGGTTCGAATGGGACTGCCTCAGCGCAGTACACGACGGGCCCAAATGCGGGGAACGTCACCATTACCGCATCGACGGCGGGGCTCAAATCGTCGAATCTCAAGGTGACGGTGCAGTAGGGACCTGGCGCGGCAAGGCGAACAACTGGGAACTGGCAGGCCGGCGCAGAATTCGCATATCGATGCCCACGCATCGGACATGCCAAGAAATACTTCTCCTGTCGAGGAGCGGCACTACGCAGCGCACCCTGGAAATGGCTCAAGATCCCGGTTGGCGTCGGAAGCCATGCATGGCATGATTACCTGCGCGCGGGTTTTGCTCAGGTAATCCCACTAGTAACCATACTGTTGGTTATCTTAAGTTTCCCTGTTTTCCGCCTTATTTACAAGCCTCGCGGTACCCGCCATCTCGTCCAAACCGATTGCCCCGCACCGCTTTTCGCTTGCTCCGCAAGAACACCGGCGGACACTGGCGCACGCGAATTTGTACATGCCGTGCCCCCATGTACTAACGCGTTCCTGATGCCCTTCCGGTATCTAGGAACAGCTGCTCCATCTGGATAAATTCAACGTGAGGACAATCGACTAGTCCCCCATTTTTAAAAGGTCGAGGGCTCACGATGTTTGTTACGGAAAATGCTTCCCTAAATTGTCATTCTAGATTTTCCCCCGGGCTCGCACCGCGCCTGGGCCTCTTGACACTCCTACTAGTGGTCGCTCTGATGACCACCTCGTGCGGCATGCTGGCACTAGCCAATGACCCACCGACCAACCTGAATCTCTCGGGGAATCTTCCGTCCGGCTCAGTCAACCAGTCTTACAACGCGGTTCTGGCAGTGGGCGGCGGAACCACCCCCTATCAATTTTCGCTGAAAGACGGCGCCCTGCCCCCAGGTGTCAGTTTGAACCCTGCCACGGGGACGTTGTCGGGCACGCCTACGGCGCCAGGCACCTTCTCATTCGAAGTAATCGTAACCGACGCCCCCCGCTCTGATCAGGGGACCCATACGTTCGTCGTTCCCGTCAGTAGTGGCGCAAACGGTGTGATCAAGGTCAGTGTGTCTCCGACGAGTGCAACTTTGGTCTCGAATCAGCAACAGCAGTTCACCGCCACCGTCAGCGGAACTTCCAATACTGCGGTGACCTGGTCAGCGACCACAGGCTCGGTCAGTACCAACGGTCTTTACACCGCCCCGACCGTGCAAGCGCAGACCAATGCGGTCGTCACCGCCACCAGCAAGGCCGACTCATCGAAGTCAGCCGGCGCGGCGGTCACGGTTGACCCCACGAGCAACCAGGCCCTAAAAATCACCACCGGAAATCTTCCCCAGGGCGAGCAGGGCGACACTTATAGCGAAGTGTTCGCCGCAACCGGCGGAAACTCGCCTTACAGTTGGAGCATCTCCTCGGGCACGGTTCCTCCTGGAATCTCAATGAGTGCAAACGGGGATTTTGGGGGTATGCCCACCGCAACCGGTACCTTCAATTTTGCGGTCACGGTCACGGATGCCACCAGCAAGACTGCAAACGGCAATTTCAGCGTGACCGTCATTGCCGGAAGCAATTTCGATGGTCCCGCGGAACTACCCAGAGTGACTGTTCCCACCGCCATATCCGGCACACCCGCGCCGGGTACGGTCATCACTGTCAATGCGGGCGGCAATCTGCAAACGGCTTTGAACAACGCGCACTGCGGCGACGTGATCCAGCTGCAGGCGGGTGCAACCTTCAGTGGAAAATTCAGCGTGCCGGCCAAGAGTTGCGACATCAACCATTGGATCTGGATCCGTACCAGTTCTCCGGACAGCGCTCTGCCGGCCGAAGGGCAGCGCGCCACGCCCTGCTACGCCGGGGTCGCCTCCCTCGAAGGGCGCCCGCAGTATAGTTGCCCCAACCCACAGAACGTGATGGCGAAAGTACAGATGCCAGGCAACGGCGACGGTCCTTTCCAGCTCGCCAACGGTGCCAACTATTACCGCTTCATCGGTCTGGAAGTTACACGTCCCGCAGGAACCCCGGGAGGTGGCCGGCTGATCACGGCCCAAGGCACTACGGATCACATCATCGTGGATCGCTTGTGGCTGCATGGAGCGCCTCAGGATGAAACTCACGACGGTGTGAATCTGAATGGCATGACCTACGGAGCGGTCATCGATTCCTATTTCAGCGATTTCCACTGCATCGTCCAGGGAGTGTGTACCGACGCTCATGCGGTTGCCGGTGGCGTCAGCAACACCCAGGATGGTCCTTTCCTGATCCAGGACAATTTCCTGGAGGCCTCCGGTGAAGCTATTCTGTTCGGCGGCGGAGCGGCCATCCTGACCCCGTCCGACATCCAAATCCTGAACAATCACTTCTGGAAGCCGTGGCAGTGGATGAAGGGCAACCAGCCCTTCGTCGGCGGCCCGAACGGCAATCCCTTTATCGTGAAGAATCACCTCGAACTGAAGAATGCGGTCCGTGTGCAGGTCGAGGGGAATCTCATGGAAAACTGCTGGGGAGGTTTCAGCCAAACCGGTCACGGCATTGTACTCACCCCAAAAAATCAGCACGAGCCAAGCGGCCAGAACGTTTGCCCGCTGTGTCAGGTAACCGACGTCACAGTCCGCTTTTCGCACGTCTCGCATGGCGGAGGCGGAATCCAGATGGCCACGGCCCTCGGCGACAGCGGCAGAGACGGCGGAGCCCAGGCGCTGGCGGGCACCCGCTGGAGCATACATGACGTGGTTCTCGACGACCTCAGCTCAAGGTACATTGGCGGCGGTGAAGCCCTCGAGATTGGAAACACCTGGCCCAAGAACGGTCTCAACACAATCACCATCAACCACATCACCGCGTTCCCGGATCCCAACGGCCACATGATCGTCACCGGGAACCTGATCCAGAATGCTTCCATGTATGGATTAGTCTTCACCAACAACATGATCATGACGGGCAGGTATCCGGTGTGGAACACGGAAGGCGGCTCAGCCAGCTGCGCTTATCTGGATGTGCCGATTAGCAGCATCGCTAACTGTTTCACCACCTACACATTCGCCAATAACGCTCTGGTTGCGACTCCATCGGCCTTTCCGCCGTCGAGCTATCCGGCGAACAACATGTTCCCGCCAACCGTCGATGATGTCCACTTCGTCAACTTCAACAATGGGAATGGCGGAAACTACGAACTGCAGGCGAACAGCCCTTACAAGAACATGGGCTCGGACGGCAAGGATCTCGGTGCCGATATTGTTGTGCTTAACGAGGAACTCGCTAACGTCGAGTAACTCAACAACAGATTTTCACCTTCCCCAACCGAGGTCCGCGGGGCACCGCGGACCTTCTTTTCTTGCTCTGCCCATCAAGACTCACCCCGAGAATTTGACTGATTCGGTCGTGCTAACATCCATTCATCCCGGTAGACTGTGAAGGGAAAAACCCTCTCCGCGGTGACTGCCGGGACATGCGCGGGGCTGAGATAACAGGAGAAACACAACATGGCTCCGCTTCCTTTGCGATCCTCTCAATCAGTTCCCGTGGTGAAAAGCTTGGGGCCGATTCGTTCTCATTGGTTGAAGAGCTTTCATTTTTCGTGGCTGGTCGTCGCCTTGGTCGTCGGGTCCGCGCTGCCGGCGCTGGCAGGTGCACCTCCCACTGGTGAAAATGCCTATTGCGGTAAGGGCAACGTCGCGCAGTTTGGCGCCAAGGACGGTGTCGCCGAACTTCCACAGGCCTGTTACTACACCGGGCTCGACGGAACCCCGTCGCCGGGAAAACAGATTCGCGTCGCCGCCAAGTCCGATCTGGCCGCCGCCATCGACGGCGCGACGTGCGGAGACACGCTGCTTCTTCCCGCCGGAGCCTCTTTCGATGTGACCGTGCTGCCTTCGAAAAAATGCGACGACCAGCACTACATGACGGTGCGCACCGATACGCCCGACTCCAAGCTTCCTCCTGAAGGCACGCGCATCTCTCCGGCATGGGGTGGAGTCGCCAGCCTTCCCGGGCGTCCGCCGTTTGCGCAACCCCCCGGTGGACCGGCCAAGCTGCTGGCGACCCTGGTGGTAAGGCGTCCTTCGGGCGCGACCGTCGGAGATCACGTCCGCTTCATCGGCATTGAGTGGACTACTCCTCCGGGCGTCGAAATCGGACGGATTGTTACCGCCGAACATGGAGACCACGTCATCTTCGATCGCAACTGGGTCCACCCCGCCGATGGCACCGAAGTTGGCCACGGCATTGGAATGCTCGATGGCGCGCATGTGGTCGGCATCATCAACTCCTACATCAATGGCATGTATTGCATCTCCCACGCCGGCAAATGTACCGATGCCACCGCCGTAGGCGGCGGCAAAGGCGACGAGCCCATCTTCACCCTCAAGATTTACAACAATTTCCTGGAGTCCGCAGGGGAGAACATTCTTTTCGGCGGCAGTGCTGCTACGCAGTGTCCAACCGACCTCGAGATCCGCCGCAATCATCTGTTCCGTCCCATGATCTGGAAGGAGGGCGAACCCGGCTACACGCCAACTTCGGGAAACGCCTTCATCGTCAAGAATAACTTTGAACTCAAGAGCGCGGTGCGGGTTTTGTTCGAGGGCAACCTGCTCGAGAACACCTGGGGCGGTTTCAGCCAGACCGGATATTCCATGGTGCTCACTCCCAGGAACCAGCAAGGCCAGTGCCCGGTATGCCGGGTCAACGACGTCACCATCCGATTTAACCGAGTTCGAAACGTAGCCGGAGTCCTGGAGATAGCGAACGCAGGCTCGAGGACAGCCGAATCGCATGGTGGAGAAACGGGCGCTTCTCCCACCGACGGCGGCCGCTACAGCATTCACGACCTCTTCGCCGACAATCTGCACGACAGCGATTTCCGGGGCGGAGGCGCCTTCATGATTCTGGTCTCATGGAAGCCTCCGGTGCATGACATCCAGATTGATCACGTAACCGCGTTTGTCACTGGCGGCCTGCTCTCGGTCCTGAACCCTGGAGCAAAGCTGGCGAACTTCACGTTAACCAACAGCGTGTTGTCCATCGGAGATCGGCGGCAACCGATCGCTTCGGCTGGCGGAGGACGAGAAAGTTGCGCGTCCAAGAGTCAGAGGTTAGGCTCGCAAGCTGTGCTGGAAGAGTGCTTTGACCCCTACAAGTTCGACCACAACTTGATCGTCGGCGGACGCGGCGATTTTCCCAAAGGAAACATCGCCGTTGGATCCCCGGAAGCTGCCGGCATCCGCGACCTCAAAGACGCCGTCAGCAAGAACCCAAGGCTATGCCACGCCAAGGGCACGGGATGTTCGAAGGTCTCCCCTGGCGCCGGCGCGGGCTCCGATGGACGCGACTTGGGGGCCGACATTGATGCAGTCGAAGCCGCGATTGCCGGAGTGGAATAGATTTCGCCGATTTCCGCGACTAACTCAGGCTGGCAATGGCGCATGCGTGACTGGCCCGTGAGAAGTCAGTGCGCTGGCCGTTTTCCGAGCAGTTTACGAACGGTCTGGTCCACACCTGAAGGCGCGCTGCGAAGCAGGGAGCGAGCGGTAGCGCCGAGACTTTCCTTCAAGTCGTGACGGCGAAAAAGGGTACGGTCGAGGCGATAGCGAAGAGTCGGGACAACCGTGCCTCCGAAGCGCACCAGAAATTCGTGGGTCCCTCCCAGTGAATGCCGCCGGAGCCCCTGAGCGCACGCCCACTGGATTCCTCTCCACTGCAACAGATCATTCGGTTTCAGATTCATGAACTGATCTAAGGAACTGTTCGCGGCGGACTCAAATAACCCGCCGGGAAAGAATCGGAATATATTAATGGCAATCACCTGACCTTCGAACGACGCCAGAAACAGCCGCCGGTTGCTCCGAATACGCATACTTTTCTCGAAGGACTCAAAACTCCAGTCTCCATGCACTTCCTTCCGGTCGGTCCCGCGCCAAGCCGAATACACTCGGTGAGCGTCAACAATATCCTGGGCGGTGGACGCTTCGCGCACCTCCACGCCGTGCTTCTCGGCGTAACGAATGTTCCTGCGCCGGTCCTTGCTGAATTGCTTAAAGAGGGCGTCTGCGCCCAAAGTGAGGTCGAGCACTACGCTGCCTTGCAATTCGCGGCGGCGGAAACCGTGTGCCGAGAAAGGCGCGAGTTCCAGCGAGGACCAAGTGTAGACGCTCACCAGGTCTGCGTCATCGGTCTCGGCCAACAGCCCTTGAGCCAGCGATTCGAGCGTCGCCGCCGTATTCGTGCCATCCACACAGATCTGCGGGCGCGAACCGAGTCCCGATTTGACCTCTTTGCCCAGGTGAAATCCGGTCAGGACTCCCCGAACCTGATCATCATCAAGGGCAAGAATAGCGAAGGGCCGAGTGCCCTGGCGAAGAGGATCAAGGAAGTACTCCGGGGATTCGTAGTGAGAGGCAACTTCCACGCGAGTCAGGCAGTGACGCCAGGCTCGCTCCAGGTCAGGCGGGGGAAACTCATGGAGGATCAGAAACCGTCGCGCCTGCGTGGAAGGCCGGTCAGGCGCCACCTCCGCTACTGAAGAGTCCGTATGTCTTTCCATTTGATCGAAGGTTTGCGATGAAGGCTGATTATGTTCGATGGTTATTGCCCTGTCAATCCGCGGATAGTTTCAGTTGTAGAGCGGGCATCGATAGCCTGAGGGGGCAATGGAGTTCGGGCACGAGCGGACTGATTATCGCCGTCGGGGACTACGACGTTCGCGGCGGATCCGGCAACCGAGTACTCCACGAAGGTGACGTTCTTGAAACCCGGTGAACTGGCGGTGACCCTCACGGTGGCGACAGTAGTAGGCAGCTGTAGAATCGTATCCGCCAAACCATTTGCGCCGGTGACCGCGGAGGCCGGATTGGGAACACCACCATTGTTGGCAGTGAAGGTGACGGTGATACCAGAGACACCGTTCTTGTAGGCGTCCTGAGCCTGGATGACGAGCGGGTTGGCGAGGGTGGAACCTTCGATCCCAGTCTGCTTCGATCCGCCGTAAGCAATGATTTTTATCGGGGCGGCCGGCACCGCAGTAGCAGTGGTGGTGGCGTTTCCAAAACCGCTTCCGGAAATCGACAGGGTGTAGGTGCCAGCCTTTTTCGGAACGGTGTAGGTTGTCATGACGTTGCCGTTCGAGTCGGTAACCGCAGAGGCGGGGTTAAATGAACCGCCCTTGCCACCATCGCTGAAGTTCACGGTGGCGCCGACGTCGGGCGCTCCGGTATAGGGGTCATAGGCTTGCACTGCTATGGGAGTAGGTAGCGCGGTCGCAACGGTAGCAGTCTGGTTGTTGCCCCCAGTAATCGCAACGACGTGAAACAGGCCGTAGGCTTCGAGACTATTTGCGGTGGCGACAAAGACCTTGCCTGCGACCACGGTCTGCGTTGCAAAATGGCCGGTTTCCGGCAGCTTGTCGCGTCCCAAGGCGGCCTGTGCCGAGGTGTAGAGCAGTTGCATGGAAACGGCGTCAAAGGCGAGGAGTGTCGGTTCGGTGTGACCGGTGATAGCCCACAAAATTCCGTTGCCGTTTTCGGGATTGGAGGAGATGGAGGGAGAGTGACCGCCCGTGTATTCTCCGGAAGTCTGCGCGGTAGGCACGCCTGCGGGATTGCCGAGGATTCCGTTGAATAGCTGATAAGCCAATAGCGGCGAGGCATTGGGCGCAAAGTATACCGTGTTATTCCAGTAGGCAGGAGAAGCTGTAATTCTGTCCTGACCAGACCACGGGGCAACAGTGAGCTCCTGGATGATCTGACTGTCCGACCCGGTAGAGTAGTGCCCCATATCATCGCGATCGAGAACATAGACGATACCCACCTTGCCCCCGCCGATGACTTCGTGGGGATAAGGGCCGGGTTGATCGGGAAGGACGACAGCTCCGGCGGAACTTACGTCAAGATCGTTGGAGTCGAGGAAAGCCACGTTCCACGGGGTAAAGTAATCGGCAGTTTCGTATTGGTTGTATTGGTAGTTATCATAATCAGTGACATCAATGAGACCGGGAGAAATCTTGACGATGCTGTTGCAGTAGGTCTGGCCACCGCTGGGGACATCGAAGCCGTGGGCGCCAGCTTCGGCGGTGGACACGAAGAGGTTGCCAGCTTCATCGGCGGCGAGACCGTTGCCTGTCTGCCAGATGGAAGTGATTCCGTAGTCGGGCGAGGTGTTGTAGACCGCGACTTGCGTCAGACTGGCCTCGTCATAGGAAATCACCCAGCCACTGTTGTTGCCATTGCATAAGTTCGAGCCGAAGCCGATATACAGGACACCGTTGAGCAACAGCAGGCCGGGGCGGTTTTTCTGATAGAGGCTGTTGAACGGCATGACGGTTCCCGCATTGCTGAGGCTCTGGGCCTGGATCAGCACGGGACTGCCCGATCGCTCGTTGCCGGTGGTGATATCGAGGGCGTGGATATGGTGACGGACGGTGGTGCCGAGCAGAGTCTTGGCCACCAGATACATAGTGTTAGTGTTGGTATCGATAACCGGAGTTCCGGGTATGCCTTCCTGGTTGAAGCCAACACTGGTGCCGCAAGGGAGATATTTTCCGCTGGCGGTCGTGTCACCGTTGAGCATGCTGGCGTACCAAAGCTGAGCGCCGGTGTCGGCGTCAATGGCGTACACCGAATCCGCCTGCGTGACCACGTAAACAACATTGTGCGTACCCTGGCCGGGAATGTTCACGTTGGGTATGTAGAGAGGCTGTGCCATCACGACGTAGTCGACGGGGGCGCTGAAGAGATGGCCAAATCCGGTCTTGTTGACGTTGCCGGGAGTGAGCAGAGTCTCATTGGTATTGGCGCCGCTGCGCGTATTATCACCGCGACTGGTCCACATGGATGGCTGCGCGAACGCAGACGACAGCAAAGCCATGCCGACGACAAGCACAGTCAGACAAAGGCTGCGTGCAGAAATCGAATTGCGAATCGAATTGAACCTGGAACGCTCAAGAGACCGGGAAACCGCACCGGAAGCTGTGTTCTCAACGTACTGTGACAAAAAGCGGCGCATCGTGCTTGCTTCCTCCAAAGTCGAAAAGCGAGGCATTTCCTACCTGTTAAATAGCACTTGGAATACCGGGGAGGGGACTTACGGCAAACAGGGTAAAAATCAATAAATGGGCCGGTTAGGCGAAGACTTTATACCTCTGTCGGAAAGAAGCCGCAAGGACACTTTCTGGCTAGCCGCAAACTCTTGCACATCATGCGCTTTTTGTTTCCTTAAGAGATATCCCTGGCCTAAGTTGCGTTTTTTCAAGACTGCCCGGGGGGATTATGCATTTGCGGGATCGTCCCTTGACTCTGGGCGGTTGTTACCTGAGAGTGAGGCAGGCCATTCTGATTCGTTTGCCCTTCACAAGCCACTGTTAACATGGCTTTGTTCGGGCGGCGGAGAGGCAATCATCCGGGTGAAGAGAAGTGAGCGCCAAGTTGCCGATCATCACGCGCGACCAGGCTGCAACGTAATAGCCACCATCCCTCATGCTGAAGTATGAAAAAAGACGCATCCTGAAAAACGTCGGTTCGAGCTGGTCCGCGCTCGGCATCAACGTGGTAGTCGGCATTTTCCTGTCGCCGTTCATCCTCCATCGCCTGGGTGACACCGCGTTCGGAATCTGGGTGCTGATCTTCTCCGTGACTGGCTATTACGGCCTGTTCGATCTAGGCATTCGCTCCTCCATCATTCGCTATGTTTCCAAGTACACGGCGACCGACGATCGCGAAAAGCTTGCGCAGTTCGTCAACACCGCGCTGTTTAGCTACACGTGCATCGGCGTAGCAAGCATGGCGCTGACCGCTCTGCTGAGTTCCTCGGTGGAACATGTGTTCCCCAAAATCCCCCCAGGAATGCATTCGCAGACGCGTCTGCTGCTGCTGATGGTCGGCGCCTCGGTCAGCCTCGGTTTTCCGCTGGGCGTCTTCGGAGGCATGCTCGAAGGTTTGAACCGCTTCTACTTGCTGAACTGGACCAGCATCGGCGCGACCCTCGCCCGCGCGGTTTTGATCGTTTATTTCCTGAACCGCGGATACGGGCTGCTGACCGTCGCGCTGATTACTATTCTCTTGCCGATTTTTTCATCGATCATTCGCGGCATCATCGTATTCCGCTTGTGCCCCGTACCGCTTGGCCTCAAGCACGTGGATCGCGCCGCGTTCCGCCAAATCGTCAATTACGGCGGCACCACCTTCATCGTGATGATCGCCGGGCGCCTGCGCTTCCGCACCGACGAACTGGTGCTCGGGACCATGATGTCCGCGGTGGCCGTCACCTGGTTCAATATTGGCGGGCGCATCGTCGACTACGCGGGTGATTTCGTGGCCGCCCTCGCCCAGGTTTTCGTTCCTATGTCGAGCCAGTCGGAGGCCACCGGCGATCTCGATCGTGTGCGCAAGATTTATATTGCCGGCAACCGCGTATGCGCGTTTCTGTTTCTTCCCATCGCCGCGATCTTGATTCTTTGGGGCAAGCACATCATCCGCATCTGGGTGGGCGCCCGCTACGTGCCCCATAGCTATCCGGTGCTGGTGGTGCTGGTCATTCCTTACATATTCATGATGTCGCAGGCCGCGTCCGGGCGAATTTTGTTCGGCATGGGTAGACATCGCACCTGGGCGGCCATTACCGTGATCGAGGGGATTGCCAACCTTGTCCTCAGCATCGCCCTCGTCCCATCTCTGGGAATTGTCGGCGACGCCCTCGGAACCGCCATCCCGCTCAGCTTCACTTATCTTGTATTTTTGCCGCGCCATTTGAAGAAGCAGATCGGTGTTCCCGTCGGAACCTTTCTGCGCCAGGCCTACACCCTGCCGATTCTGTTGACGCTCCCACTGGTGGCGGCGCTTTGGCTGGCCAACCGATTCTTCTATCCTCGCAACCTGATCCAGTTGCTGCTGGAGACGCTGGCGGTGAGTTCGATCTACGCGGTCGGGCTGCTCTGGGCCTACCGCACCAACCGCGCGTTTCATGTCGCCGAGATCGCGGGAGTGACACGACCGCTCCGGCCCGAGCATGCAGCCCAGGAGGCCATCGTTTCGGTTGAGTACCAGAATGAGCAGTAGGGTCGAAAGTCGCGTGCGATAAAATGATGCGTGACTACTGGTTTTAACGATTTTGGGAAGGGCTCACGGCCCGCTCTTCAGCCGGAAGGGTCGCTTCTTTAGTTAAGGTTGGCACAGAGGGGGCTTGGGGATGAGCGCGTTGTACGTTGTAGGTGGATCTTTGCGGAGTAGCTTATTCAGGCAGATCCCCGAGTGGAACTCCTGCAAAAAGGCCCTGATCGTGAAGGTGCACCCGCAAGCCAAGACTTCTGAAGTACTCGTGGAGTACGATTCGCCAGAAGATGCGGTCCCCGCGGATTCGCCCTCAATCTTATTCAAGGCAGCGACGGTGGCGGATGACCGGCTGTACGTTTGTACTCCGACAGAAGTGCTGGTTTATGGACTGCCCGGCTTCGAACTTCTGCATTACGTATCGCTTCCCTGCTTCAACGATCTCCACCACGTGCGCCCGAGCGCGGAAGGCAATATTTTGGTCGCCGACACGGGCCTTGATCTGGTGGTGGAAGTCACGCACCAGGGAAAGCTGCTGCGCGAATGGAGCGTCATTGGGGAAGATACCTGGAAACGATTTTCGCGCGACGTCGATTACCGCAAGGTACCCGAAACCAAGCCGCATACCTCTCATCCCAATCACGTGTTTCAGCTGGGCGATGAGATTTGGGTCACGCGCTTCGAGCAAAGAGACGCGATCAGCCTGACTCGTCCCGGAAGACGCATTGATATCGGTGTGCAAAGGCCACACGACGGTCATGTGGTCGGCGACTGGATCTACTTCACCACCGTTGACGGACATCTGGTGGTGGCGAACCGGCATACCCTGCAGGTGGAGGAAATCTTCGACTTGAACGTCATCGACAACGAGCAACAAATGGTGCTCGGTTGGTGCCGCGGCGTCGCCGTGATGGAGAGGGACAAAGTCTGGGTCGGGTTCACGCGCATTCGCTCCACGCGATTCAAGGAAAACCTGATCTGGGCTAAGCAGGGATTCGAGACTCGCAAGAAAGCTACCCACATCGCTCTTTACGATTTAGCGAGCAAACAATGTCTCGACGAAATCGACGTGGAGCCCTATGGGGTGGACGTCCTGTTCAGCGTCCACGATGCTGATGCTGTAGCCGACCGGGCACGGGAAAGCGCCATGGCAAAGCCCGTGGGAGCTCAGGCTTCGCGGGACAGCGCGGTATGAGCTTTCGCAAGGCAGCCAAGAATGCCGCGAAGAAGGTATTCGTCGCGACTGGAGCGCTCCGCTTCGCCCACATGCTGGCCGCACCCGCTGCGGTCATTCTGCGTTATCACTCCATCCAGGATCGGCCTGAACAGTTTGCCGATACGATCGGATGCGATTCCATTCACGCCACCTCCACCTTCGAGCGGCACATGGGGTTGGTCGCGAAGGGATTTAGCGCGGTAAGTATGGACGACATTGCACTCTTTCTGAAAGGTGATAAGACTCTGCCGCAAAGAGCCGTGGCGATCACTTTCGACGATGGGTACAAAGACAACTTTCGCTTCGCCGCTCCCATTCTCAACCGCTTTGGCATCCCAGGGACATTCTATGTTCTGGTCGATGCCGTGGATCGCTCGAAGGCACCGTGGTATTGTGTGCTGCGTCACGCATTCCGGACCGCGCAAAATCCGAAGTGGACGGATCCCGCTACGGGCAGGCTTTACGATTTGACGGGCTCGCAAGCCCGCGAAGAGGCCTTTCTGAATGCCGCTGGGATCTGCGCGAAATCGAGCGCATCGACGCGCGCAGAGGTGGTACGAAACGCAACGCGCTCCCTTGAACCTGGGCCGTTTCCCCTCGAGAGCGACTTGATGATGACCTGGGACGATGCTCGGACGTTGGTGAAGTCGGGCCACACCGTGGGCTCGCATACCATGACACATCCGAACGTAGCCCTGGTTTCCGCAGACGAGGCGCGCAGTGAGCTGACCGATTCCAAGCTCAAGCTGGAAAAGGAACTGGGGGGAGCGGTGAAGCATTTCTCCTATCCCCATCCAGCACTCAACCCGCAGTGGAATGAATCAACGTTGAAAATTACCGAAGAGCTTGGCTACGAGACTGCCGTGACAACAACTGTCGGTGCGGTGCGCGCCGACTCCCGTCCGCTGGCGATTCCCCGGACTTATATTCCTCGCGAGGAATCGGAGTTCCTGTGGCACATCGAACGAACATTGGTGTTCCGCTCGGGTGCGGCACCCGAAAACCATCCGGGCGCATGAGCCAGAAATGACGCAAGGCACCCTCAGCCCCGAATTACGATTGGCAGAGCCAGCGGATCTCGCCCGGATAGCACCGTTCCTGGTTCCACTGGGGGGCGAGTTGTTTAGGGAAAGATTTCCCGACGGTACGGTTGAGGGTTTTTACCGCTGGAAATATCTTGGCAATCCTTTGGGCCATGCGATCGTGGGCATGGCTACCGCAGGCGGCGCGGTGGTAAGCGTGGTGGCTGCCAGCCCCAAGCGGATCTGGCTGTCGGGGAAGGCAGTGCTGGCTTACGAACTCGGCGACTTCCTGACGGATGGAAACTACCGCAAGATGGGCCTGTTTTCCCAATTGATCGAACTGGTTTGTCGCGAAGCTGCCCTTCGCGGCTCGGCGCTTGTCTACGTTCGACCGAACGACGTTTCGTTCCCCATTCTTG
This sequence comes from Terriglobales bacterium, assembly GCA_035314185.1. Lineage (GTDB taxonomy): Bacteria > Acidobacteriota > Terriglobia > Terriglobales > Acidobacteriaceae > Acidiflorens. Next base: position 48,508 of record DATFZT010000135.1, read on the forward strand.
CCGGCAAGCTTTCCTTTCACGAGGCGCAGCGCATCGATGCCCGTCGATTTGTGATTCCAAGCTATACGGTTTCGCGCAAGACGGGGATTCCCGCCAGCCTGCTTCGCCTTTCGGGCATGGATTGGCTGCTCGAGAACCGCTGCATCCCGCGTACCACAGGAAGCACCGTAACCGTAGTTGTGGTGAAGAGATTTGGTGAAGAGACCGACCAGCTTTGGGAGAGAGCATCGGCAGGCTATGACTTTGCCCTGGTGCGGGACAGCAGCTACTTGAACTGGCGTTTCTCGGATTGCCCAACTCCCTACAAGATGTGGCTCGCGCGCCGGAACGGCCAAGCAGTGGGCTTCCTTGTAGCCTCAGCCGATCAGACCGCCCCAACCGCTGCCGTTGTCGACCTGTTCACGGAGAGCAGCGACATCGAAGCCGCGCGGGCGCTGTTGGCAGCGGGCATGGGCAGTTTGCTGAAAAGTGGGGCCCAGTTAATCAGCACCTGGACCTTGCAACGATCCACACAATCCGCTGCTCATAAGCTGCTGCGGCGCGCCTTCCCTTTTCGCCGGAGGCAGCATCATCTTCACCTCGCCTTCCGAGTGTTGCTCCCGCAAGAAATCACCTTGCCCCTGCCATCACAAAAATGGCATTTCACCCTCGGGGACAGCGACGGCGCGTGATGCCAACGGAAAACTCTCAATTCGCGAAGACCGAGGTGAGCGGCGTCTTCGATCGCATGGCTTCTTACTACGCCGGCGAGCGTGGACAGTCGCCCTGGTTTCAGGCGCAGCTCAAGATTGTTCTGCAGATGCTCGATTCCGAGCGTGGCCTTATCCTCGATATCGGCTGTGCGGCGGGCGCGGAGTTTGAGCCCCTGCTCGCTCGCGGCTTTCACATTGTCGGGCTCGACTATTCTCCGGAAATGCTCCGCTTGGCGGGGCAGCGCTTCAGCACATCCCCCGGTGTGCACCTTTGCCGCGCGGATGCCGAAGGACTGCCTTTCCCGGACGCCAGTTTTGACCACGTTGTTTGCTTGGGCGTGTTTGAGTATCTGTCCACTTACGACCGCTGTCTGGAAGAAATCCACCGCGTGCTCCGCCCCGGCGGCGTAGCGATTATCTCCCTGCCGACGAGCATCAGCCTGGATCGCTTTTCCAACAATCTGTTCAACATCACGGCCGTCCCTCTATGGAGAGCGATAAGAAAGCTCATGGGCAAACGGACTTCCAGCCAGCCGGTTGGGCGGCGCTGGAATCGTTGCATCCCATGGCAGGTTCCGGCGCGCCTTCGCAAGCATGGCCTCGATCCAGAAGACAGCGCTTACTCAGGGTTCTTGCTGTTTCCCCTTGGGCAGCTCTGGCCGGCGGCGGAATACCGTCTCTTCTTACTCATGGAGCGGTTTTCCAAGTCCCGCATTCTGGGCTGGACGCTGAGCCAGTATCTGGTTAGTGCCCGGAAAACAGGGCCCGGCTAAGTCTGGATCTGCGAACGAGTTATGGGGCGCAGTGCCCTTTGTTTCCCACGCCGGCGCTGAGGTTGCAATCTGTTTCACACCACTTTTAGGCTATCCAGTTATCCTCGGTGCCGTGGTACATTTTCACGTCAGTCCGATTTTCTTCTGAGGAATCCAGACATGGTCACAGTGCGTGGGATAGGCCTAGGCTTGGCGTTTGCGCTCGTTCTGCTGACTGCTTTTTCGTTGTCTGCGCAACAACTCTACATCTCGAACGAGCCCAAGGAGAGCCTTCAGCTCCTTAATCTCACGACCACTCCCGCTAAGCTCACGACCCTGTTTACGGTCGGGACGGGCAAACTCGACGACTTGACGGTCAACGCGGCGGGCCAACTCATTTACTCCGTGCCTTCTACAGGATCGGTTTACTTGTACGATCCGACGAGCGGGATCAACACCTTGTTGGTTACGGGCTTGAAGTACGCTCGCGATTTGGAAATCGAACCGGGCGGGCAAACGATGCTGATCGGCATCTACAGTCCGGGTTCTATCGTCCGATACGAATTTGCCACGGGGACGACAACCGTGCTGGCCAATCTGGGCCCTGAGCTTAAGAAGCTCGGGACCTGCGATGGCGAGCCATGCCCACACAGCAGCACCTGCGATGGCATTGCCTACGACCCGTATGGAAACCTCTACGCAGTTGCAAATCACAATTTCATCGTCCAAATCGACCCTGTTACTGGAGCGATTCTGAATACCCTTTTCCTCGAGCCCGCGCACGGAATCAACGGGGGAGACGGTCTGACTTACGACAGCTACACAGGCAACTTGTGGGCAACCCATGACGGGACTTTGGGACTCGGTGTGCTCGAGATACCTGTAACCGCGGCTGGCTTAGGGTCGAATTTCTCGTTATATCTAACCCCGACGCTCAAGGAATCGGGCTCTGCTCCGGACGGTATCAAGTCGGATGGCAAGGGCAACCTCTACATCGGCGCGATCCATACTGCGGCGGTCTATAACATTCCGACCAACACGATCACCGCGAACATCGTGGTTAACGGCGCGGATGGAGTTTCTCTAGTACCAGGAACGTACTGAGATTGAATCTTCCTTGAACTGCTACGTGACCTGGTCGTCCAGACCATGATCGTCCAGACTATGATCGTCCTTAATTGGCTCCTCGGTCTGGGATTCCTTGCTGGTATCTGGCATCACTTCTGGCGTATCCCTTTTGCAGTTTCGGTCGCACCTGGATCAGGCCCATCATTCCTCCGTCGACATGCTGCAGGATATGGCAGTGATAGGGGAAGGTGCCAACAATGTTAGCGTCGCGGAAATCCATGCGGAGCTTCACGCTGGGGAACTGCGTAGAACGGCCATCCCAATAAGGCAAATCCACGGTATCAAGAAGATAGCTCTCGCCGGCTGGATCGCCGTCTCGCTCGAGCAGCAAGAAATGGAGTTGGTGGATGTGAAATGCGTGCGACTCCTGCGAGCGGTTCTCAATCGTCCAATCCTCGACATCGCCCTGGTGAACGACGATATCCGGGGCCAACAGTGACCCATCGAACGCTTTCGGAGTGTGCCCCGCTTCAGTGATGTAGAAAATCGTGGACGTATCTGGATGCTTTGGATCCATCACCTTCTCGGAAAAATAGAGCTGCCGTTGGCGCACCGGCGAAATGGTGGCGAGATCCGCAACCTGGTGAAGACTTGCAGGGAGCGGCGCTTCGCTCAAAGCAGGGGGCTCGACGGCAGAGTGCGAAGAAACGATTTTGGCCAATGGTCGCGGTGGGGTGTTGTCGTCATTGTCGGGCATGGAAAAGCCCGCACCCGCCGTAACGGGAGTGTCATTGTCTTCGTCTTCGGGAGGGTTCGTATCCGCGCCTACGGTAAACAACTCGGCTTTGATTCCCTCGGGAGGGGTCTGGAAGACGAATTCCGCACGGCCACCCGGGGGAATCAGGATTTCGGTTTTCCCGACGACCTTTCCCTTCGATGAGTTCGCTTCCGAGATGGGTACGCCATCCAATGCAACCAGGCCTAAGGTTTGCCAGCTACCGTTCGTGGCTGCTAATCCCGATGCTTGCCACTCTCCGTTAAATAACACCCCCAGGTTCACGTAGGTGTCGGCAGAGGCATTGAGCACGCGCCAGAGTTCGCGCGTGAGCGGGCGCGCTTCGATGATCGGCACAGGATACTCAGGGTAAGGAACGCGAATGAAATTGATGGACAGGTCTTTCGCCGGAAGCGTGGGATCGCGGTTCGAACTGGCTCGCGAAAGCTGAAGCTTCTGATCGCGAATGACCAGGACCCTCTCGGGCAGCCCCGCGACCAGCGGATTCGCGTGTGCAATTCCTTCGACGATCAAAGCTCCTGACGCTCCACCCAGCACCTGCTCTTCGCTGTACCCATGGGGATGCGGATGATACCAATACAGTCCGGGTGTCTGATTCGTGGGAATGCGGAAACGGTACATGAAAGCTTTGGCGGAAGGCGGAATCGAGGTATGGAGTGAATCATCTGCGTGGAAGGATGGAGAAACACTGAGGCCGTGGAAATGGAGGTTGGTGGCGCCCTTGGTCATCGTGGCGGATGTGCCATTGGACGGCCCTACCATGCTCGGATGCTGCGCTGTGGAGAAAACAGAGAGTTCGTTCTTGAGCTTCAAGAGCACCAGATCGCCGGGTCGCACCCGCAAGGTAGGGGAGCGATCACCGTGCTCATCTACATAGCAATACTGCATCTGCCCTGAGGAATCGAGGGAATTGCGCATCCAGAGGCTGACCTGCAAACGGCCATTACGACTACGTAATTCCTTGGGGGACTCCACGGTTCTGCCGGCATCAACAGCAGGACAGCCGGGACCAGGGTTTTGCGGGAATACCGACGACGGAAATGTCAGCGCGACCGTTGTCAGCAACGAGAAAAGGCTAAGTTTAGACAAGATCGCTTCCAATCTTTTGCACCTGATTGTCAAAATTCTCGCACACTCCAAAGTAGCAGAAGTGCCCCGTGCCGTCGTGATGTGGTCGCGATCCCGCGCAATGTCACATTATTCCGCGATAGGTGTTCAGCCACTGTTCGCGGACGGCTTCCCAGGTGTACTTTTGCGATTCATTGTGGGCGTTCTGTGCCAGGCGAGCGGCGAGTGTGGGGTCGCGCAACAAACGGACCACATTTGCTGCCAAGGCTTTTTCGTCGCCTACGGGCGAGAGCAATCCGGTGCGCTCGTGCTGGACGAGGTAGGGCATGCATTCTGGCGAGGTGGTGACTACGGGAGTGCCCGCCGCGAAGGCTTCGATGATCGACAATGGCATGTTGTCAAGCCACGAGGCGTTGATGAAGATGTCAGCCTGGTCGTAGTACTTGCCCATTTCCTGGCGTGACGCGACGCCGGTGAAGCTGACGCCAGTGAGATTCAGGTCCGCAACCAGTTTGCGGATATCGCCTTCGAGCGGGCCACCGCCCACTAGATCGAGCTGCGCTTCGGGATAGTCTTTTTTTACCAGTGCAAATGCCCGGACGACGACATCCACGCTGTAGTACGTGGAAAAACCGCGGGTGCAGACCAGGTGTGGGCGCAGTGTAAAGCGCTCGCGATACCGAAACTGCGCGAGGTCGACAATGTTGGGCACGGCGGAGGCTGGCAATCCGAATTCGCGGAAGACATCGACCAGGTAGCCGGAGGGGACAACAATCTCATCGACGCGAGACAGGACGAACTTGGCCGAGCGAAAGCGCTGGAGGTGGTCGCGGGCTTCGCCGCTGTGGTAGTTGATCAGCGTCTTGGTGCCGCGCGGCTTCGTTTTTCTTTTTATTTTTGCGAATAGCGACGCTGGCGCAGGAGCGAGCAAGAAGGACCAGTAGGACGCGGAAAAAACGTGGGCAATGTCCACGTCTTTGAGGCCGCGCCAGAGCTGCCAGAAGTAGATGGGCTCACGCAGAATGGTGCGCAGGCCGGGAATGTGTTCTGCCCAGGCGAGGGCAGGGGGCAGCGGCGGATCGACGGCGAGGAAGCTGATGTCGATGTCGGGATCGTTCTGCCAATGGCGCAGAAGCAGGTCGGCCTGAGCGGATTGTCCACCGACATAACGCAGGCTGGGCGCTATGATGCAGACTCGTGGGCGCCTCCTGGTCGGGGTGAAATCAGCAGGCTCGCTCATGCGGCGGAATTCCTTGGACGCTTTTTCTGGAGAAGCGTGAGATAGAGTTCCACGTAGCGCTGCCGGACTTGATCGAGGCTGAAGTTTTCTTGTGCGAACTGCCGAGCGTTGCGGCCCAGTTCGTGGCGGAGAGTCGAGTCGCCTAGAAGTCTCTGAACAGCATCGGCAAAGTCGGTTTCATTGCCGGCTGGAATCAGGGCCCCGCGCTGCGGGCTGAGCAGCTCAGAATTGCCACCTACGTCATAGGCGACCACGGGCAAACCGGCGGCCATGGCTTCGAGAAGAACGTTAGACAAGCTTTCGGAATCGGAGGTGTTGACGGCGACGTCGATGGAAGCGAGAACGGCAGGCATATCCTGACGATCTCCGACGAAGATAGCGGAGGCACCAAGGCCGAGGCTTGCCGCTTCCCTCTCCAGTTCCTGCCGCAGCGGGCCGTCACCGACCAGAACAAACTCGACATTGGGCATGCGCTTGTGAATCTGGGCAGCGATGCGCAGAAACCCTGAATGATTTTTATAACGGTGATTCATGCGCGCAACCATGCCGACTCGGAAGGTCCCGGGACGTTTGGGCAAAACCGCCCGCGATGTGGCGAAAACGTCGGCTGGCAGGGCGTTTCCGATGACCGCGATTTTGTTGGGCGAGAGGCCGTCGGCGATAAGGCGATCGGCGGCGGCTTGCGAATTGCAGACTACCGCGTCACACCAGCGAAAAGCGGCGGCCTGCGCGCGAAACTGCTTGGGTGTCATCAAGTCGCCGAGTTGGCGATGGCTGCCGATGATTACCGGAACACGAGCCAGCTTGGCGGCGGGGATCAGCGTTAGATTGGCGTAGAAATCGAAGGCGTGTACGACTTGAACTTGATGGCGGCGCAGATGGCGGCTCAGGTTGAGGCGAGTGCGCAGCGACTGCCATCCGAAGAGGCTGCCGCCGAGCGGGAATTGCGGAGCGTCTGGGAAGTTGTGGGCGAGCGATCCACGGCGGCTGATGCAGCCGACGTGAACCCGGAATTGTGGAGGCGCGAGATTCTGCGCGAGGACGATGAACTGGCGCTCGGATCCTCCCGTTTCAAAAGTATTGACCATGAGAAACACCCTGACCGCTCGCTCGGAAAGAGCGGAAGGATCGGCTAGTGGGGTCGTGGTCAACCTGGCAGTGTCCGTGGCGTCCACCCGATCATCCTCGGAGATCATCCTCCCACCGGAGCGGAGGTTAGCGCGGCGGAATTGGGCACCTGGCGGCGAGAGTCGGCGACCACGGGGAGAGAAAAGAGGCCGGCGGGCTTGATGTATTTTTCCAGGAAGTTGCGATGCCAGAGCTCGAATATCAGCAGTCGCCATATGCGTCCGGTCATGGTTTTGCCGCGAAGAAGGTGGTCGTCCATCAGTTTGCGAACCCCATCGGCGGCAAAGTAACCGCGCTCGAGGGTGCGGGGTTCGAGCAGAATCATCAGCATGTCTTTGAGTTCGTTGCGCATCCAGTGGACGAGCGGGAGCGAGAATCCCTGTTTCTGGCGATAGAGCACCTCGCGAGGCACGCCGACACGCTCAGCCAGTTTTCGGAGGATGTATTTCTGCTGGTTGCCGCGCAGTTTCCACTCGGGCGGCAGGCCGGCGACCCACTCGACGAAGACATGGTCGAGGATGGGAACGCGGACCTCAAGCGAATTCAACATGCTCATGCGATCAACCTTGGTGAGGATGTCGGCGACCATGTAGGTTTTGGTATCGACGTAGAGAAGTTGGTCGACCGGATCTTTAGCGGGCGCCTGCGCAAAGTAGCGGCGTAGAACATTGGCGGGATCATCGCTGCGATTCAGTATCTGGCGAAAATCGTGTGAGAGCAGCGGAATATCGCGCTCGAAGGCGGGCAGAAACGACATGCCATCGACGTAGCGTTCCTGCCAGGGCAGCGAGACGTTATAGCTGAATTTACGGCCTTGCATGCTATTGGGCAAACGCGGGAAAATCTGATCGCGGAAAACCTTGCGGGCCCATCCGGGGATATGTTCGTAGATGCGGCGGCCGGCATGAATGCGGTAGCGATCATATCCGGCAAACATCTCGTCGCCGCCGTCGCCGGAAAGAGCGACGGTGACGTGCTGACGTGCCATCTGGGAAACGTAGTACGTGGGCAGCATGGAAGAGTCGCCGAAAGGCTCTTCGAGCGAACCGGTGAGATGGGCTACGGTCTGGACAACGTCAGGCTCCAGGATCATCTCGTGATGATCGGTCGCGAATTTCTTGGCGACAAGGCGAGCGCAGTCCGCTTCGTTGAAATCGTCTTTCTTGAAGCCAATGGAGAACGTTTTGACCGGTCCGGAACTGGCGCGCGCCATCAAGGCAACGACCGTAGAGGAATCGGTGCCTCCGCTAAGAAAAGCACCGAGAGGCACGTCGGAAATCAAGCGAATTTTGGTCGCCTCGAACAAACGCTGCTCTAGTTCCTCCAGACATTCTTCTTCGTTCTTCGGCGCGTGCGTGTTGTATTCGGGAAGGTCCCAATATTGGCGAATGCGGATCTCGCCGTCCTGGAATTCGAGCAGGTGTCCGGGGGGAAGCTTGTGAATTCCGGTGTACGCGGTGATGGGATCGGGGACGTATCCGTAATAAAGATATTCGAGCAGGCCCTGGGAGTTTACTTCGGCGAGTTCGGGCGCGACGGCCAGAATCGATTTGATTTCAGACGCGAAGTAGAGATTTCCGTTGTGGAGCGCATAGTGAAGCGGCTTCTTGCCCAGGCGGTCGCGGGCCAGGGTTAGTTTGCGCTTGCTCTTATCGTAGATGGCGAGGGCGAACATGCCGCGCAGTTTCTTGACGCAGTCGGCCCCCATTTCTTCGTAGAGGTGGATGATGACTTCGGTGTCGGTGTGGGTGTAGAAGCGATGGCCGCGGCTCTCGAGCTCAGGACGGAGTTCAGGAAAGTTGTAGATCTCGCCGTTGTAAACAATCCAGGAGCTGCGATCTTCGTTGAAGACGGGCTGATGACCTCCGGAGAGATCGATGACGGAGAGGCGGCGCATGCCGAGACCAGCGCCGTCGGCGACGTAGAGTCCCTCATCGTCGGGGCCGCGGTACACGATCTGATTGCACATGTGGCGCACAAGAGCTTCGGTGATGTTGCTCTCGCGAGTTGTGCTCACGACTCCGGCGATTCCACACATGATCTTTTCTATCCTGATTATCCTTTCAAGCTCACAGGGACAGGGCTGGATTTGTCTACCGATAGCTGCACACCGGCAAGCCGCTTGAAGCGATAATCGCGGTAGTCACCGGGACTGCCATCGCGGCCGTCGCAGGCGGCGAGCAGGATGTTGGCCATCTCGCGTGCCGTAACGAAGTGCAACGTTTCCTGTCTGTCCGCCGAACCACCGACCAGTGCCGCAAGAAAACTTCGGAAGCTGTCGCCGATCACGGCATCTCTCTGGGTCGGGTCCATGCTGTGGCAATGGAGCTTGACGAACAGCCAGTCGGGACGCCCGAGCACGCAGACTCGCGCCTGCCTCCAGAGGGCGAGGCGGCGCATGGTCGGGGGATTGGACCCGGTGACGGCTCCATTTTCGAGAACGGGCCGGGCAGAACTTAGCGTGCGGCGTAAGTCGGTTACGAGCGGACCTTGGATCAGCAGAGGGAGAGTTCGGGGCGAGCGTCCTGCCAGCAGGTCGTGCCCCTTGCGATGCGGCGCTGCCTGATCGAGCGGGAGAGCGCATTCGTAGACAGAATTGATTTTATCGATCTGTGCCGGATGCCAGAAGCCGCTCGGCATGGTCAAGTCGGCGTAACAGCCGGTCTCGGCAAGAATCTGCATCTCGGAATCGACGCCGCAGAAGCGTCCGGAGGCCGAGTTGGCGAGCGCAAAATTCCCGTGCACAAAGGCGTAGCCGGGACGAGTGGAACCTTCTTCCACGGCGAGGCAGCCATGCCGAAAGGCCAGCCGGTCACGAAACTCGGTGAGCACCCGGCGGGTGTTTTCAGCGGTGTCGGGATGCGGGCTTCCGTGATGCAAGTGGATCTCAACTTCTCCCCAACCGGCATGGCAGTGCGAAGCGAGCATCTCGAGCAATCCCTGGTCGTACTGCTCGGCGGGGTAGAAGTAGGTGTGGACAAGCGGACGGCCATCGTGGTCGCGCCAGCCGTCGACTGCCTTGGGGTATTCGCGCGCCCACCATTCCAGGCGGCGCTCCTGCTCGGAGCGCGAGGCACGCTTTTGGCCGTCCTCGGGAACGATGGCCGGTTCGAAGTGGTCGGCCAGCGCGAAAACCAAGTGTACGGGGCCGCGGACAGGCGATTTCAGCACGCGCCAGGTCGCAGACGGCAGGACCTTTCTGGCATAGGCGAGTTGTTTCTTTAGACCCATTTGGAGACAGGACTTCGCTTACCTTGGCTCCCCGGGGACCGGACGCTGGTCGCTGCTCCGACCCGTCATCCTCTTACCGGTTTGCGGCCGCGAACGGCAATCGAGATCTCGCCCACGCGCATGTCTTCCATACCCATCGCTGCGTACCATTTGAACACCTGTTCGTAGGTGTGCTTGGACTGATACTTCGGAGAATACCAGTCGAAGGTGTCGAGCATGCGAGCCTCCGGATTTGTCTGGCGGTTCACCGGAAACACGTGATGAACAAGGCCAGCAACCGGAGGCCCGACAAGCGGCACGCGCTTCAAGCCCTGGTGCACGCTGTAGAAGAACGGGACCGCAACCTTCAGAATGCGGTGCAGGGTCTCGGGCTTCATCTTGTGGGTGTAGCGACGCCAGAAATCGCTGAACCGGTACCACTTGTTGTATCCGCTGTAGAGCCAGACGACGAGGAGGCCGCCGGGCTTCAGATATTTCTCGAGAGTTTTGACGGCGGCTTCACAATCCGGCGTGTGGTGGAGCACTCCGATGCTGTAGATGACATCGAAACTTTCGGGAGCGAAGGGCAGGGCGAAGACATCGGCCTGGAAAGCGGCAAAGTCGCGGTCGGCGAGATTCTTGGCGGCAACTTCGGCGGCGGCGCTCAGGTCTACGCCTACCACGCGGGCGCCCCAACGGGTCGCGACTTCGGCGAAGCGTCCCATGCCGCAACCGACGTCGAGTACTAACTTGCTTTTGAGATCTTCGGGGCGAAGCGCGGTCTTCGCGAGGAAATGGCGCTCGGATTCGCGGAGTTCGTCGTGATCGAGCTGCGTCTTCTGATAACGGTGCCACTGAAAACCGAAACTGGCGGCATAGCGTTGGGCATCCACAAAGCGCGCGATCCCTTGCGCGTTGGGATAGGCACGCTTGCAAGCCGGACAGAGAAATCCCCCGGCTTGGTCGCTTTCAAGTTTCGAGCCGCAACTCAGGCAGCATAAAATTGCCTGCAAGTCAGCGGACAGGGGCGATTGCGGCTGCGGTTCCGCGATCGGCATAAACCTCCAGGAAATGACGCGGCTTTTTCGGCGGCAGAGGCGCCGAGCCGGGTCTTTGATCTTGCTCCTTAATGGTCTGCAACAAAGTCGCCGTAAACGCCACGGCAAAGTAGGGGAAGAAGTGGTAAGCCTCGGGGGCAAAGAGAGCGCCTACGACGAAGCCGACCAGCGAAGCCTGCAAGGCTCCGATAAACAATACAATGTCGGGATCGAGGTTCTTCGCTTGTCGCAGGATTTTCAGATTCTTAAAACCGCACCAAAAAAACGCGAGGTAGATCACCAGCACGGCGATGCCCCCTTCGGCGCAGATTTGGAGGTAGGTCATGTGCACGTCGTGCCAGATCAGCGACCAAGTGGGGAAGTTGCGACAGCCAATGCCGAAGATGGGATAGGTTTCAATGGCATCGACAGCGCGCAACATGAGGTATTTGCGATCCTCGTAGGATCCATAGGCGGACTCGTCGGTAGTGCTGTTGCCCGACAACGCGGTAAAGCGAGAATAGAGCTTTCCGCCAAAGGCACCCATCACCACGACGCCGATCAGGCCCGTGGCCACGATCAGCATGGGGCGCTTTCCCTTGATGCCGAAGTAGTAAAGCGCGACGCCGCCGGAGATGATGAGGTCGATGAACCCGGCCCGCGATGCGGTCAGAAAAATGGTGACCACCATGATCAGCATTCCACCCAGCCAAGCCGCTTTGACGACGGCATTCCTGCCGGTGATCAAGAAGGCGAACGCAAAGGGCAGTGATAACACGATAGCGAAGGCGAGATCATTCGGGTTCCCATAGATGCCCTCGAGAACACCATTGAGCCGTGGCACGTCGTGGCCCTTGATGATGGCGGCCGCACAAATGACAACCACCGAAAAAGCCTGGATAAAAATGATGCGCCGCAAGCGGTCAAAGGTGGTAATCAGCAGGAAAACCAGCACCCACGCTATGTAAATTTTGGAGAAATCCGTGGTGCGTGTTATGGCCCCACCTCTCCATACGGGAGACAGAAACGCTCCCACATACAGCAGCGCGATCATGCTCAGGAGAATTCTTGACTCCTTGGGCAAGTCCTTGAATGTGCGCTTGGTTTTGCCCAGGGCGCTGAACAGGCCCCACGCAGCCATGACGGCGGTGATCTTGGCCAGCGGGAGATACTTGAGGCCGGGAATATAGTCTTCCGGGCGGGCGCAATACACCACGAAGAAAGCGCAGAGCCAGAAGAAGGCATTCTTGGTCGGGTCCGCCCACTTGACGGACATGCGCTTTCCAGTCACTTCCGCCGTCGCCAGGTTGCCGTTGTCGTTATCGCCAATAGCCACAGATTCCTCTTTTAAGCCTTCTTGTCCGCTAAGCGCGCTGGCAGGGCACGTACCACGAGAGACTTCTTTTCCGCTACCGACTGCACGATATCGCTAAAGCGCGCGCCGACCGCCGGCCAGTCGTAGCGCGCAGCAGTCTCGACTGCGGCTTTTTCGTAGCGGCGGCGCAGTTCCGGATCGCGAAGTAACATGATCACCGCCTGGGCGAACGAGCCGGGATCGTCGGCTAGGATAATGTCGTGGTCGTGGCGAACATCCAATCCCTCGGCACCGACGGTGGTGGACACGACGGCTTTGGCGGTCGCCATTGCCTCGTAGATCTTTAAGCGCGTTCCTCCACCGACGCGCAAGGGCACGACAACCACGGCGGACTGGCGCAGATGTTCGACTACCGATGGCACACGGCCAGTAACCTCGATCGAGTTGCCCGTCGAGTTAGTGGCCGAGTTATCGGCCGGATTCGAAGCCCACTTCTGAATGCGGCTGTCGGGATTGCGGCCGACGATGCGGAATCGCGCTCCCGGAACCTCGGCTTTGATTAAGGGCCAGACCTCGCTGCAAAAATATTCGACGCCATCGACGTTCGGTTCCCAGTCCATGGCGCCGACAAACGTGATGAGAGGCGCGGACGCGTTCGCATTGGAAGCCGCTGGATCGGATGGTGGGACGGCAGGGCGATACTGCGCGAGATCCACCCCAGTAGGGATGACGCTCACTCGGTCTCGATCCACCCACCGCATCATGAGGGCACGATCGCTTTCCGAGACAGCAATGACATGGTGGAACTTGCAGACCGCGGCGCGCTCGTAGCGGAGCATCTTCCGGAATTCCGCGCGATACATCATCTTCTTCAAGGGGTTGCCAGCCGTGGCGGCATGGCGGCGCCAGATTTCGCTTTCCACGTTGTGCTGGAAGAGCACGCTGGGAATGTTGAGACTGCCGGGAAAGTTGACGGCCGCATCCAGGAAGTCGCAGACAGCGACATCGAAGCGCTGCTCGCGGAACCAGGTGCGAAGCTGCTTCTGGACTTGAGCGTGAGCGAAGCGGCTGACGGCATAGGGCGGCTGGGCGCTGAGATGGGCCAAATAGTCGAACCCGCGCACGGCTCCCGAAAGTTCGCGCTTACCGGTGCAGACGGCCACCGCACCGGGCAACTGCCGCTGCAACTCGCCCTCGTAGTCGAGGTCGGGAGTTCCTCCATAGTAAGAGTAGAAGGTAAGCTCATGCCGCGCGGACAGATACCGCAAGACGTGGTACGAGCGAATATTGCCGCCGTTCTGCACGGGTAGGAGCTTATCGGCTTTGACCCAGAGAATTCTCATGACAGATCAGCGGTCTTTATTCCGCCAACATTACTCAGCAAACAGTTCAGCGAACCCAGACAGCCTTTCTGCCGGTGACAAAGTTGATGAAGGCAACCATGGCGGCGGAATTGAGGACGACGAAAGTGCGGGCGGGATCGGCAATGCGCGAGAGCGGGCCGATATTGATGCCCGCGAGCGCGGCCAAGCTGAGGACGTAAAACGCCAACTGCGCCCCGAGCACGGCGCGATAGACGGGCTGGGACAGGAAAATGGAGGCGATCAGAACAGCCAGCAAGGCAAAAGGCACGACCAGGCGCGAGAGTTTGTGACTTACGAATTCAAAACGGATCGCGTTTTGTGAGCTCAACAGCCATGGAGCAAGCTGCAGGAGCTGATAGTTGCCGCTCAGAGTGCGCACCTTACGGGAAAATTCGCGGCCTTCGCCCAAGTCGGGCGAGTCCCAGGCGCGGGCGCGCGAGTCGAAGATTACGCGCGATCCTTGGCGCACGATTTGCATCGGCAACAGGACGTCATCAAGAATAGTTCCTTCGGGCAATGGCGACGCAACCAGCAAACTGCGGCGGGCACAGTAGATGGCGCCGGTGGCGCCGGCGACGGAACCGGAGGCGGATTCCAGTTCGCGAATCTTCTTTTCGATGCGCCAGTATAATCCCATTCCCTTTCCGGTCTCACCGCTGGTGAGATCACCCAGCATCAATTCGCCGCTGACGGCACCGACATCGGGGTCGGCGAAATTCTCGATCAGCAGACGCAGGGCGCCCGATTCGATCTGCTGGCGGGCATCGGTAAACAGCAACACTTCCCCGGTCGCCAACTTGATCGCATCGTTGAGGCCGGCGGCTTTGCCTTGGCATACCGGTTTGATCAGAGTTCGGACGCGGGTTCGCGTGCCGGTGGTCCGTGCGTCGATCCGCACGTCGGTCCGATTTCCGACTTGATAGTCGGCGAGAATGGCGGGCGTACGATCGCTGGAACCGTCCGAGACTACGACCACTTCCAGTTGCTCTCTGGGATAGTCGAGGGTCAACAGGTTCTCGAGCTTGCGCCCGATCACCGCTTCTTCGTTGCGCACGACCATCACGGCGGAGACCGAGGGTGCGGCGGAGCTCTCCACGAAACCGCGGCGCACCGGACGCGGCGACCATCGACTGCGCAGCCATAACCAGACCGGATAGCCGAGGTAGGAGTAGCCGACGAGCGCGGCCGCGACCCAGAAGACAGATTTCATCTTCATTATCATCATTGCACTTGCGCTCATCATTGTGATTGCGCTCATTATTGGGCACCTCGGCCCAACAGAACGGTCTTGACCGTCAGGAACATGATCAGCAGATCCAGACCAATCGAAGCGTTCTTGATGTAGAACAGGTCGTACTGCAGTTTCTCGCGCGCATCTTCGACGGTGCTGCCGTACTTATACTTGACCTGCGCCCATCCGGTGAGGCCGGGTCGCACCATGTGGCGCACACCGTAAAAAGGGATCTGCTTTGAGAGCATCTCGATGAATTCCGGGCGTTCGGGACGAGGACCGACGAAAGCCATATCGCCCTTGAGCACGCACCACAACTGCGGAATCTCATCGAGGCGCGAAGTGCGGAGGAACTTGCCGATGCGGGTAACGCGGGGATCATTATTGCCCGCCCACTGCGCACCGTTGGCGGCCTCGGCGTCCTGGCGCATGGTGCGGAATTTCACAACCTTGAACAGGCGCCCGTTCTGGCCCACTCGCGTTTGGGTATAGAACACCGGCCCCTTGGAATCGAGGCGGATGGCAAGAATGATGAAGGGAAACAAAGGCAGAGCGAGAATGAGACCCACCAGCGAGATAGCCTTAGAGAGCGCGCGTCGAGCCGCGATGAAAGCGGCATTGCGGCGAAACCCCTCGCCATACACCAGCCAGCTGGGATAAAGATTCTCGACCTCGATCTTGCCGGAGATTTTTTCCAGCCACGATGTGGCTTCCTCGACCTTGACCCCCTGCTTGCGCAGTTCAAGCAGTTCCTCCATGGGGATGGTGCCGCGGCGATCGGGCATGGCGACGATGACGAGATGAAATTTTTGTTTGTGAAAAACTTCCATCAAGTGCGCGGCCACGGAGTCGCGGCTTACCGCGCCTTCCATCTTGCCCGTCCAACTGGCAATCTCGACACCGATTTCGGGATTCTGGCGCAGTCCCTGCACCAAGCGCTGCGCTCGCTCGCCGGTGCCGAGAACGTAAACGCGCTCGACCAGAATGGGCAACTGGATCAGCCAGGTAAAACCGAACCGCCATCCGAACAGAGCAACCGTGAGGATGACCAGGCCGATCTCCGAAGGCCCGTACCGGCCAACCTCCGAAGGACCAGCCCCCAACAAGTAGTTAGGCCGTACCGAGTCGACACCCGCCAGGACGAATGCCAGCAGTCCAGGAACCATGAGCAAGCGGAAATAAAGCTCACCTCTGGTGATGAGGGGCGCGGTGTCGTACAAGTCGAACCAGTGCGAACACAGCAGTACCAGCACCGTAACGCCCAGGATCTTGTAGATGCCGTGCTCATAGAAGAGCGCAATGTAGGTGTCTTGTTGACGTACTAACACTACCCCGAGCAGGAACGAGGTCCAAACGATCAGAGCCTCTCCGATCAGCAGGACCAACGTGCGAACTGGGTAATAGACATTGAAGAGCCGGATCAAACTAGCCTCGCTTCGTCTTCATCCTGGAGATCAGGCGTGACTGTTCACGGCCTCGCCATAGTAGTACTTCGAACGTGCCAAATCCCCGGTCGTGGTTCCGTTGAGCACAACCCCGAGCAGCATCTTGTCCGGAAATTCTTCGCGGGCGCGGCGAGCCAAGTCGGAAGGCGTCACATTGGAACGCACGACCATGATGATCCCGTCGCAGGCACTGGCCACCAGGGTGGCATCCGATACGGGAATAACCGGCGACGAGTCAAGGATGATCCAATCAAACAGGGGTTCGACGCGCTGCAGGAACAGTTTCAAACGACCGTTGGAGAGCAGTTCGGGAGCGCTCGGAACGGCCCGGCCTGCTGGCATGAAGAACAGGTCCTCCATGGGCCCGCGCTGTAGGGCCGCGAACTCGTCGCATTCGCCCAACAGGTAGTCGGCCAATCCTGGCGACTGGGGCGCTCCGAGGTGGCGATGCATGCCTGGGTTGCGCAGATCGGCGTCGATAACGAGTGCACGGCGCCCATGCTGCCGCACCATGACCTGGGCGAGATTGGCAGCCACGAAAGACTTGCCTTCCTTGGGAAGCGCGCTGGTTACGAGCAAACGTTTGAGCGGCATCTTCTCGCGGATCTGGTAGAGGCGGGAACGCAAGGTTCGAAACTCTTCGGCGCCGAGGCGGGTGTCTTCTTCCTGGAAGAAGAGCATGGTGCGCGGATCAGGCTTCCACTCGGTCTGGGGGCAGCGGGCGACAAGGGCTTCGTAATTCAAGCCAGAGGCCATGCTGGGCATGACGGTGGCTCCCGCAGGGTGCAGCGCAGGCATGCTTTCGCGTGGCCCGTCGTCTTGTAACTCGGGTTGGTTGAAAGCGGGCTCGACATAGGTCCCCGTAGCGGTTGCTCTTTCCTGCTCGGCGCGTTTCAAAGCGTCATGGATGCGGCTCATAGTTTCCTTTCCTTGGAGAGATCCTGTTGTTCTGATTGGCGCAGCCGGTCGGCCAGGGTTGCCAGAGTGCGCAAGGCTTCGACCAGATCAAACTTTTCCGATGACGGAACCGGTGCGGTCATGGAGGCGGCGGCGTTTCCATCCGTGAGATCGAAATCGCGGGCAACCGAATCGACGACTTCGACAGCAACCGTCTTCTTCTGGTCGACGAAGGCGCTGACCAGGCAATGCTCGCACAGCAGGTTGATGACGCGCGGAATGCCCAGCGAGTAGCGGAAAATGGCGACCGTGGCGTCGGGATCGAAGATCGGCTCGCCGTTCGAACCCGCGATGCGGAGACGCTGCACGATATAGGACTTGGTTTCCTCGAGATTGAAAGGATGGGTTTTGGCGCGCAGCGTCAAGCGCTGACGCAACTGCCGTAACTGGGGCTGCTTCAGACGCTGTTCGAGTTCGGGCTGTCCGACGAGAACGATCTGCAGCAGTTTCTCGGTGAAGGTCTCGAGATTGGTGAGCATGCGGATCTCTTCGAGCACTTCGTCGGAGAGGTTCTGGGCCTCGTCGATGACCAGTACAGCGGTTTCACCTGCGCGATAGCGATCGAGCAGCCAGTTGTAGAGGCGCTGCAACAGCTGGCTTTTCGACTTGGTATCGCAGGGAATGCCGAAATCGGCCATCATGAAGTCCAGGAGCTGCGGCACGTCCATGCGTGAGTTGAAGATGAAGGCGGTAGCCACCTGGTGCAGACGCAGCCATTCCATCAATTTATTGATCAGCGTCGTTTTGCCGGTGCCAACCTCGCCCGTAAGCAACACGAAGCCTTTGCGGCTTTGAATGCCGTAGGTAAGGCAGGCCAACGCCTCTTCGGTGTGCCGCGTAAGGAACAAGTAACGCGGGTCCGGGTTGACGTTGAACGGGTTGGCGCGAAGTCCAAAAAATTCTTTATACATAGGCTTACGCTAGACCTCGACGTGCTCGTGTTCTTCTGGCGATGGCGGGCTACGCCTGCCCCAGAAACGGCGGCGACCGCCGCCATTGGCGTTGGCGGCAACCTCGTCCTCCTCGCCCAACCAGGGCAGAGAAATCAGGAGGGGCAGATCCATGATGGCGGCAGCATCTTTTTCGGTGCGGATGGACTTGTCACTAAACTCCAGAATGATGGCGATGAGGGCGCCAAGCGCTAGACCAGCACCCAGGCCACCGGCGGCAAGAATCGGGCGGTTGGGGAAACTGGGAGATTCTGGCAAGCCCGCCGGGACGAGAATGTTCAGCTGCTCTCCCTCTTGCGCGGTCTCCATGCTACTGCCCAGTCCGGCCGAGCTTTTCTTGGCCAACAGGTCTTTGTAGAAGGCCAGCGCGTTGTCGTTATCGCGGGTGAGCAACTTGTATTGCTCCTCGACGCCCGGGCTCATGGTGGTGCGGCTCTGGTAGACGCCGATCTCGCTTTGCAGCTTCTTTTGGTCGAGTGTGGCTTGCTCAATCACGTTCTGGTACTGGTGAATCTGCAGACGGAGCTGACGAATTTCCGGCGGTTCGGAGGCGCTTGCCTTATCGTTGCCGTTGCCCTCGGTGCTGGCGGAGGCCGCGGCGGCGTTGATCTCTTTCAGTTTCTTCTCGATCTCGGCGATGTCAGCTTTGGTTTTGATCACGTCGGGGTGATCATCCGTATAGCGCGCTTGCTGTTGCAGCAGTTGCGACTGCAGTTGGGCCAGTCCTTGTTCGAGGGTCTGCGGATTGGTGCTGGACTGCGAACTCTTCCACACTGCAAGCTGCTGCGCCAGCATGCTTTCGGTGTAGGCCCTATCCTGCTGGGCGCGGCTCAAGGTCTGGGTGCTGGCATCGAGTTGCGAGTTCAGCGACATCAGCATGCGCATGTTGTTGTCGACGTCAGTGGGTAACTGACCGAGATATTGCTTCTTGAAAGCGGCGAGCTTGGTGTCCTGGTCGTCAAGGGCGCGCTTGGCGTCTTCAAGCTGACGGCCGAGAAACTCGCTGGTGTCCTGGGCGACCTCGGAACGAGAGCGCAGGTTTTCATCCACGATCAGTTCCGTCAAGGCATTACAAATTTTTTGGGCGCGGACTGGGTTGCTGTCGGTGTAGTTGACCGTGAAGCCAGGCACCGGTTCGTCGGTAACCTGGGGCTTCTTCTTCTGGGCGCCAGAAACGCCCGCTCCGCCAGCGGCAGCGCTCATCGAAGTGATCACCGGCTCGACGCGCATGTTTTGCTGGATGTCGGAGATGAGCTTGCCCTCTTCTTCGGGCTTCACCAGCGCGAGACTCTGAATCACCGGTTTTAGGCGCGTGGGACTGACAACCTCCTGGCTGAGCGTCTGTACGCGCTGGGTAAAATCGGAGGTGATGACCGGGAGGACGTAGTTCGCCGGCACCTTCTGGCCCTCCACCAGTACTGTGGACTGGGAGGTATATTTCGGCGAGAAAAGATAAGAGATGCCGAAGCCCGCGATCGGGGCGAGCAGAGCCGGGATCACAATAACTTTAAGGCGGCGCCGCAGCATCGCCAGATAATCGTCCATTGTCAGTTCGCGATTCTCACTCATCACTGTTCACCAATCCGGCCACTCGAGGCGGCCAAAAAAATTATTCGATACGCGTCGGCCGGGGATGCCATTCCACCCCAACGCTGCCGACGTTCCGCTGCGAAAGCTTGCCGCAGGTGCCACCAGGGCCACTTAGGCAAACCACCGAGTCGAAGCCCACTTCACTGAATCCATAGGCAGCAAAGAGGTCGTAGGAACGTCCCATGTGTTTGCGAAAAATGGCTCTGGCGGACCCTTCGTAATAGCTGGTCGCACCAGCCGCCCCAACATCCTCCACCGTAGGTTGGAGTTTCTTGTTGTTGGAGTAGCCCAGATCGCCATAGAAATCCCACGTGCGTCCCAGTGGACGCTTGAATCCGAGCCGCGCCGCTTGAGTATCGGCGCCGGCGAAGAAGCCCGATCCCGCGGAAGTGAATTTCTCGTATGTCGCAACCAAGGACGAATGAGCAAATTTGTAGCGAAACTGGACTCGCGCGCTCAGCGACCAACGCGACAAGTAGCCCCCGACTTCCATTTCGGTGTACTGCGGACCGGCTCCGGCGACGAGGCTCATCCTGCCGCTGATGGTATGGCTCCAGCGCAGATTGAAGACGTTGTTATAGATCTGCCCGCCGGATACTTGCGGAAATTGAAACAATTGAAAAGCGTAGACTCCGCCGATCTGATCATGGCGGGAAATCAGATGGCTGTATCCACCCTCAACTGTGATCTGGTCGCTGTTGATCAGAAGATTGGTGGGGTCGTAGAAATGCGCGTTACTAAACCCGCCCGCCACGGTGATGGCGGAGACCGGATTGAGAGCCTGAACCGCATCTAGAATCGCGGTGTTCGCGAGCCGAGGAATGTCTCCGAGTGGGGAGCCTCCTTGACCAGTGCCAAAGTTGTTGGTGCCGGGCAAACCACCACCCTCCGCCCCCAAACCGAAGCCGCCCGAGGTAAGACCCAACCCCGGCATTCCACCATAAGTGCTGAGATCGAAGGAGCCGTCGGGCAGGTAGCTGAAGGTGTCGCGCAGCGTCGCCTGGCCAGTACGCCAGCGCGTCACCGCTTCCAGGCCCACCGCTTGTAATTGCTTCACGTCATAAGGACTGGCGTAGAACGCTCCGCCGCCGAGGTACTCGAGAAAGAGATCGCTTTTGGGCCAAAATTGCTGCAGGTCGAGAGCTCCGAGAACGCGGCTGACCGATTCCACACTGCTGCCGCCGAGTTGGTTGCCCGCATTCGTGTCCGCCGATTCGCTCACCTGCAGCGCTGGCGAAATGAAGCTGCGGGTCGCGGTGTGCAGTTCGAGGGTCGGCTGGTCCAGTCCCGATACCGGCGGGTTCTCCGGGTTCAGAACGGGCGCGGTCTGGCCGAAGGCCGGAGCCGGAGTAGTCGCGGGCTGGGACGGGGAACTACCCTGGGCGGCGGCGCAGATACTCATGCCGAAAACCACCAGCACCAACCGGATTGTTTGCACTATTAGCATGCCTTTCACAAGTAGGTCCATCGTGGCCCATATCTTCATATGGCCCACATTCTTACGGGACGACAATGGTATCCCCAGGCTGCAACAAATAATTTTGTTCAATCTGCTCACCTTTAACCAGCTTGCGATAGTTCACGGGCAGTTTCTGCTGTTTGCCGTTCTCGGTGCGCAGGACGTAAATTCGTTTGGTGTTGGCAAACTGGTTCATTCCGGCGCTGGATAATGCCTGCAGAACGGTCATATTGGGTAGCATCGGAATAGCTCCGGCATGCAACACCTCGCCGGTCAGGTAAATCCGCTTGCTGTTGATCGCAGTCACCACCACGGTGACGCGCGGGTCGGCAATGTACTTTTTCAGCTTCTCGGTCACCGAGCCGGCCAACTGCTGGGGCGTCAGGCCGGAAGCCTGCACATCGTTGAGCAGGGGAAGAGAAATTTTTCCATCTGGACGGACCGGCAAAGTGGCGCTCAGGTCGGCTTCCTTCCACACCGCGATGTGGAGCACGTCATCGGGGCCGATCACATACTCGGGTCCGGCTTGACTGCTGGAAGACGCGTTCGTTGTTTGGACGGAAGCGGCCTGGTCGGAAGCGGCAATGACGGCGGGCTGGGCGGGTGCATCCTGCGCCAACGCAATGCCGCCGATCACGATCAGTGCCGCCACCGCTTGCCATATTAATTTCATATCGATTCCTCTCAGCTCAGGTTTCAAAGTTTCAAGGTCTGGTGCAAAATCTTGAAGCTTTGAAACATTGCAACCTTACTTTCTTCGCCATCACGCGCCGTACTCTTCGTACCCAATCTGCTTCAGCTTGTAGAGAAGCGCCTTGTAGCTGATCTGCAACTCCTGCGCGGCCCGGCGCCGATTCCAGCGGGTGCGAGTCAAAACCTGAAGAATAAGTTCCCTCTCGGCTTCGCGGGAAGCCGCGCGCGCCGCATCTTTGAGAGAAACCTTCTCGCCGCTGGCGCCGCGATCGACCCGCCGCAATAGTGAGCGTAGTCCTCCCATCGCGAGCGCTTCATCGCCGAGCGCGACAATGGCTCGCGCCGCTTCTTTCAGTTCGCGAATGTTTCCCGGCCAGTTGTATTCCACGAAGAAGTTTTGTGTGGCCGGACTGAGCACCGGCACGGCCCGGCAAAAATCACGGGCGGCAGCGGAGAGAAACCAGTCGCGCAGAACCGGAATATCATCTTTACGCTGGCGCAAAGGAGGCAGCCGCAAACAAACTCCGCTGATCCCGTAATAGAGGTCTTCGCGAAACTTGCCGGCCTTGACCTCGGGTTCCAACTCACGCGAGGTTCCGCAGATAAAACGAGGCACACCGCGCTGCGAGTCGCCATTGCCCTTCAAACCGACTTGGCGAACCAGTTCCTTCTGGGCCGCGGGGGCAAGGTCTCCAACTTCCTGGAGATAGACGGTTCCACCTTGACCGTCGCGAGCAGCCAGCGTTTCTTGGCTGGCTTCACGACCCTGATAGACATGAAAAGACTCCGAGGCGCGGACGGAAAGAACATGAATACGCTCCGCCGCCGCCGCCTTGCCGGAACCATGCTCGGCCACCACCAGCACGGGAACGTCATTCTGCGACAGCTCGCGAATCACGGCTTCGACGGTGCGCATGCCGGCGCTGATGCTTTCCACCCAGACCCGCCCGCCCCCGTTTTGCGGGGCATCGGCGGTTGCCAGGATTTCGGTTCTGTTGAGATCCATACGGTTCGGATTCGCTACACGGCCAAGACGGAGGGGAGGCGTCTTTGATGAGGGCCTACACGCTGTAGAGCACCCTCGGTGCCAATCCAGCTAAACTGTTAACCCGGCACTGGACCAGTATATGCTTATTTGTCAATGACTTGCGACTACCGCCCCAGGGAGTGGCTCGGCTCACACACTACCATATTGCGGACAAATAGGAAATTAATTACCCACTTCCTGGTAGCTCTCTGGGTATTAGTTCCCCCTGCCCCGGGGATTAAAGTCCCACCTGCCCGGCAATCCTCTCGAGGGGGAAAGATGGCTGGTCGTCCGGCATCGCCGTTTGGCAGGGAGTGTCAACCAGGGTTCCAGACGGCTCAGCCCGCCTCGCGTGATAAGATTTTTACGGTGTCCGCAACCGGCTTAGTTGCTCGCAAGGATTCTCCCGTCTTCGTGATGGGCTGCCATCGCTCTGGGACTAACCTGCTCTACGACATGTTGTTGTCCTCCGGCGGTTTTGCCATCTATCGCGGTTTTCTGCCGATTTACAAGATTCTGATTCCCCGCTTCGGTTCCGTGGAGAGCCGCTCGAATCGCGACAAGATTCTCGAAACCTGGCTGCGCAGCAAGGGTTTCCGGCGCACCGGACTCGATGCCGAGCAGTTGTCGGCACGGATTTCAAGCGAATGCCGCAACGGTGGGGACTTTATCCGCGTGGTGATGGATTCTGTGGCAAGCAGCCAGCAGGCGCGGCGCTGGGCGGTGTACGATCCCGATAATGTGCTGCACGTCGAGCGTGTAAAGCGCGACATACCCAACGCGCTATTTGTGCACATCATCCGCGACGGGCGCGACATTGCGCTCTCGCTTAAAAAAATGGGCGGCTTCACTCCCCTGCCTTGGGATCGCAGCCCAACCAACAGCCTGGTGGCAACGTCGTTGTATTGGGAGTGGATGGTTCACCGCGGCCGCGCTCATGGCCGCAAGTTCCCTGCCGACTACATCGAGATCCGATACGAAGACCTGATCACCAGCCCCCACGAAACGCTAGGCAAACTCGGCCGCTTTATCGATCACGATCTGGACTACGCTCGGATCCAGCACGCTGGTCTGGGCCGACTGTCAGAGACGAACTCTTCGTTTCGCGGGGAAGGCGCGAAAGAAACAATCAACCCGCTCGGCCGCTGGAGAGAACGCATGGCGCCGTCCGACGTCGCCGCCATCGAAGCGACCGTAGGCGATTGCCTGCAGGAAAATGGCTATGAATTATCGCTGCCCGCCGCCGAGCGCCGCCGAAGTTTGCGGCAGTCTTGGATGCGCGGAATGTATCCCGCCTTTCTCGGCAGCAAGCTGTGGCTGAAGCTGCGGACGCCCGTCGGCCGGCTCGCCAATATGTCCGCACTCGAACTCGAAGAGGAACCGGTGTCGATGGCCGAGTCAGTCCGGTCCTGAGGATCGTCATGAATGCGGCAAGCACAGCACCGGCTGGCACAGTCATGCAGAACGCCAACACACTCGCCGAAAATCAGCTGGCAAGTCAGCGTTCCAAGGCGCCCGTGTTTGTACTGGGCTGCGGGCGCTCGGGGACCAAGTTCCTCTACCACACGCTGCTTTCCGCGGGCGGGTTCGCCGTCTATCATGCGGAGAGTAACGCCTTTAACCTGCTCGGCCTGCGCTTCGGCAACCTCGCCAGTCGCAGCAACCGCCGCCGACTGCTCGACGAGTACTACGCCAGCAAGCTGTTTCACCGTACTGGACTCGAACCCAGGGACATCGATGAGCGTGTGATGGAAGATTGTCACAATGCCGGCGACTTCCTGCGCATCGTGATGGAAGCAATCGCGCGGAAGCAAGGCGTCGAGCGCTGGGCGGAATCCACGCCGCTGCACATGCTCTATCTTCCATTGATAAAGAAGCTGATTCCCGATGCGCTCGTCGTCCATATTATTCGCGATGGGCGCGACGTCAGCGCTTCCCTGCACCGCATCGGCTGGATCCGTCCGCTGCCCTGGGACCGCGCCCGCGCGTTTCTCGTGCCCGCCATCTTCTGGCGCTGGATCGTCAGCAAGGGCCGTCACTACGGGCAGGCGATGGCTGGCGATTACATAGAAGTTCATTACGAGGATCTGGTACAGAATCCGCGTGACACGCTGGCGCGGATCGGCAAGTTCATTGCCCACGATCTGGACTATGACCGCATTCAGCAGGTCGCGCTGGGGTCGGTGCACAATCCAAATTCTTCATTTCGCGGCGACGGCCAGGAAACGGAAGCGAACACCATCGGACGCTGGAAGCGCATGTTCACTCCGTCGCAGGTTCGCGACCTCGAGTCGAGCATCGGTGATTTGCTCATCACTACCGGGTACGCACTCGAAACTCCGCCGGCGGAGAGGAATTCGTCGTCGTTGGCGGTACGTTTCATGAATTTTCTTTATCCCTTATATTTCGACTTGAAACTTTGGCTGAAGTCGCATACTCCGCTCGCCCGCATCGCCGACAAGGGGCGCATGGGCATCGCCGAGTCCGATGCAGATCCCGAGGCTAAGTAGAGTTGCATCCCGCCACGGATGGCTCGTATCAGGGCAGGGGTTTTGCGATGCTGAAGGGTTGCGTTGAGCGCGGAGCTTGTAGTTTCACTACGGCCTATTAACGACGCCCTATTAACGATGAACGCGATTTCTCTAACCTGGCAGCCCGAAGGCGCGTTTCACCACGTGGGCTTCGTCGTGGCTTCGATTACGAATTCTGTACAGGGCTTCGCCAGCATGCTGCAAGTGGATTGGGACGAGCAGGTTTTTCATGATCCCAACCAGGGTGTGCGCGTTACGTTCCTGAAGAGCCGGCGTATGGGTGATCCGCTCTGGGAACTTGTGGAACCGGCTGACGACCAATCCCCCGTGTATTCTTTTGCTGCCAAGGGAGGCGGACTGCACCACGTTTGCTATGTCGTAGATAAACTGGAGCAGGCGCTCGCCGACTCACGCGCGCTGGGGGCGCTGGTCACCCGCCAGCCGATGCCCGCAGTCGCATTCGGCGGCCGGCGCATCGCATGGATTTATACCAAGAACCGCTTGCTGATCGAATACTTGGAGCGCTGATCAATTCTTAGTTCGATGCACGATTCGAATTCCAATTCGACGCCTGATTCAACTTCAGCGGAGCACAACCCTCCAAATTTACGGGCTGAAATCGACAGGTTCATCGCCGAAGGAGACTTCGATCTTGCTTCACGGCGACTGGCCGAACTTTGGCGGCGCGATCCCGCGTCGGGTACGGCGAGCTTCATGACTTCGCGACTCGATGATTTGCGGGACAAGACGCGCGACAAACTCGCGCTTACAACTTTCAAACTGGCAATTCTGCGCTCGTTCACGGTCGAACCCATTGTTCCGCTGCTGCGCTCGGAAGCATTCGCCCATGGCATCGATCTCGAAGTCCATGTCGGCGATTTCAATACCTACGTGCAGGACATGCTCGACAGCCAGAGTTCGCTCTATCGCTTTGCGCCGCGCGCGGTTGTTCTGGCGGTACGCACTGAACAGGTTGCACCGGAGCTGTGGCGCGACTTCGCCGATCTGGCGCCGGAAGCGGCGCAGCAAGCCGCCGAGCGCGTGGTCCGCGGCTACGAGCAGTGGATCGGCGCATTTCGCAAGCACAGCCAGTCGGCTCTGATCGTTCATTCCCTCGAGCGCCCGTCATCGCCAAGTCTGGGAGTGCTCGACGATCAATCCGAGGCGGGACAGTCCGGGCTCATCCGGCAAATCAATCGCGAACTGCGCCGCATCGCCGCGGGCTTCCATGGCGTGTACGCACTCGACTACGATGCGCTGGTGGCACGGCATGGCAGCGAGCAGTGGCACGACGAGCGCAAATGGCTGACGGCGCGGCTTCCCATCGCCGCCGGCTACCTTCTCCAGATGGCACGCGAATGGATGCGTTTTATCGTGCCGCTCAGCGGTCGCACTGCCAAAGTTCTGGTCGTCGACCTCGACAACACGCTGTGGGGCGGCGTGATCGGCGAGGACGGCATGGCCGGCATTAAAGTTGGCCCCGAATATCCGGGCGCGGCATATCAGGGCCTGCATCGAGCTCTGCTCGATCTGTCGCGCAAAGGAATTTTGCTCGCCGTGTGCAGCAAGAACAATCTCGCCGATGCCATGGAAGCGCTGGAAAAGCATCCTGGAATGCTGCTGCGCCCGAAACATTTCGCCGCCATGCGCATTAATTGGACCGATAAAGCGCAGAATCTCCGCGAGATCGCGCAGGAACTGAATGTCGGCATCGAGGCGCTCGCCTTCATGGACGACAACCCCTTTGAGCGAGAGCAGGTTCGTGCCGCGCTTCCGGAAGTTACCGTTATCGACCTGCCGAAGAATCCGCTCGAATATGCCGCCGCTGTCAGGAATTGCGCGGCATTCGAGCGTCTAACCCTTTCGGCCGAAGACCGGCAGCGCACCGAGATGTATGCGGCCCAGAAGGAGCGCTCCGGCAACGAGCAGACCTTTCAATCGAAAGAGGATTTCTTTCGTTTCCTCGAACAGGAAGCTGAACTGGAACCGGTAACTGACCTGACGCTGGCGCGGGTGGCGCAACTCACGCAGAAAACTAATCAGTTCAACCTGACCACCCGGCGCTACACCGAGCCGCAGATCGCGGAGATGACAAAACAGCCGGGGTGGCACGTGTTTTCGATCAGGCTGCGCGATCGTTTCGGCGATCACGGCCTGGTCGGAGTCGCGATCGCGCACGACGTAGGCGAACAGTGCGAAGTAGACACCTTCCTGCTGAGCTGCCGCGTCATCGGAAGGACGGTCGAAACCGCGCTTCTCGCCCATCTCGCCGAAAGCGCTGCCCAGCGCGGCCGCAAGCGGCTGGAGGGCTGGTATCTGCCGACCAAGAAAAATGCTCCGGCACGCGATTTCTACCAACAGCATGGCTTCGAGTGGCAGGTAACCAACTGCGAGGGTTCTCTGTGGACGCTCGACCTGACAAGTTGCACTCTACGTTGCCCGGATTGGATTAAGCTGAAGGTGAGCGACGGGGTTACGGAAGGCAACCGGGGAGGAAAGAATTGACAGCCAGTACGTTTGAGCAGGTGCGGAGCGTCGCCAGCGACATTTTCGGAATTCCGGCGGCCGAGATCACGACGGAGTCTTCGCCGGAGACAATCGAGAATTGGGATTCCATGCAGCATCTGAATCTGGTTCTCGCCATCGAAGAAAAGTTCGGAGTGCAGCTTGAGCCGGAAGATATCGAGCAGATGAAGAGCATCGGCGCGGTTGCGGCGCTGGTTGAAAAGCTGCAGTCGGCGGCACGCTAGATCCGTATCAGGGCATCACTTCAGCGATGCCGAAAGCACTTCAAATCGGATGCCCCTTTAGGGGCTGGGCAGACGCAACGCTCGCACCTGCAACTCATGGCCATCGTCATTCAGCCCTATCGTCCCGAGCACGAGCCCGCGGTAGCGGCATTGAATCAGCGCCTCCGGCATGCGGGAGAGGATGAGAACATGGTGTTCTATCCCTCGGCCGAGCCGCGCTGGCTCCCGCGTTCGGCGACGTCGCGCATCTACAACGAATACTTTGTCGCCGTCGATGGTGGAATCGTGCGCGGCGGGTACGCGCTCAAGACCCAAGATTTCTTTTTCCCCGACCGGCAGATTCGCTCGATCGGCTACTATCACCATCCCCTCTCCGAGGGCATCGTCAACAAGGCCCATGCCATCGTCGGGACATTGTTGCTGCGCGATGCGATGCAGCGGGCGCCACTGCTCTACTGTCTCGGCATGGCCGGGTACGACCGTCCGTTGCCGCAGATGCTGGTTCGGTTGGGATGGGCGCATTGCCTGGTGCCGTTCTTCTTTCGCATCGTGCATCCTTTACGCTTTCTCAGAAACATGCAAACCCTGCGTTCGTCGCCGTCGCGAAACTTTCTGATCGACCTCGCGGCCTACAGCGGCGCCGGATGGGCGGCCTCGAAGCTGTTCCGGGGCTATCGGGCTATCAGGGCGCCGCGATCACTCGCAGCCGAATGCTGCGAAGTTGCGAGCTTCGAAGGCAGTGAGTCCGCCGAAGGCTTGCAGGCTCTCTGGGAGCACGCACGGCACGCGTGCTCGTTTACGGCGGTGCGCGATGCCGAGGCTTTGCGCACGTTGTACCCTCCGGCGCAAACGCATCTTACACGCGTGGTGATCAAGCGGAACGGCGGCGCGATTGGATGGGCGGTGGTGGGCGAGCGTCGCAAGGATGCGAAGTATGGCAAAATGCGCGTTGGGTCGGTGGTTGACTGCTTCGCACTGCCGGGGGAATTTCATTCCGTTGTGCGCGCCGCGACCGGGAGCCTCGAGCGGCAGGGCTTCGATCTGATCCTCAGCAATCAGAGTCACGGGGCCTGGGGCGCGGCCTTCGAGGCCGCAGGCTATTTACCAGGACCGTCAAACTTTATTTTCGCGGCCTCGAAAAAGCTGGCCGAACTGCTGGCTCCCTTTGAAGAACTGCGTCCGCGAATGCATCTGACACGCGCGGATGGAGACGGGCTACCGGGAAATTTCTAGAACGGCTGGTCCGCTTAGAGTTACACACCGTCTTCACTGGGTCGCGTGAGTTATCTCCGAGGATTCCCTTTTTGTTTCGCTCGAGAGTTTGTAGCCCAGTTGTTTCATCAGCGGCCCCCAGTGCGCTTCCATGTAGGTAACAGTTTTTTCGGGAATCACGGCTTGCCATCCGCCGGACGCCGCCTTGCGGACAAAAGGTTTATCGCGGCGGGTATGGAACGTGGCTACCCATCTCTTGCCCTGCGTCTCCTCCATTTTGCGCATGTTGGCGGCGGAACTTCGTTCGATGGCCCGGTTTATACGCTCGGCATCGGGGTTGAGACCCATGAACCGGGCTACGCGCGCCAGTTCGCGCGGCTGATCCTGATGCAGATCTTCGTAGCGCATCAGCAGGAAGCTGTCGTGTCCCTGACGCGTCGCCATCCAACTGCTGACGTGGTCGGCCCACGATCCGATGCGGCGCCAGAAGTCGCCATCCATCCAGCGGGGAACGAATTCTTCTATAGGACAGCCATCGGGAATCGAGCGCAACTTCATTTCCCAGTGATAATTGGAAATGGCCACATCGCGCGGATCGCGCACGATGTAAATGACACGGCGGTAGCGGGCATCGAAAGACTCGTGGCTCTTGAGCACGCGCGGCCGGGGAAGGCGGCGGAGAACCCAGTCGGCGGTCTTGTACATGT
>DATFZT010000136.1:0-60605 GCA_035314185.1 Terriglobales bacterium
AGGGTTGCACCTCCGACGGGTCGACATAAGAAAACACGCAGTTCAGGATCCCCGCCGGGCAAGTAACCCTAATCAGGTCTGCGCCGTTCATCTGACATTGACCAGTCGTCGCACTCAGCTGGCACATGCTGTTGAATGCGGTGTGACTGTGGTCGGGATCAAAGACGGCTGCTAGATCCATCTGCTGCAGCGGAATCGTTTTGTTTTGGGAGTTGGTTCCGCTTTGGACAATGTCCGCGCTCCGAGGGGGGTTGTACAGCATTGGATCCTGGAAAAGATTGTCGACGGAGCGGTTCTCCTGAACGATCACCACGACGTGTTGTATCTTTCCCGGCGGCGGTGGAGGCGTAGAACTGCCGCTGCTGCCGCCACAGCTGTTGAGGCTCAGCAGAGCGCCTCCCATGAGCAATACCGTGATTGCCAACGGCGTGATTGCCAACGGCGCGATTGCGGACGCTAGGACGCGAAGCCTGATCATTGCAGTTTCACCTCGCAGTCTTCACCTCGGGGCAGTGGGTTTCTCGTTGATCCGGACGATGATCCGGATGATGACCAGCCGCCGCACGGCTTAACACCGGGATAGCACTCCCGAATCCGCGCCGGCCGGCACCCGAAATCGGTGACTTCTACAGTTATTTGGATGCGGGGGCGCGCCACAGTGTGACTCGAATAAAACACAAGTCGACGTTGCAATCGCGGTCGCTCAGAACCATCTTACTTATGCCAGGCGCGCATCCGCGGTACCCAGCGGCGGACGTTTCTGCAATATTCTTCGTACTCCGGGCCGAATATCTTTCGCAGGTGCGGCTCCTCGTAGAGCAGGACAAACAAAGCTACAGCGAGCGCCGCCGCGCAGGCCCCTGCGATCGCGACCAGGTTCGCCCGCCCGAACATTACCCACAGGCCCGCCCAGCCGACGAAGAACCCCAGGTACATCGGGTTCCGCACGTAGCGATAGAACCCCACCACCACCAGCCGTTTCGGCGGAACCATGGGCGCCGGCGTTCCGTGTCCCGTCCATCCGAAGTCCCATATGCAGCGCAGGGCCACAGCGAAACCAAGCGCCGAGGGCACAGCCGCAATCCAGCGCCATCGTGCCGCGCCTTCCAGGTCAACGCGAAAGCCCAGCCAGATGGGCAACAACCAGAACCACAGCGCAAGGAATGCCGCGCCCACGACCAGGGATCCGACGGCTGCCGTCCACTGCGCACCACGATCTGAAGCCTCCCCAGTTCCAGCCTTCCCAGTTCCCTGTATGCCCGTCATGAACGCCTCCACCAACAGCGAAGTATGCGCCCTGCGCGCGATTGAGGCCAAGCAACACTACGGGTGAATTTTGGCGGCCGCAACCAACGCCTGCCCCAGGCATAATCCGCCATCTCCCGAGGGCACTTCTTTCTGCGTGAACACCTCAAATCCAGCCTCGGACAACCGCATTTCCAGCCGTTCAGACAGATAGACGTTGTGAAACGTTCCGCCACTTAGGCACACCCGGCCAAGCGAGGTTTTCTCGCGCAGCAACGCCGCCAGCCGGACGAACCCTTCCACCAATCCGTTATGAAAACGTCGGCTGATCGTGCTGACAGGAAGGTCTCGGCCGAGATCGTCGAGCAGCGCCTCAAATAGCGGCCGCGTGCTGATGATCCAGTAGTCGTTTTCCGGCACGAGCTCCAGCGGATAACCGCTGTCTTCCCCTGACGATCCCACCGTCATCTCGAGTTCGATTGCTGCCTGGGCTTCGTAGTTGACCTGTTGACGGATTCCAACTAACGCGGCCACGGCATCGAAGAGACGTCCGCAGCTGGATGTGAGTGGCGAATTCACGCCTTGTTCCATCATGCGCAGCAGCAGGTCAACCTTTGGCCGATGCAGTTGGCGCACGAACGGGATGTCGAGTTTCATAAACTCCATTCTCAGAAACTCGCGCCCGAAATGATGGGCGAGGTAGCTGACCGCCATCCTCCAAGGCTCGCGGATGGCAGCCGCTCCGCCGGGCAAAGGCACATATTCGAGGTGAGCGGCGCGCTCGAAGTCTTCATAGCCGGCGATGAGCACTTCTCCGCCCCAAATATTTCCGTCGGTGCCGTAGCCGGTGCCATCCAGGGCAAATCCGATCACCCGGCCTTCAAGGTGATTCTCCGCCATGCAACTGGCAATGTGGGCGTGGTGGTGCTGCACGCCAACCAGCTTCGCTCCACTCTGTTGCAGCGCCCATTTGGTGGAGAAGTAGTCGGGATGAAGGTCATAGGCGATGATCTCGGGGCGGATTTCAAGAATCCGCTTCAGATGCTCGATGGCTTCGTGGAAAAAACTGTAGCTTTCCGCGTTCTCCAGATCTCCAACGTGCTGGCTCAGGAAAGCGTGTTTTCCTTTGGTGAGGCAGATGGTGTTCTTGAGTTCGCCTCCGACGGCCAGCACCGAAGACTGAGTATCCCCTGTTGGATCGTCCTTCAGGAAGACCGGCACCGGAACAAAACCGCGGGAACGCCGCAACTGCCGCGTGACGCCGCCTGCAACTCGCACCACGGAATCATCGCACCGCAGCAGGATGTCACGGTTGTGTACGAGGAAATAGTCGGCGAGACCTTTTAAGCGATGGATTGCTTCCCGGTTATCAATTGCGATCGGCTCCTCGCTCAGGTTGCCGCTGGTCATCACCAAGGCCGTGAATCCTCCTTCGGCAAACAGCAGGTGATGAAGAGGTGTGTAGGGCAGAAAGATTCCCAGGTAGCGATTAAACGGCGCGACCTCATCGGGAATGATCCTGGGCATCTTTTTTTCTAGTAGCACAATCGGCCGCTGTATGGATTGCAGAACGGTCCGCGCCGCATCGTCTAATTTGCAGATTTCCTGAGCGCCCTCGAAATCCGGAACCATCACCGCGAACGGCTTCTCGACGCGGCGCTTGCGCCGGCGCAGCAGAGCCACCGCCGCCGGGTTCGTGCCATCGACTGCCAGATGAAATCCGCCTAACCCTTTTACCGCAACCACGAGGCCGGCATGCAGCCCGGAGACCGCTTCTGCGATGGGGTCACGGCATTCAATCCGCCTTCCAGACTTATCCCAGAGTTCTACCCGGGGTCCACACGCCCAACAGGCATTGGGCTGGGCGTGAAAGCGGCGATCCAGCGGATTCTCATACTCCGCAAGACATGCCGGGCACATAGGAAACACCGCCATCGACGTGCTCGGCCGGTCGTAAGGAATATCGCGAATAATAGTGAAGCGCGGCCCGCAGTTGGTGCAATTAATAAATGGATAGCGATAACGCCGGTCGTTAGGATTCAACATCTCGCGCAGGCAGTCCGGACAGATCGCGACGTCCGGCGAAATAAGGGTGCGGACTTCTTCGCCCTCGTGGCTGTGGACGATGCGGAAGTCCTGGTCGTCTTCTTCGTCGCCGTCGCGGATCTGCAAGACAACGCACGGAACTTCATTTACGGTGAAGCCGGTAATCCGCGCCAGCGGCGGCGCTTCGGCGGGCAAGTGTTCGACGAAATCCTGGACGGTTTCCGCCGGTCCCTGGATTTCGATGGTAACCCCGGCGGAAGTATTGCGAATCGTACCTCTAAGGTGCCGGCCGGTGGCCAGACGATAGACGTACGGCCGGAATCCAACTCCCTGCACAATCCCGGAGACTTCGATCTGGCGTCGAACCTCCATACATCGTCAGCTCACAGTCTGCTGCACCAGCGATTTGTGTGCCCTGCGTCGCTCTCCCAGCCACACCATCCATTCATGCAAGCCGTTGCCGGTCAGGCAAGACACTTTCACAATCTCCATGCCCGGATGTACCTTGCGGGCATTTTCCGCCGCAGCGGTGATATCAAATGGAACGTAGGGAAGCAGATCGATTTTGTTCAGCACCATCAAGTCGGACTTGAAGAATATGGATGGATATTTCAGCGGCTTGTCTTCGCCCTCGGTGACGCTCAACACCACAACCTTGGCCGCTTCGCCCAGATCATAGCTGGAGGGACAAACCAGGTTGCCCACGTTTTCGATAAACAGAAGATCGAGGTCTTCCAGAGGCCAATCCGCCAAATGCCGTTCGATCATGCGGGCGTCCAGATGGCAAGTTCCGCCGGTGGTGATTTGCTTTACCGGAAAGTGAAATCGCTTCAGCCGGTTGGCATCGTTTTCCGTTTGAATATCGCCGGTCAATACGGCCACGCGATCGTGTCGCGGCAGGATTTCGAGAGTGCGCTCCAGTAGGCTGGTTTTGCCCGAGCCAGGAGAACTGATGAGGTTCAGGCACAAAACGCCGTGCTCCTGAAAGCGGGCACGCAACTCCGCCGCGATGCGGTCGTTCTCACTGAGTACTTTTCGCTCCAACGGTACTCGATCCATATTCTTCCACCTCCAGATAGGCCAACTCCAACTCATCTCCGCTGATGCATGTGGTTTCCAGGCTAGCGCATCGCGGACAACGCGAATCGTAGTCGTGCACGACGAACTCACGTCCGCAGCCCTGACAACGATGGCGGCGAGGACAGAATTCGATTGCCAGCTCCAGAGACGCCAGATCGGTCTCCTGAATGATCGCTTCGAAACAGAAACGCAATGCGTCCTGATCGATGGCTGCCATTTCGCCAATGCGGACAGCGACTTTGCACGGATACGATCCTGGATAGCGACGCATCTCGGTTCTGACCGCTTCCAGCACCGAATTCGCGATTCCCATTTCGTGCATAATTCCCTAGCAGATGCGTGGCAGTTGATCGCCTGCGAGCATGTCGACGATGCGGGTCGTGCCGAACGGCGTTCGCATCGTCACCAGCCCCGGGTTCTCTTTCTTTACCGAGCCAATAATCTGCGCCTCCGCTCCCAGTGGATGACGTCTCATCGCCTGCAGCACCGCGTCAGCGGCCTCGGGTGCAACGATGGCGATCAGCTTGCCTTCGTTGGCGACATATAAAGGATCGAGTCCGAGCAACTCGCACGCGCCTCGAACCTGTTCGTGAATCGGAAGCGAACTCTCGTCTAGTTCGATGCCCACGCGCGAACGCTCCGCGATTTCGTTCAGCGTGCTGGAAACACCGCCGCGCGTCGGATCGCGCATGCAGCGCATATCAGGGGTTACGTTGGAAGTCACGCCCAGCATGTCGGCCACCAGCGTGTGCAAAGCGGCACTGTCGCTTTGAATCTGAGTCTCGAATTCCAGCCCCTCGCGCTGCGCCAGAATCGCGATGCCGTGATCGCCAATCGAACCGCTGAGCAGCACCTTGTCTCCGGGACGGGCGCGGTCGGCGGAAAGGTCGACTCCTTCCGGCACCAGCCCAATTCCTGTCGTGTTGATAAACAGTCCGTCGCCCTTACCTTTCTCAACGACCTTGGTATCGCCAGTCACAACTTGCACGCCCGCTTCCGCTGCCGCCCGGCGCAGCGAATTCACCACGCGCCGGAGTTCGTCTATCGAGAAGCCTTCTTCAATAATGAACGCGGCGCTCAAGAACAGCGGCGTTGCGCCGCCCATCGCCAGATCGTTTACCGAGCCGTGAACCGCAAGCGAGCCGATGTCGCCGCCGGGAAAGAACAGTGGCTTCACTACGAAGGAATCGGTGGTGATGGCGAGGCGCTGACCGTTCACATTGACGATAGCCTGGTCATCCAGCCGCGCCAGCACTGGATTCTGGAATGCCGGCAGGAAAATGTCGCGAATCAACTCAGCGCTCAGCTTGCCGCCGCTGCCATGCCCCAGCAGAATTGTGTCTTTGGCCGGGAGCGGCGCCGGGCAACTGAAGTCGAAGTTTTTCTCGACGATGGTTTTCGCTGACACCTGCCCTCCTAACTCGCGGCCGTATGCCGGCGATAGTGATAGTAGGCAGCGCACGCCCCTTCGGTTGAGACCATGGGAGCTCCCAGCGGATTTTCCGGCGTGCATCGTATGCCAAACGCGGGACAATCCGGCGGCTTCTTTAATCCCTGCAAGACCTGGGCGCTGATGCAATCGGCGGGCTCATCTACCGTAATTTCACCCAAATCAAAAACTCGGTTGGCGTCAAAAGCTGCATATTCCTGGCGCAAGCGCAACCCACTCCGCGGGATCGAGCCGATGCCGCGCCACTTCTGGTCGGCGATTTCAAACACCTCCTCGACAAGCTGCTGTGCCGGCAAGTTTCCCTGGTAGCTCACCGACCGCACATATTGGTTCTCCAGCCGCGCTTCTCCTGCCCCGAGTTGCCGGGCCTCCAGTTGGCAAATCAGCATGAGGACTGCTTCCAGAATATCTACCGGCTCGAATCCTCCGACCACAATCGGTACGCGAAAATCACGAACCAGATCCTCATACTCCTTACACCCCATGACGGTGCAGACATGCCCCGGCGCGATGAAACCTTGCACCCGGTTGGTCTGAGAGACCATCAGAGCGCGGATCGCGGGTGGGACCAGCACGTGCGATACCAGCATGGAAAAGTTAGAGATGCCTTTGTAACGGGCTTGCCATGCGGCCATGGCATTCGCGGGAGCGGTAGTCTCGAAACCAATCGCCAGGAACACAACTTTGCGATCGGGATTCGCGGCCGCGATCTTCACCGCGTCAATCGGAGAGTACGCGATGCGAACATCCGCGCCCAGCGCCTTGGCCCGAAACAGATCCGAGCGCGACCCGGGCACCCGCAGCATGTCACCATAGGAAACCAGGGTCACTTCCCGCCGCATGGCCAACGCGATCGCTTTGTCTACGGTTTCGAGCGGCGTGACGCACACCGGACATCCCGGACCATGCACCAGTTCGATTTCGCGCGGCAACAGTTCGTCAATGCCGTAGCGCATGATGGTGTGGGTTTGGCCGCCACAGATCTCCATCAACACCCAGGGCCGGGTTGTCGACTGGACGATCTCAGCCGCCAAAGCCCGCGCAATGCGGTGGTCACGGTATTCGTCAAGATATTTCATGGCGCTTACCCGCAGGGGAGGGTTGGACGCGGTGGCGAATGGCGGCGAGAGTTACGGCTCCGCCGGCGGCAATTCCGCTTCCAGCGCTCCCATCTCTTCGAGAAGCTTGTATGTGCGCTCGGCTTCGAATGCGTCCACACGGCTGATGGCGAAGCCCACATGGACCATCACGTAGTCGCCCAAGCCAGCTTCGGGAACAAAGTCCATCGATACCTGGCGCACAATTCCGCCGAACTGCACGCGGGCCACACGCATCTCACCCAGTTCCTGAATGTCGAGGATCTTCCCTGGTATGGCAAGGCACACGGCAAACTCTCCCCAACCGTAAGTACAATACTTGTCGTTACCACCTTCTGTGATCAGCGACACACCTCACTGTGATGAGCGCACGGAATAAATGGGAACCAACCTGGCCAATGGCGGTACGCGCAACATCAAGGCGGCGCGCTCGGAAGTCAATCACGCAAACGCGCAGTCCCCATCCTGTCCTGCTCGCAGGTGCCGGTCTTTGGTGCACGTAATAGTTTTGTAATGTAACCGGGATCACCGCGAAGAAGTCTTCCGAGCAACTATCTTTCAAATAACGAATCTCTCGAAATTCAAAAAAATATGGAAACTCATCCCAAGAGAAGTCACGCTCGTATTCTGTTGAGTTCGGTCTTTGGGCCCTATGCGCAAGACGACGAATTTGGCAGCCGGTCCATTAACCCCATGGAGCTCTACCACAACCAGGTCACGCGCGCGCAAGGTAGCTTCTCGTTGCGCATGTTCCATCGCTCCTGGGGCATCATGATGATTCAGGAAAATGTTTCGGCGCCGTGCAGCGTACTGGATTTTCCCACCCGCAAAGCCTTTGCTCGTGAATTAACCACCAACCACTACGACATCGTTGGCATCTCGGCGATTATCGTGAATGTGGGCAAGGTTCGGGAAATGTGCCGCATGGTGCGCGAGCTATCCCCGGATTCGGTGATCGTGGTGGGCGGGCACGTGGCTGCCATCCCCGGCGTGGAAACGATGATCGACGCCGACCACATCGTGCGCGGGGAAGGTATCTCGTGGATGCGCCAGTACCTCGGAGAAGAAGAGCACGCGCCGATCAAGCATCCCATGATTGTTTCGGGTCTGGAGACACGGATTATGGGAATGCGTCTCCCCAATCGCAAGGGCGGGACAGCGGCGACCATCATTCCGTCGGTAGGCTGCCCCATGGGTTGCAACTTCTGTACGACTTCTGCTTTTTTTGGCGGCAAAGGAAAGTTTGTCAACTTCTACGAGACCGGCGACGAACTGTTTGAGGTAATGTGCCGGATCGAAGCGGAGCTCAAAGTACATTCCTTCTTTGTGATGGACGAAAATTTCCTGCTGCACCGCACGCGTGCCATGCGCCTTTTGGAACTCATGAAAGAGGCGGGCAAGAGCTGGGAGCTTTCCGTCTTTGCTTCCGCCAATGCGATTCGAAAATACACCATGTTGGAACTGGTCGAACTCGGCGTTTCCTGGGTGTGGATGGGTTTGGAATCTCCCAAGGCCGGCTATAGCAAGCTGCAGGGTAATGACGTCCGGCAACTCACGCACGAGCTTCGCGAACATGGGATACGAGTGCAGGGCTCGACCATCGTCGGACTCGAGCACCATACGCCCGACAACATTGTCGAGGAAATTGAATCGGCGATCGCCCACCAGACCGACTTTCACCAGTTCATGCTCTACACGCCGGTTCCGGGCACGCCGCTTTATCAGGAGATGAGCGAACAGGGCCGCCTGCTGCCGGACATTGACTTTGCCGACGTTCATGGGCAGTACAAGTTCAATTTCCTGCACGCCGCCATTTCGCGCGAGGATTCGAAGCGGTTCCTAGATTGGGCGTTCTGGCGCGATTTCGAAAAGAATGGTCCAAGTCTTTATCGCATGTGCGGGACCATGCTCAAAGGCTGGCAACGCTACAAGGACTATCCCGATCCACGCGTCCGTGAGCGCTTTGAGCGGGAAGTGAAGAAGCTCAGCAGCGCATATAATGCGGCGCTTTGGGTGATGGAGAAAGAGTTCAAGAAAATCAATCGCAGCGTGAGCGAGCGGATTCACAAACTGCGCCGCGAAGTCGAAAAGGAGTTCCCGGTCATCGCGCGCCTCACCGCGGCATCGCTCGGTCCAATCCTGTTGTGGTCCACACGCCGAGAGGAGAATCGGCTGGCCAAGGGACGCACGTATGAGCCTCCCACATTTGTCGAACGCCGCAATTGGGTTTCGGCCACGTAGCTGGGAGTCTCTTGGCGATGCTCCGGCGTTTTGGGGCTATACTGGCGAACTGGAAACGTCATGAATCGTCTGAGTGCTTTCTGCCTGCTGTTGGTTGGCCTCGCTTGTCCCGTGCTGGCGCAGACACCCTCCGTGAAGGTCAAGGTACGCGCCGCGCTCTACGACCACGACCTTAATCTCAAGCCCGTGCCCCATCTGGAGCTGAGCTTCCGCAGCCTGGATAAAGATAACGAAAAAGCGGAGCCGACCGTCCTGCAGACTACGCTAGACGGCGCGGCTGAGTTGGAACTGGCGCCGGGACTGTATCGGATCTCCACCTCCAAACCGGTTGAGTTCCAGGGCAAGAGTTACCTCTGGGACCTGCAAGTACAACTCAAGCCACCGGAGCATGTGCTGGAGCTGAGCAACGACAACGCCACGGCTACCGATCTTAGCGGTGGCCGGGGAGCGCAAGTGGATTCGCTGGCCGTACACTTCCGCGAGTTGAAGAGCAGCGTTGTGACGGTATGGTCACAGGATGGACATGGCACGGGTTTCCTGGTTGATCCCGCCGGTCTTATCGTTACCAACCAGCACGTGGTTGACGGCTTTACCTACCTTGCCGTCCAGTTTGATGACCAGCGCAAACTGGTAGCCGAGGTGCTGGCCGAGGACAAGCAAAAAGACGTGGCAGTGCTGCGGGTGAATCTGGCGGAGGTTGCCAGCGTAGTGGTCGCTCCCATCGCGCAGGGCTCTGGCGCTTTACTCGAAGGTGAGCGCGTTTTCACCATCGGCAATCCACTCGATCAGGAAAAGGTACTGACCACTGGCGTGGTCAGCAAAGTGGAAAAAGATTTGATCATTTCCGACATCAGCATCAGCCCGGGAAACTCGGGCGGCGCACTGTTTAATTCCAGCGGCGCAGTCGTAGGCATTACGGCGTATCGCACGGGCCGGAGTGCGGGCGCCGGTTTATCCGGGATCATCCCGATTGCCGAGGCGGCGGATGTGCTGGCCGCAGCGCGGACAAAAGCTGCAACTACGGCGCCGCCTTCCCCCCGCCTGTTACCGGTGCCGCCGCCGATCAAGTACCCAGCCGACGCTTTGCGCGCGGTGGGAAACAAGCCTTGGGCGAAAGACACGTATTACTTCAAGCTGGGTGACTTTGGGGTCGAGATTGTCACTCCGATCACGCGCTATGAGTTGGCGATGGAGCGCGCCTCCCACGCAGAGAAGGAGCGACAAAAGCGGGCCAAGAAATCTGGCGCTCCGGCCGATGAAGAACATCAGCCCACGGATTACGAGACGAAGTACGATTCCGTCGTCTCCGTCAACGTCAGTCCCATGCTTAAGCAGGATTTTTGGAAGTCGATGGCAAGCCAAGGTCAGGTGGTGATGCGCTTCAAATCCGATTTCCTGAAGATGCGGCTGCTTTGCGGCTCTGACGAGATCGAACCCATCCTTCCCGGGCGTTATCCCCTGGCGATCAACATGCAGGGCGGCAGGGTCCGCGTCGATGACGCCAGCTATGAGGGTGCCTATACCTTTCCGCCGACCGCCATCTCACCCACTTGCAAGCAGGTCAGCGTCGAAGTTTATCTGTCGAAAGAACCGGACAAGCCACTGGTCAAGGTGCTCGATCCAAACACGGTGAACCAGGTCTGGAGTGACTTCGACCCCTTCCGCAAGGCGCTGGAGGCGAATGCGAAATCCCCGCCAAAGTAGCGTGAGGGCGCCGGGTGCTAAGGGGTGGCCTGTGCCGGACTCGAACCAGCGACCTCCGGCTGGCAATGAATCCAGTATATGTATGCTCAATAACTTAGCGACAAAGCGTGATGTAGTAGATTTGCTGGTGCTTCTTTCGTTCTTGAGTTTGGATCGTGACCGTGGGATATTGCGGCATGGCCACGCAGTTCACGGTGATCGCGAGCCAGAGGCTTGTGGTTCTCACCTTCGATGGCACAACCAATGTGGAGGAGCTTGAGCGCATCGGTGCCTTGATTCTTTCCCATCCAGACTTCGACCCAAGCTTTTCACAAATCATAGATTGCAACCGGCTCACCGAAGTCAATTTTTCAGCCGACACAATTCGAGAGTTGACGCGCAGCGAGAAGACCTTCAGTCCCACATCCAAGCGTGTGATCGTCGCTCCGCAAGATCACGTCTATGGACTTTCCCGTATGGCGCAAGCGTTTGCGGCGCAGACGCTTCCAAACCTGGTGGTGGTGCGAACCATGGCTGAAGCCCTTGAAGTCCTGAATAAGGCGAAGTAACGGTCGTCCCCGAAGCGTTTTGGAAATTGGTGGGCAGTGCAGGACTCGAACCTGCGACCTCCTGCTTGTAAGGCAGGCGCTCTAACCAACTGAGCTAACCGCCCGCTCCCGCGGATGTGATCGCGGCGCGTCTCATTCCGGCCGCTCGCGTAAAACCTTCTGCAAAACTTATGCTGAGAATACTGGACCATTCCCTCGCCGGTCAAACTGGGCGCGCGGCTGCTACACTTTCTGCGTGCGCAGGCTGATCGTCAACGCGGATGATTTTGGTCTGACCGCTGGAGTGAATCGGGCGATTGTGGAAGCCCACAACAGCGGAGTTGTGTCGTCGACGACACTGATGGCCAACGGCGCCGCGTTCGCCGACGCGGTGACGGCGGCCCGCTCGGCGCCGAATCTTTCCGTGGGATGTCACGTCACCTTGGTGGATGGAACGCCGGTCTCGTCGCCAGATGGGGCAGACACGCTGGTGGCAATTCGCTCGGCAGAGCCGGACAGGTTCTACTCCAAGCTTTCGGCTTTCGCTGCGCGCGCCATGCTGGGAGGCTTCGATCGCGATCAACTAGTCGCGGAAGTCACCGCGCAAATAAGCAAAATTCAAGCCACCGGCCTGCAGGTCAGTCACCTCGATACCCACAAACACGCCCACATTTTCCCCGAGATTCTGGTCGCGCTGCTGCGAGCCGCGCGGATTTGCGGCGTGCGCGCCATCCGTAATCCGATCGTTCCGGTGAAAGCGTTGCCCGCGCGGCTGTTCAAAGGCCATCGCGAACTCTGGAAGCGTTATGGCCAGGTGCGGGTGCTGCACACTTTCTCCCGCCAATTCCTGCAGCGCACGAAGCGCGCTGGACTGCTTACACCGGACGGCGTTGTGGGGGTAATCGAAACCGGGTCGCTTGACACTTCCCTGCTGCTGCAGACGCTCGCGAGCCTGCCGGAGGGAACATGGGAATTAGTCTGCCATCCCGGCTACAACGATGCCGACTTGCGCACCGTCCGCACGCGATTGCTCGATTCTCGCGAGGTGGAGCGGCGTCTGCTGACTTCGCCGGACCTGCGCAAGTTTCTGGAGGAGCAAAAGTTTCGGGTCATCAGCTATCGTGAATTCGCGGAAGACCGCATCTAGCATCTAACTGATGAGGGGCGAACGCCGAAAGTGGTGCTCCGCTCGTTACTGCGCCGGCTCACTTTGTAATACCGCGGTGCGCCAGAGGGCGGTATCATCACAGGAGCCGATAAACATGATAAAGAGGATCAGGCATGGCTGACCATCCAACAGAACCTCGCCTTACGGTGGACCTGCCGGTCCGGATGTGGGGTATGGGCGCCAACGGACGCCCCTTTTCCCAGCAGGCTCGCGCTCAGAACATCAGTTCAGAGGGCGCTCTGATCTCGGACGTCGAGACCGAACTTAAAGTGGGTGACGTGGTCGGGTTGCAATTCGAGGAGAAAAAAACACGCTGCACGGTGATTTGGGTGATGAATACCGGCCCAGTCAACAAAAACCAAGTGGGAGTGAAGTTGGTCGCCGAACAGGAGTGTCCGTGGAAAAACCATCTGCCGATGGAAAACGCGACGGTGACGATTTCTCCCTCCAACCGGCGGCGCTGGCATCGACACAAGATTTCGCTTCCCCTGGAAATTCGCGACGAGCGCGTTAATGCACCCAGCCGCATCAATGCCACCGACGTGAGCGGCAATGGATGCTACGTCGAGAACATGCTGCCTTTTCCGATCGGAACTGTGCTGCGTCTGGATTTCTGGCTCGACTCGGAGCACATCAAAATTACGGCCGCGGTCCGAACCTGCGACCCGGGGGTGGGCAATGGCATCGAGTTCACCGGTCTGCCCGTCGACGGCAAGTCAAAGATGCAGGCCTACCTGGACGCGG
The DNA here is from genome assembly GCA_035314185.1 of Terriglobales bacterium. Classification (GTDB taxonomy): domain Bacteria; phylum Acidobacteriota; class Terriglobia; order Terriglobales; family Acidobacteriaceae; genus Acidiflorens. Next base: position 13,303 of record DATFZT010000136.1, read on the forward strand.
TTGACCCGCCGAGAGCGTTTTCAAGCGCGAAGCCGAAGTGAGGTCAATGAATCATTTCAGCGTAGCGGGCGAGCACAATCGCGCGAATCAGCCCACCCATGGTGAATTCGCGGGCCTCGATGGCGACCGGCATCTGTAATTCGCCGAGCGTCGCTGAAGTCACCGGACCAATCGAGGCGAACTGGACATGCTTGAACCAACCAGCTCCGCGTGAGCCTGCCTTGAAGTTGCCCAGCAGTTCGGCAAAGTTCTTCGCGCTCGATGAACTGGTGAAGGTCACGACGTGTGGGCGGCGAACGGCATTTCTCATCAACTCGCGCAGGCGCACGCGCGATTTCTCGGGCACAACGGTTTCGTAAGCTTCGACCACCTCGACTTGCGCACCGGCCGCACGCAACTCTTCTGGAATCACATCGCGCGCGACCTTGGCGCGTACGAGCACGACGCGCTTGCCGTTGACCTTATCGCGCAGTCCCTTCACCACCGACTCGGCGACGTACTCCTCGGGAACCATCTTCACCTTCAGGCCATGCCTCACGATTGCCTTCTTGGTCGCAGGCCCGATGGCGGCGATCTGAAGATGCTCGAGATTCCGGCGTGTGATGCGAAGTTTCTGGACGCGCTCCCACATCGCTTCGACGCCATTGGCGCTGGTGAGAATGAGCCAGTCGTAAGTCTTTATATTCTTGAGGGCATCGTCGAGCGGCCGGTACGACTGCGGCTTGCGGATCTCAATGAAGGGGATTTCGATTACGGAAGCACCCAGACTGCGCAGGCTGGCGGAAAGGCTGCCAGCTTGATGGCGGGCACGTCCGACAAGAATTCGGGTTCCGGCGAGCGGATGTCTTTCGTTGGGCTTCATGAATCAGGAGTCAGGTGTTAGTTTCAGGTCTACGGTGTTAGGTCTTAGGTTTTCCTGAGACCTAACACCTGAGACCTGCTTCACGGTTGTTGCGGCAGAGCGAAGCCTTCGCCGTAAACTTCTTCGAGAATAACATCGCCGCCTCTGCGGAGAAGCGTTTCGCCGACTTCTTCCCCCAGGCGCACGGGATCATCGCCCTCGCGAGTTTCGCGCAGAACTTTGGTTCCATCGGGATGGGCTACGAGCGCATTCAGGCGAATCCGGGTACCCTTGACTTCGGCAAAGGCTCCGATTGGAACCTGGCAGCCGCCTCCGAGTTTGTTGAGCAGGGCGCGCTCGCAAGTGGTCGCGGCGCGGGCGGCAGCGTCATCAAGAAATGCCAGGAGCGCCCGCGTCACCGTGTCACCGTTGCGAATTTCAATTCCAAGAGCGCCTTGTCCGGCGGCGGGGGTCATGATTTCCACGGGGATCACCTGACGGACCAGTTGCGTTTTGCCCAGACGATTCAGGCCGGCGGCGGCCAGAATGATGGCATCGTAGTCGCCGGATTCGAGCTTGCGCAGACGCGTATCCACATTGCCGCGCAGCGGGTGAATCTGAAGATCGGGACGAAGCGCCTTCAACTGGGCCTGACGGCGCAGGCTGCTGGTGCCAACGTTTGCCTGCTGCGGCAGCGCTTCGATGCTCGGGAATTGCACCGAACAGAAAACGTCGCGTGGATTTTCGCGCGCGGTGATGGCGGCAATTTCGAAATCGGCGGCCAGCTCCGTGGGCAAATCTTTCAAGCTGTGCACGGCGAGGTCAACCCGGTTCTCGACCAGCGCTTCTTCGATTTCCTTGGTGAACATGCCCTTGGTGCCGACTTTGGCGAGCGCAACGTCGGTAATTTTATCGCCGGTGGTCTTGATGATCTCCAGTTCCACGGTATGGCCCTGAGCGCGTAGCAGGTCGGAGATGTGATGCGCCTGCCAGAGCGCAAGTTGCGAGCCGCGGGAGCCGATGCGCAAGCGGGCCATCAGTCTTCCGCTTCCGGGTGACGGGAGAACTTCGACGCGACCGCCCCTTTTTTTGCCTCTTCGCTGCCCAGGTTGTCGTGCAGATTAAAGAGGCGGCGCACCAGTTCAATCACCGTAGTGGATTCCGGATCACGCGCAGCCGTCTTCAAAGTGCTGATGGGGGTATGCATAATTTTATTTATGATGCCACGACTGAGCGCTTCGACGGCAAGTTCCTGGTCAGTGGTCATGGAACCAAGGCGGCCACGAACACGATCAATCTCGGCTTGGCGAATGGTTTCGAGATGGTCCTGCAAGCTCACGATGGTCGGGACGACGTCCAGAGTCTGCAGGCGAGCGTGAAATTTGCCGACCTCACCATTGACAATCGCCTCCGCCTTTTCGGCTTCCTTCTTGCGATCGGCGACGTGCGAACTGACCGCCTGCTGCAGGTCGTCGATGTCATAGACGAAGATGCCATCGATCTTGTTCATCTCCGGATCGACGTCGCGGGGAACGGCGATATCGATGAAGAACATGGGCTTGTTCTTGCGCAGCGCCATGAGCTTCTCGCCGTGTTCGCGGCGGAAGATGAAGTGCGGCGAGCCGGTCGAGGTAATCACAATATCGGCACGTTCGCAGGTGTCATAAAGCCGGCTGAACTCGATGGCCTGTCCCTCAAATTTCTGCGCGAGGCGAATCGCCCGGTCGTAGGTGCGGTTGGCGACGAAAAGAGACGCGGCGCCGTGCGCGAGCAAATGCCGTGCCGCTAATTCGCTCATCTTTCCGGCACCTACCAGGTAGACGCTCTTGCCGTTCAGACTGCCGAAGATTTTTTCCGCCAGTTCAACCGCCACCGAAGCAATCGAAACCGAAGAAGATCCAACAGCGGTTTCGGTGCGGACGCGCTTGGCCACGGCAAACGCCCGGGTGAGCAACTGATCGAGTTGTGCGCGAACCGCTCCCACGGCGCGGGCGGTAGCATAGGCTTCCTTGACCTGTCCCAGGATCTGAGGCTCGCCGACGACCATGGAATCGAGGCTGGCGGCGACGCGAAAGACGTGGCGAATGGCTTCGTCCTCGCGAAATTCATACAGATGATTTTCAAACTGGCTGAGATCGGTTCCGAAATACTCGCGCAGAAATTCGCGCAGGTCACCGGTGCCGTTCTTCATGTTGGCGATAAATTCGACGCGGTTGCAGGTGGAGATGATCATGCCCTCGGCGACCGCGGGATGCTCCGACAGCCGCTTGCAGGCCTCCGGCAAGCGCGATTCAGGAATGGCCAGGCGCTCCCGCACCTCGACCGGCGCGGTCTTGTGATTGACGCCGATGAGCTGGAATCTCATGACGCGATAAACCTGTGCATTACGCTGAAGTAGTTGGAAATCCAAGCCACGATAGCCGCGACGAAGGCAATACTGGCGAGCAGGGCGGCCCGGCGCCCGCGCCATCCGGAATTCAGACGCGTAAACACCATCAGCAGATACACCGCCCACATCAGCACGGAAAGCAGAATCTTGGGGTCGAGATAATCAATGTGGCCGTAAGTCGCTACCGCGACCACCGAGCCCGCGATCAAGCCCAGGGTCATGAAGGGAAAGCCGAGCATGAGTGAGCGATAGCCGATGTCGTCAATGACCTGGAGGGCGGGCAGCCGCGAGAACATTCCGCTCGCACTCTTGGACTTCAGGGCGCGTTCTTGCATCAGGTAAAGAATGCTGGCGCCAAAGCTGAGGAACAGCGCCGCATAGCCGGTAAAGATCATCAGGATATGGATCGCCAGCCAGCCGTGCATCACGGCAACCGAGGCGAAGACAAAGGGTTGCTGACCGCTGGCGGCCACGAACGTGAGCAGAAAAACCAGGGGAAAAATCACGATGCCCGGGGTAGTCGTCTTGTACACCAGATAGGCAAGCATGAAGCCCACCATGATCAGGAAGGCGAGCAGCGATTCCGAGTTGTGAACCGAGGCCGAGGCGAGCTGGCCGTTTTCGACGACGGCTTCGGTCAGCGAAACCAGATGAAACACCATTCCGAGGTAGGAGGCATGGAGCGCGACTTTGCTAAGGACCTCTGAGGCGCGGGTAAGCGCGACCAGCGCATAAAGCAATCCCGCAGCGTAACAAACCAGCGCAACGCGCAGCCAGATCAGGGTCATCATCGCTTTATCTAAGCTTGTGGTGCTTCCCCAGGCAGGTCGTGCATCCCCACCCCGCCTCGGTGATTATAGTGTGCCGGGCACAGGGACGTGGGGGAAACGTAGGCGGTCACAGGTGCTTGTGATTTGGATCACATTGGGCAGCCTGCGGGGAATCTGGCGCCGAGACACGCCGAACCTCGGTAATGTTCCTGGTGAGAGACAGCACTTGTAAAATCTCCGCCCTGTGGTCGAATCAAATGGAGGGCCCGCTCAATGCGCTTCTGCCGCTTGTTGCTGTGTCTCGCCGCAGTTCTCGCCTTCGAGGCCTGGGCTCATGCCGCACCGTTCGTGGTGTTTCCGAAGGCCGGCCAGTTGCCCTCGCAAGACGGGCGTTACGTAGTCCGCAATGCCGACCGCGTGGCTCCTCTTTCCGAATACGTTGGCACCTTCCACTCCTTATACCTGGTGGATACGGTCAGCGGCGCTTCCCGCAAGCTCTGCGACTATGTTGGCGTGGCTGCGGTCGCTTGGGCGAAGAACGATCTTATCGTGACGCAATATGTGAGCAAGTACGCCTCCCGCGCGCTGATCTTTAATGCCGCGGACGCGCGCGATCCTGTCGTGATCGACAAACAGTTGCTCACAGATCTTGTCCCGGTCAGCCTTCGTCCCCAGCTGCGGGAAAACGACCATGTGTTTGTGGAGGCATCGCAAGTCGATGGGGAGACGCTTAAGCTCCGCGTGTGGGGGTATGGGAAACACGACGCCCATGGCTTTCGCTGGCGGTGCGAGTACAGTCTGATCGAAGGCGGAATTTCCTGCGAGAAATGACCCGGCCCTGACTAGCAATTGATTCCAATACGTGAGGCGCCTCCTGCCTCTATTCCACACCCAACGACGTCAGCGATTCCTCCAGCGACTGCAAATCGATCTGCAGCCGTCGTCCGTGCGCCTGCATTTCTTCCAGTTCGTCGAAGGCGCGAAACAGACGCATCTTGACGGCGGCGTATTGCTCGGAATCGGAGAGGGTGCGTCCATGGGATTCGGCCCACGCGGCGACCACCTGATGCGGAAGAAAAATACTGACCGCGTAGGTCAGCTTACGGTCGGAGGTGACGTCGAAGATGTATTCGTTCGTGGAAGGCTCACGGGCGTCGGATGTCGCAGCTGGACGTTTTCCGACGAAGTAATACTGGTAAACGTAGCCTTGCGATCCGGTGTAGGTTTTCAGGCGACGGATAGTCATAGGACGGTAGCTGCGAGCTTCGAGCTACGGGCTGCGAGCGAATGTATCGGTTGCTCGAAGCTCGTAGCTCGGGGCTCGTAGCGCACTACCTGCTGTTATTCCCCGGCGAAACCACTCTCCCATACTCACTGGCGCGCGCGATCCGGTCGAACATGCGCCATGCGGCGAGCGAGATATTGCTGATCGCTTCTTCTCCGTCACGCTCACGACGCAGGTAGGTCGTCATGACGCAAAGAATGTACGGACGCTTGTCTACGAAGATCACTCCCGAATCGTTGCGCACGCCTTCGAGCGCGCCGGGCTTGTTGGCGATCTTCAAATCTTCGGGAAGATTGCGCGGAATCCAACTGTCCTTGTGAGTGGAGAGAACCTTGAAGAAATCGTCGGTCATCTCTTTGTTCAGGATCTGGCCACGGTAGAGCGCTTCGAGCAGGCTCATCATTTCATTGGGCGTGGAGATATTTTCGCGGCCTTCGGCAGCGGCTTTGAGATCCATCATCTTGCGGCGGAGGCGAGTGTCGCGCAGCCCCTGCGCGGCCAGAAAGGCGTTCACGTTGTCCATGCCGACGCGGTCAATGAGGACGTTGGCGGCGGCGTTGTCGCTCACCGCGACCATCATGGTCGCGAGGTCGCGCAACGTGATCCGGGAGACGCCCGGCGTGAGGCCGTTCATGATGTCGCTGTCCTGCACCAGGTCGGCACCGTTGACGGTGTAAAGGTCCGTGAGCTTCAGCTTGCCTTGCTGGGCTTGCCGGTAAAGTTCGGCGAGTACGCAGATTTTGATGGAACTGGCCTGGGGGAAAACGTCGCTGGCATGCAGCAGGTATTTGTGGCCATCGGTGAGATCGACGATGGCGACGCCCATGACGCCGTCGAGACCGCGGTCGACGTCGACAATGGATTTTTCAAGCTTCGTCCAGAGGACTTGCTGCTTCTCGCTGGGAGGCGCCGCTGAAGTTTGTGAGGACGCGGCCAGACAGAGACAAAGCAAGGCCAAGGTCAGTCCGACGGCGATTGATTTACAAGACATCGGACTTCGTGGCTCGGGTCTTCGTGACATGAACTCTCGCGCTATGAACTCTCTTGATATGGACCAGATTCTCGCCTCGCGCAACCGTCGAACTCAAAAACGGGCAGACCGGCAAGCGCCGAAACTCCGACACTTGCCCAGTCCTCTCCAATTTCACTCCAGAGTTTTCCTGCTCAGTTCGTGATGTGCGCTATCCAGTTGCCGAAATTGAACTGTGTATCCATGTACTGCCCGACCACGGTGGAACCGTCAGCGGAGATGCTGTCGGCACTGATCAAGGTCGTCCCCGACGGAATACGGGCGCCCCACTCTCTCAGCACCTTTTCGAGCTTTGTTGTGCCCAGCGAGGAAGTCCAGATAAAAGCGTCGGTCCCACGACCGAATTGATCGCCGCTCCAACCCACCACCAGTCCATTGTCGGAGATGCCAGTGGCGAAGCTTTGGTCCAACGGCAAGGGCATGATTGTGCCGAGCAAGAGCAGCCCTTTCTTATCGGAGTATAGGAATGCGACCCCATTCCCGCTGGCGTTGTAAGCCTGCCCGACAATCTGCGTGCCATTGCTGTTCACAGCCGAGGCCTCGCCAAGCGTTCCGACACCCAGAAACAAGTCGTGCTTTCCGCCCACCCAGCGCACCGGACGGCGAGGGCCGGTGGGATCCTCCCAAAAGCCGACGATGGTCTTTGCATTGGCGGAGATGGCGCTAGCCCGGCTGCTGTGGTGCCCCGCCGGGTGCCCTAATGAGACGTTTCCGGCCGCCGCACTCCAGGCAAAACCCTCGGCATCTTGGCACGTCCAGGCAAGTCCCACGGCCATCTTTCCAGTGGCGCTGAGTCCATAGCCGCTGCCCCAGCTATTGCCGACGTCAGTGCAGCCATTGGCGGGATGGCCCAGATCAACCATGCCGTGCGCATTCCAGAGGGCCGGTCGGCTGAAACCGTCCGATCCGATGTAACCGCTGATAATGGTTGAACCATCGCGCGAAATTCCGATCGAGGATGAATAGTTGTCGCCCGGGCCGAGATCCTGGTACCCGCCCGCTGCTGTCCAGCGATAGATCTCGCCGCCGTAGTTCGCGGCCATGACTGTGCCATCGCCGGAAAGGGCGAAATTCGACCAGGTGTCGGTCACCGGATCGGCAATGATCTGGAACGTTGCGGTTTGTGCTTTTGCCGACAGGCAAAGGCATGAGAACAGACAGAACACTCCTGCGCTAGCTAACCATTTGTTCATTTGTTTGGGGCCCTTTGAATATTCGGAATATAGAGTGGCGGCGTGCCGCCACTGTCTCTTATACACGTTCAGCCCGACAATCCTTAAGCATATTCAGGAGGCGGATGTTCATTGCCTCCCCTTTCCTTGGGATAGCAGGCTTCCTGATTGTTTGATGAAGGGCGCAAAAGCCAACGGTGTCCTATACCGAAAACTGAAAGCCTGCCGAACGACGAACGACCATCGCCCAACGACTGCCCTCAGATTTTCGCCTCGCGCAGGCGTTTCACCGCCGTCTCGGATGTAACCGGAGAATAGTAAATCTCTTTGAACGTGTAGGACCTGGCCTTGGCCTCGAGAATGGGCAGAATTTCGATATGCCAGTGATAATCGTCCTCCAGCGTTTTCCAGTATCCAAGGGTCGCCGAAGGATGCTGGCTGTTGGGCGAGGTGTGCAGCACCAGGTGGAAGCCTTCGGTGACGGTGCGGATCCGTTGCAGAGTGCGCCGCAGGAGCGCAGCCAGATCGGTCACGCTGCCCACGCGCGATGCGCCCGTGCGCTCAAAGGAAGACTCATGGCTGCGGGGCATGATCCAGGTTTCGTAGGGGACGCGCGGAGCATAGGGACAGAAGGCGGCGTAGTCTCCGCGCAGTTCGACGATGCGCACGTTCTGGCGCTCCTCCTGCGCCAGAATGTCGCAGAAGACGCAGCGCTCTTTGGTTTCGTAATAATCGCGTCCGGCGCGCAGTTCGTAGAGCACGCGGCGCGGCACGAACGTGGTTGCGGTGAGCTGGGACGTAGGGTGTTCGAATTCCTGGCCGGCGCCCTCGCCGTGATTCTTGAAAATGCTGATGTACTTGAAGCGGCTGTCGCGCTTCAAATCCTGCAGCCGCAGAGCAGCCAGCCGGAGAAACTGTTCGACTTCGACGTCGCTCACACTCCAGAGATGGCCGTCGTGACGCGGATTTTCGAGCAGAACTTCGTGCGCGCCCACCGACCCCATGCGGTCGTACAGGCCATCGCCGCGGCGACCCGGCTCGCCTTCGATGTGGTAGAGCGCATGCGGGTGCACCACCGAGCGCGCCGACCAGGCGCTGCCATCCACGCCGGGCAGGTTGGCAATGACCTGCGCTGGCTCGGCGGAAGGGCCGCAAAAACGGCAACTTTCGGAGCGTGGAGTGGGCTCGATAACATCGTCGCCCGTGATCACCCAGGAACGGGTGATGGGATCTTTGCGGAGTTCCATGGCGTAAGGAGAACAAAAGAATTTGTAATTTGCAATTGGTGATTTGTAATTTGCAACCTTTCCGAGATTCAGCTTCCCACGTTGGAAGCCGTTCCGGCATAGAATTGCAAATTACGAGGTTACAAATTACAAATTACCGATTACAAATTGCCCCATGTCCGAGCCTTCTACGCCGCTGATGCGGCAATATGCCGCTATCAAGAAAGAGCATCCCAACGCTCTGCTGTTCTTCCGGCTGGGGGATTTCTACGAGCTTTTCTTCGACGACGCGGTGCTGGCCGCGCGCGAGTTGCAAATCACGCTGACCTCGCGCAATAAAGAAAAGGGCATGGCCATACCCATGTGTGGAGTGCCTTACCACGCCGCCGAAGGCTACATCGCAAAGCTGATCCGCCGAGGGTTCAAGGTCGCGGTCTGCGAACAAACGGAAGTACCGACAAAAGACCCGCGCCTGGCGAAGACGCTGGTGCGGCGCGAGGTGACGCGCGTGGTCACGCCGGGAACGGCGGCGGATTCGTCGCTGAACGCCGAAGAGAACAACTTTCTGGCAGCGGTGGCAACGGTCGGAGATCGCGTCGGTTTTGCCGCGCTCGATCTTTCGACTGGCGAGTTCAGAGCCACGGAGTTCGGGGGCGAATCGGCCGGGCGACGCATTCAAGAAGAACTTGAACAATTGCGCCCAAAGGAAATGCTCTATGGGTCTTCGGCACCGCTGCTTGAGCGGTCCGGGCACGTCAGTGTCCGTGCGGTGACGGGCGCCTCGCCCGTCCAGCGGACCGGCACGGCGCCTGTTCCTCGGGTTTCAGGCAGCGGCTGGGCTGAGACCCCTTTGGACGATTGGATCTTTGCTCCCGACCACGCCATTCCGCTTCTGGAAAATCACTTCGGCGTGCTCTCGCTGGAGGGCTTCGGGCTGGCCGGCAAGCGGGCGGCGGCTTCGGCAGCGGGAGCGATTCTGTATTACATCCGCTCAACCCAGCGTGGCACGCTCGATCATGTGGACCGCATCGGTTTCTACGAGCGGCAGAATTGCCTGGTGCTCGATGCGGTCACGGTGCGCAACCTGGAGCTGATCGAACCGCTCTTCGCGGGCACCGATGCCGGAGTGACGCTATTCCGCTGCCTGGATGCGACCGTGACGCCGATGGGTAAGCGCTTACTGCGTACCTGGATGCTGCGCCCGTCTTTGGATCGGGCCGAGATCGACGGCCGGCTGGATTCAGTTGAAGCGCAGGTCAAAGACACGGTGCAACGCGAAGAATTGCGGCGGGCGCTTGATGGAATTCTAGACCTTGAACGTTTGCTGAGCCGGGTCACGCTGGAAACGGCGAATCCGCGCGACGTGCTGGCGCTGGCCGCATCGCTTGCACGCATTCCCAAAGTGCGAGCGGTCCTGGCCGGCCTGATCGCGTCGCGACTGAAAACCCTGCATGGGCTAGTCGATGAACTCTCTGATCTCCGCGAGAAGATCGACCGCACGCTGGTTCCAGAGCCGCCGCTCACACTGAACGATGGCGGGGTGATCGCTGCTGGAGTCGACAAAGATCTCGACGAACTGCGCGACCTGAGCCGCAACTCGAAGCAGTACCTGGCACAAGTAGAGACGCGCGAACGCGAGCGGACCGGGATTGGGTCGCTCAAGGTAAAGTTCAATTCCATCTTCGGGTACTACATCGAGATTTCGAAAGCGAACCTGCACCTCTCGCCCGCCGACTACGAGCGCAAGCAGACGCTGGTGAATGCCGAGCGCTTCACGACTCCCGAACTGAAGGAGTATGAGTCGAAGATCCTCGATGCCCAGGAGAAGATCGTCGAAATCGAGCGGCGGCTGTTTGCCGAGTTGCGTTCTGCTATTGCAGCCGAGGCCAAGCGCATCCGGCAAACCGCGCTGGCTTTGGCTGAAGTCGATGTGCTCAGCTGTCTGGCACACATCGCCGCGCTGCGAAACTATTGCCGACCAAACTTCGATGAAGCTGAAAAGGCCGAGGACGTTGGCGATCTGGAAATTGTCGAAGGCCGTCATCCGGTGATTGAACTGCAGGAGCTTGCGGCTGGGAGCGAGCGCTTCGTCCCGAATGACCTGTTTCTGGATTCGTCCGCTCACAACATCGTGGTGCTGACCGGTCCGAACATGGGAGGCAAGAGCACCTATCTGCGGCAGGCGGCGCTGATCGTGATCATGGCGCAGATGGGCTCGTTTGTTCCCGCGCGTGCCGTGCGCCTCGCCATCGTCGACCGCGTCTTCACCCGTATCGGCGCAAGCGACAACGTGGCGCGCGGGCGCTCGACCTTCATGGTCGAGATGACGGAAACGGCCGCGATTCTGCACACGGCGACGGCGCGGTCACTGATCCTGCTCGATGAGGTCGGGCGCGGTACTTCCACCTATGACGGCCTCGCGATCGCATGGGCCGCCGTCGAGTATCTTCATGCGCATGTGCGAGCCAAGACTTTGTTTGCCACGCACTATTTCGAACTAACCGAATTGGCGGAGCAATTGAGCGGCGTCAAGAATTATCACGTCTCCGTCAAAGAAGCTGGCGGAAGCGTAGTTTTTCTGCGCCGCGTCGAACCGGGAGCGGCCGACCGCAGCTACGGCATCGAAGTCGCCAAGCTGGCGGGATTGCCGAACGAAGTCGTGGTGCGAGCACGCGAAGTGCTGGCCGAGCACGAATCGTCCGAGCGCCGCCTTTCGGAGCACCTGACGCCGGGTAGTTCCAACGAGCCGGAGCGTCCGACGCAGTTGACCATCTTCACGCCGCTGTCGCAGCCAGTGCTGGAAAAGCTACGCGAAGTAGATTTGAACCGGCTGACGCCGCTGGAGGCGCTAAACTTGCTGGCGGAGTTGAAGAGGCAGATCGAGTGATGTTCGTTGCGCTTCCTGTGGTCACTGCATTAAAAATCTCTGGAGAATCAAATGGCAAGACTGAAAGAACTGACCACTAGCGACATTGTCAGACTCTATTCCCGGAGGAGAAAGCCACCGAAGCTAACGACGACGAGCCTCAATCGAGACACGATGCTCATCGAAGGAGACTCCCGCGCCCTTGAATTTCTGGGGCACCTTATTTTGGCGCATTCCCGCGCGGATAAGTACCCCTGCTGCAAAATAAGCCTTCATCCAAAATCTGCGGGCAGCGTATGGTTCACAAAGGAATCGCCTTATGGGTTCTACTTACACAAGCTCCCATGCTCTGAGGGTTCCATCCTCGACATGAAGGCGAGTAAGAAAAGAAAAACGAAGTGAACATCGGCCAGCTTCTCCTCATCGGCTTCGACGGGACCGAGATGTCGCCGCGCCTCACTTCCCTGCTCAGGAAGATTCAGCCCGCGGGCGTGATCCTCTTCGCCCGCAACATCACCGGAGCGGAGCAGACGCACACTCTCCTGCGCGAGTGTCAGAAGTGCGTGGCCGCGCCGCTTTTCACTTGCGTCGACCTCGAAGGCGGCACCGTCGACCGCTTCCGCAACGTGCTTGGTTCGGCACCGTCTCCGGCAGAAGTTTTTGTCACCGGCAGCCGAACGCTCTTTCGCAAGCACGGACGCGTGATCGGCGAGAACTGCCACGCTCTTGGTTTCAACGTGGATTTCGCCCCGGTGCTCGACTTTGCCTACCAGGCTTCGCGTTCGGTATTGAGTTCGCGGGCGGTTTCGGACGATCCAAAGCAGGTGGTTGCCTACGCACGCGAGTTTCTGCGCGGGTTGGGTGAGGCCCGTGTGCTCGGCTGCGGCAAGCACTTCCCTGGACTCGGTGAGGGCAAGCTTGACAGCCATCACGCGCTCCCCGTAATTGAGAAGCCGCTCAAGAAGATGTGGATCGAGGATCTCTTTCCCTATCGGACGCTGCGCCACCAACTGCCGTTTGTGATGGTTGCACACGCGGCCTATCCGGAAGCCACTGGGGAGCGAATGCCCGCATCGTTGTCAAGAAAATGGATCAGCGACCTTCTGCGCAAGAGAATCCGATACAACGGGCTTATCGTCTCGGACGACCTTGAGATGGGGGCGGTCCTCAAGTTTGCCCCCATCGAGCAGACGGCTGTGCAGCACATTCGTGCTGGCGGCGATTTGACTCTGATCTGCCACCAGGAAGAGATGGTTGTCCGTGCCTATGAAGCTCTACTTCATGAAGCGGAACGTGATCGTAAGTTTGCGCAACGAGCGCGGGAATCTGAGCAGCGCGTTTTGGCGTTTAAGAAGAAGCGCCTCTCGCACCAATCGGTGGGTGGCCGCCGCGCTCCCGCTCCCACGTCCGCACGTGTCGAGAAGCTGACGCGACAGCTCTGGGAATTCGAGGAAGAGATCCGGCTTGCTACACTCGCTCGCAGGGACAAGGACAAAGATAAGGACCGCGCATGAGCATGATTGTTGCCGGCGTGATGAGTGGAACTTCGGCCGATGGAATCAATGTGGCTCTTGTTGAGCTGTCGTCCCGCGGGCGGGAGCCTGCCCTGAGCTTGTCGAAGGGGCGCCCGTGCTACACACTTCTTGGTCACGAGGAGTATCCCTTCCCTGCTCCGGTTCGACGCACAATCCTGGCCATGATGAACGCGGAATTGGCCCGGGTTGCGGATCTGGCGCGGCTGAATTTTCTTCTCGGCGAACTGTACGCTGAGGCGGTCACCAAGACGGTGCGCAAGCGTCGCGTGAAACTTGACCTTGTGGGCTGTCATGGCCAGACGCTCTATCATCAGGGAGAGACGGAGCGATTTCTCGGACGAAAGTTGGCGGCAACGTGGCAAACGGGTGAAGGTGCAGTGATTGCGGCGCGGCTGGGCGTTCCGGTCGTCTCTGATTTTCGTCCGGCGGATATGGCGGCCGGAGGGAAAGGCGCGCCGCTGGTACCGTTCGTCGACTATCTTCTCTACCGCGATCAGCGCGTGAGTCGCATCGCGCAGAACGTTATTGCGCAGAACATTGGCGGCATCGCGAATCTGACGGCGATTCCGGCGGGCGCGTCGTTGCGCCAAGTGGTCGCTTTTGATACTGGCCCCGGCAATATGCTGATTGATGCTGTCATGGAAGAGCTCTTCAGGAAGCGCTTCGATCGCGATGGCAAGGTCGCGGCCTCGGGACGAGTACTGGATGGGCTGATTGCGCGGCTGTTGCGCGCGCCCTTTTTCCGTCAGAAACCTCCGCGAACGGCGGGGCGCGAGGAATTTGGCCGGGAATACGTGAACCGATTTCTTCAGCTTTGCCGCGGCGCCAGCAACCCCGACGTCGTCGCAACGGCGACGGCTTTGACGACGCTATCGATTGCCAACGCAGTGAAGCGCTTCGTGCTGCCACGCTTCGCTCTTCGTTCAATTGCGGCAAGTCGAGAGCACGGTGGTTGCGAAATGATTGTCTCGGGCGGAGGCGCAAAGAATCCGACGCTGATCGCCATGTTGCGCCGTGAAATCGAACCTCTGGGGATCGAACTGCATTTCTCGGACGAGTTCGGCCTTCCCGCGGAAGCGAAGGAGGCAGTGGCGTTTGCCCTGCTCGCGCATGAGACGTGGCATCGGCGGCCCAGCAATGTGCCGTCGGCCACGGGAGCGAAACGGGCGGCGATCCTGGGAAAGATTTCGTATGCGTAGGGCGGCATCATTGCAGATCGCAAACAGCAGGTCCTTCCCCTTCGGCTCGCTCAGGGTCAGGATGACAAGGTTTCTTCGATTGACAATTTTATCGTCGTTCCTTGGTGGATTTTTGTTGTCTTCCCTCTCCTGCTCACCAGCCCCCGATCCCAACACTCTGGTGATGATCATCGAGAGCAGCCCCACGAATCTAGACCCGCGAGTCGGGATTGATGCGCAATCGGAGCGTATTGGCGAGCTCATCTTCGATGCGCTGCTGACGCGCGACGAGCACTTGAATGTTGCGCCCGGGCTGGCGGAGCATTGGGATGTCCCGGATCCGCTGACCTACATTTTCCAATTGCATCGCGGCGTGACCTTTCACGATGGGCGGCTGCTTACTTCTCGCGACGTGAAATGGACATTCGACTCCCTGCTCCAGGGGAAGATTCGCAGCACAAAATCGGCAGCGTACCGTTTCGTGGATAACATCGACGCCCCCGACGACTTCACCGTAGTATTTCATCTGAAGGAGCCGAACGCGACCTTGCTATGGAATCTCTCAGAGGGGGCAAGCGGCATTGTCCCTTATGGTTCGCTTGATGAGATCACGCGCAAGCCGATTGGGTCGGGACCCTTCAAGTTTGTGAGCGCAGAACAGGACAAGGAAGTCGTCGTCGAGCGCAACGACAATTACTGGGGCGCAAAGGCACGCCTGGCACGGGTACGCTTCACTGTCGTGCCCGACGCGACCACGCGTGCGCTGGAGTTGCGCAAGGGCAGCGCCGATGTCGCGATCAATGCGTTTACTTCCGACACGGTCGTGGCGCTGGAGCGCGAGCCGAATATGCAAATTGAACGTGCACCCGGCACGGTGCTTTCGTATCTTGCGTTCAACTTGCGCGATCCAACTTTGCGCGATGTTCGCGTTCGCCAGGCGATCGCGTATGCCATCGACCGCGCTCCACTTCTGCAATACATCTGGCGCGGCTTTGCCCAACCGGCTCTGAGCGTGCTCCCGCCGCAAAGCTGGGCGTATGACCAGGACGTGGCGGCCTATCCGCACAATCCGGAGAAGGCTCGTCAGTTGCTCGATGCGGCCGGGTACGTTGTTCGCAACGGAGCTCGCGACGGGGTTCGCTTTCACCTCACGATGAAGACCTCCCCGGAGGAGTCTACGCGGCTGCTGGCGGCCGTGTTGCAGCAGCAATTGCGCGATGTGGGCATTGCGCTCGACATTCGCACGTTCGAGTTCGCTACCTTTTTTGCCGATGTCACCAGCGGCGCTTTCCAGTTTTATTCGTTGCGCTGGATCGGCGGCAACGAAGATCCCGACATTTTCGAGTATTCCTTTCACTCCAACCGATTCCCGCCCAAAGGCGCAAACCGCGGATTTTATTCCAATCCGCGGGTGGATAATTTAATCGACCAGGCGCGCCGCCAGACCGATCAGAATGCCCGCAAGCGGCTGTACGCTGAAGTTCAGGAAGTGCTGGCCGAAGATGAACCGTATATAAACCTGTGGTATTTCGATAACGTGTTGGTGCACACGCGGCGCGTGCGGAACGCGACTTTGAATCCGTCGGGAAATTACGACTTCCTGAAGACAGTTGAGATCACTGGCCAGTAGCCAGTTGCCACGCGCGGCCGGCGCGATTTTTGGCGTGATAACATCGAAGCTCTAACGTTCTCGCTTGACGGCGGGCGGCGTTGTTCCTGAAACCTGACACCTAAAACCTGAGACCTGATCTTGAAAATTCTCTTTATCGGTGACATTTTTGGGCGCCCCGGGCGGACGATCGTAAAAGATCGCCTGCCCGAACTGCGCAGGCAGCACGCAGTCGATCTGGTCATCGCCAACTGCGAGAATGCCGCGGCCGGCTTCGGAATCACGCCCCCTCTGGCCGAAGAACTTTTCGATCTGGGCATCGACGTGATGACCACGGGAAATCATGTCTGGGACAAACGCGAAATTATCGAATACTTCCAGATGGCGGACGGCAACCCACACAGTCCGGCACGCCGACTGCTGCGGCCGGCTAATTTTTCGCAGGGCCTACCCGGCTGGGGAGTGTACGAAGGCCAGAAAAACGGCGTTGCTTACGCCGTCGTGAATCTTCAGGGACGCGTGTTCATGGGGTCGAGCGACGATCCCTTTCGTTACGCTGATCGGCTTCTGGAACAGATCAAAGCGAAGATCGTGTTCGTGGATTTCCACGCCGAGGCCAGTTCCGAAAAAGTCGCCTTCGGATGGTACCTCGATGGACGAGTCACTGCCATCGTGGGCACGCACACGCATATTCCGACCGCCGATGAGATCGTCCTGCCCAAGGGCACTGCCTACATAACGGACGTCGGCATGACCGGGCCATACGACAGCGTCATTGGTGTTAAGAAGGAATTAGTGATCGAGAAGTTCCTCAGCGGGATGCCGGCGCGTTTCGAAGCAGCCAACGGCGACGTCCGCCTGTGCGCGGTGCTGGTCGAGTGCGATGACCAGACGGGCCGAGCCACGCGGATGGAACGGCTGATGCTGCGGTGAAGGCTAGCAGGCTTCCCGGATGCAGGCTCCCACCTCCGCTTTCCCGTAGAGACGCGGCTTGCCGCGTCTCGGCAGCACCGGTCAGACGGAGCAAGCCCCGTCTCTACCCTTAATGAGGAACACTTGTTACAACCGTAGTTCCCAACTCAGGATTTCTCTTGCAAGACAGCCGTAGCCGGGCATTCTATAGTAAGTAATATGCGATGGCTGCCAGCAGGAATGTGCTTGTTGCTTGCGGGAGTCTGTTTAGCCACAGACACGCCTCCAACCACCGCGCCAGCGCTCTGTTCCAATTCCAAAGGTGCGCCCGCCTGTCACGGTCCCGCAAAGGATCTGAAGTCCGCACGCCAGGCTTTCTCGCGTGGCCTCAAACTCGAGAAATCGAAAAATCTGGAAGAAGCTTTTTACGAATTTGAGGAAGCGGCTCGCCTGGTCCCGCAAAACGTGGAGTACCTGACGGCGCGGGAGATTACGCGACAACATCTGGCCGGGATACATCTGCAACGCGGAAATAGCGACCTGCTCAATGGCCAGCCAGTGGAGGCGCTGGCGGAGTTTCGAACCGCGCTGAACCTCGATCCGCAGAACGAATTCGCGCAACAGCGCATAAGCGACGCCCTCGGGCCCGTGCCGGTGCATGCCGCAAGCCCGCCGCAAGTCGTCGAGAGCGCCGACTCGCTTACCGCTAAACCGATCGACGCCCTCCATGACATCCACTACCACGGCGATTCCCGGGGCCTGCTCACCGCCGTCGCTCAGAGCTATGGACTGACCGTAATCTTCGACGAAACCTTTCCCAGCCGGCGCGTCCGATTCGACATTGAGAATGCTGATTTCGCAACCGCCATGCGGTCGGCCTCCGCGGTCACCAAGAGCTTCAGCGTCGCACTTGAACCTACAGTTCTTTTTGCTGCCCTGGATAATGCCGACAACCACCGCTCCTACGACCGCATGGGCATGCGCACGTTCTACATCCCGGGCAGCAATTCTACCCAGGATTTGAACGACCTGACGAACACACTGCGGACGCTCTTCGACTTCAAGTTTGCCAGCTTCAACGCGGCGTCGAGCACGATTACGGTACGCGGGCCGCAGGCCGCGCTGGAAGCCGCCACCCAGCTTCTCGGACAACTGAATAGCGACCGGCCGGAAGTGATGCTCGATCTGAAAGTCTTCCAGGTGAGCCACACCTACATGCGCAATATCGGGCTGCACGTCCCCAACAATTTCAATCTCTTCAACATTCCGGTTGCCGCGCTTGCCGCTCTCGGCGGACAAAACATCCAGAGTCTGATCAACCAGCTGATTTCCTCTGGCGGCATCAACCAAGCCGGCAATCAAACTATCAGCGCCCTGCTCGCACAATTGCAGGGCCAGCAGAATTCGATCTTCAGTCAGCCGCTCGCAACCTTCGGCGGCGGCCTCACGCTCATGGGACTTAGCCTCGATCATTTGTCCGCCGCGCTTACCATGAACGAGAGTTCGGTCCGGCAGCTCGAGCACGTGACTCTGCGCGCTTCCCAGGAGAAAGACGCCACGTTCAAGCTGGGATCGCGTTATCCCATCCTCAACGCCAGCTTTGCTCCGATCTATAACAATCCGGCCATCGCGCAGGTCATCGGAAATCAATCGTTCACCGCGCCCTTTCCTTCCGTTAGCTATGAGGACATCGGACTCACGCTCAAAGCGAAACCACGCGTGCATAGCAATTCAGACATAGCTCTTGAGCTGGAATTACAATTCCGCAGTTTGGGAACCACCAACACAAATGGCATTCCCGACATTTTGAACCGTGAGTACAAGGGAGGGATCCTGCTCAAGGAAGGTGAGCCGGCAGCGGTGGCGGGAATGATCACCGCTTCCGATCAGAGGAGCATGAGCGGTCTGCCCGCCTTCTCCAAGATCCCAGGCTTCGGCGTCCTCACCTCCCAGATTTCCAAACAGGAAGAAGAGGACGAACTTCTGATCCTGATCACGCCCTACGTTATTCGTAGCCCGGAACGCACCGAAGCACCGGAAATCTGGATGGGAAAGTAAGAAATCGGGTGATCGAGCGATCCGGTCATTGGACGATCGAAAGTAAAAAACTATTCGGTTTCCGGTTTTAGATCAGCCGATGACCCGATCACCCGATGGCCCGATCACTTCTGGCTCGCCTGGAAGTCCGCAATCTTCTTCAATAGATCGATGGGCGCTCCGCTTGGCACATTCCGTCCATTGACGAACAAAGCCGGCGTGCCCGTCACCCCCACCGATTTGCCCAGCGCAACGGAAGCCTCGATTCTGGCCTTCGTATCCGGCTTGGCCGCGCAGGCGGCGATCTCATCGGCATTCGCACCGGATGCGGTCGCAACGGCCTTCAATTTTTCATCGGCATTCGCCGCGGTGATATTGGCCTGGTCCTCAAACGTCTTCTGGATAAATTTCCACACCGCATCATTCGAAGCCCTCCCCACGCAATCGACATAGCCGGCCGCTTTTTCCGCCCAGTCGTGCGCGGGGAGCGGAAAGCTCTGGAAAACAAAGCGGGCCTCGGGCTCTTGCGCCAACAGTTGATCAATCACAGGCGCGGCCTTCGCGCAGTGTGGGCACTGCATATCGCTGAACTCGACAATCGTCACGGAAGCCTTTGCCGGTCCCTTGGCCGGGCCGTTTACTCCTTTTTCGAGCTTGACGCGGGCATCCTCAAACGGCTTCGCACCGAAGGGCAGTATGTCGCCCACAATCACATGCTTGCCGTCGGAACTCACCAGCAACCGATTTAAGCTCGGGCCCTGAGCGTTGGTGACCACCACCGTGACCTCCGCCAAGCCCGGCACCTCCGAGGGACGAATCTCGTTCACCTTCCAAGACACCGTTGGATCGTGGCCAAACATCTGAAATAGAAACGAGCTTACGGTGTCTTCGCTGGGCAGAACCGTCGTGCCTGCCGCCGCATCGGCACTCGCCGCAGGTTTGGCGGGCGGTCTTGTCTTGAGAGTGGGTGCGGTTTGAGCGATGGCGAGGCCGGAGAACAAAAGAGCGACGAGCAGTATGCGATGCATGCGTGTCATAGTTTAGTTTGGAGTGCGATTGAAGTTCGATTGTTACAAAAAGCGGCAATCTTGTCATTACTCATAAGCTTTTGTCATCCCGAGCGAAGCGAGGGATCTGCATCTTGCCGCGAACTGCAGATCCCTCGCTTCGCTCGGGATGACAATTCATAGGAGGGTATTGCTCGTGCCCACATCCGGCTTTCGCCCCTGGCAGTCTAGAACTCCGACTTGGCGGCAATCGGAAATCTCCGGCCATAACCGAACGCCTTGGCGGAGATCTTGATGCCGGGCGCCGCTTGCTGCCGCTTGTACTCGCTGCGCTCCACCATCCGGATCACCCGCCGCACCAGATCTGGATCGAAATTGTGAACCCGCGCAATCCTCTCGGCCGATGACGATTCCTCCACGTAATCTTCGAGAATCGCATCGAGTACGTCGTAGGGTGGCAGCGAGTCCGAATCCTTCTGATCGGGGCGCAATTCCGCCGACGGAGATTTCTCTATCGTCGCTTGCGGAATCACTTGGCGCCGCGAGTTCACGTAGGTGCTGAGCCGGTACACCAGCGTCTTCGGCACGTCCGAAATCACCGCCAGCCCACCCACCATATCGCCATAAAGAGTGCAATAGCCGACGGCCAATTCGCTCTTGTTCCCGGTCGAAAGCACCAACGCGCCGAACTTGTTCGACATGGCCATCAGCAGCAATCCGCGGGCGCGGGACTGAATATTTTCCTCGGTGACGTCCTCGGGCATCCCCGCAAACACAGGGGCAAGCGTCTGGCGCGCGGCCTGGTAGATTTCGTCGATCGAGAGCAGTTCAAAGCGAAGCTTGAGGTTGTTGGCCAGTGCGCGCGCGTCGTCAATCGACCCGCGTGACGAGTAGGGCCCGGGCATGCCGACGCCAATCAGATTCTCTGCACCCAGCGCATCGGCCGCAATCGCCGCGGTGAGTGCGGAATCGATGCCTCCGCTGAGCCCGATGATCGCCCGCTGGAAACCACATTTATGGACGTAATCCCGCGTGCCCAGAACCAGCGCTTCATAAGCGCTGCCTTCTTCGCCGGCGACCTGCGCGTGCATATCACCGGTAAGCTTCTGGGAATCGAAATAAATCAGGTCTTCCTCGAACGACTTGCCTTGAGCGATCACCTGCCCGTCGGGCGCAATCACCACGCTCGATCCGTCGAACACCAGGCTGTCGTTGCCCCCGACCTGGTTCACCATCGCGACCGGTACTTTCTGATTCCGGGCGATGGAGGTGAGCATATCCCGGCGTAGCTCGCGCTTGCCCAGCCAGAACGGCGACGCCGATATGTTGAGCACAAAGTTGCCGCCGGCGCGAACCAGTTCTTCGACCGGGTCTACGCGATAGAGCTGCCGGTTCCAGAAACGCTTGTCGTTCCAGGCATCCTCGCAGATGGTCAAAGCCATCTGCTTGCCGCAAAAGCTGAACAGTTGCTGGCTCTTTGCGGGAGTGAAGTTGCGCATCTCGTCGAAGACGTCATACGTAGGCAGCAGCATCTTCGACTGAGTGAGATCGATGCGCCCCTCCCGCAGCAAAACCGCGGAGTTCATAACGGTTTTGCCAGACTCCGCTTCCGCCGGAGTCACCGTTCCGCAGATCACGGCAATGCCCTGCGTTTCGGCGGCGATCTTCTCGACGGTCGCGTGACAGCGCGCCACAAACGACGGCCTCTCCACCAGATCGCGCGGCGGGTAGCCGCACACGGCGAGTTCCGGAAACAGAATCAAGCCAGCGCCGGCACTCTTCGCTTGCAGCGCATACTGGATGATCTTGGCAGCGTTGCCAGAAAAGTCTCCCACGGTGGGGTTGATCTGGCCCAGGGCAATCTTCACACTTATAGTTTAGAAGGTCGAGGTGTCGAAGGTCGAGGCCAGAAGATGCATAGCGGAGCAAGGCTTTTGACGTCTCGCGAAGGAAATTAGGCCGCCGGGGCAGGCGGCACACTCCAGTTGGGGCCTGGGGCCGAATCTGGGCCCGACGGCGGGGGCACTGGGGCCATCGGTGGCATCCCCGAGGGGTTGCCGGGACTAGACTCCGGCATCTCTTCCCCGGGACGTCGTAACGTCGGCGCGTTCGCTGGGCGGCTTTCCTGTTTCTTGGCCACGGTCGGCGCGCCCAGATCGACTTCCTTTTCGACGCGCACGATCTTCTGGCCATCCACCTTCATGGTCTCGACCCGCACCACTTCGTCGCCAACGAACCGCACGAAGTCCACGTCCTGCGGCGGCGTGCCGTAGATCCATTCTTCGTACTCAACTTCGTTCGCATGTTCGCGTACTTTCCTTGGCGGACGTCCCTTGGAGTAGATCACCATTTCATGATTCATTCCCACCAGCACGTTGTGATTCTTGATGGCTTCTTTGACCTGGGGAGGAACGGTTTCCAGGTAGGCATCGCGCGCGGACTTGGAATCGAAATCAAACACTGGACGCAGCATCTCTTTCAGCTCTGGCCCAGTCATCTCCGGAACGTACTTGTCGAAATAGAGATCCACGAAAGACCCACGGGCGTTGGCGGAGGAATCCGACGGTGCAACCGGCACCGACGAATCCGCTCCTACAATGGTAATGCGCTGATACCACTTCTGCTTCTTGATAGGACCGCCGTTGATCTCAAATCGGATGTGGTCTTCCTTGATGACGACGTTGCTGATGCGGGCCAAGTCGCCAGGCTTCACCGCCGGTCCCCAGAGCGCCATCAAATGTTGCAGTTCCGGGCCGCTGGGGGTTACCGTTCCCTTCTTGAGCTTCAGTCCAGTCTGTCCCACCGGAAAACTTACCCGGATGTAGACCAATTCTTCATTGAAAGCGTGGACAATTTCTTCGCGGGTTTGCTTGGAAATTCTCGCCGGCGGGGTATTCTCGGCAAAGGTCAGCGCGGAGAAGGTCAGCGCGAACACAACCAGAAGGCTCGCCCACCGCCGACAATAGACGCAATAAGCGTGCAAGGACCGCATGCACCACCCCAGGCCGACTGGCTTAATTATAGACCGGCGCAAAGGCAGTTCCCAGTTCCCAGTTCTCAGGGAAAAGCTCCAGATTTACAGAGAACTGAGCGCTAAGAACTGGGCCTGCGAGCTACCTGCCGTGACCAGCAGTTGAGTACTTCGGTAACGGTCGACTGTACTTTAAGCACTGAGGTCATCTCCGCCAACCAACATAGAATGGATGTAGGACGGACCAGCTCATCCCCGCGCTTGGGCCGACAGGACTGCCTTTTGCCGTTGAAGCTACCCATTCCCGCGCGCATTCCGCTCCTCTACGTCATCCTAGGCGTGTTGTTGGCCATCAGTGTCCTTCCCATGTACTTTTACTCGGCGCAGATCGAGACCATGAACCGGGAACGCCTCAAAACCAACGAGATGCTGCTGCAGAACACGGTCACGCGTTCGCTGGCCGACGACATTTCCCAGCACCAGGAAGCGCTGCACATGATGCTGGCCAATCTGTCGTCGTCGATTCAGGTCATGATGCTGTCCAATGCCAGCGGGACCGATTTTAGCGCGCAAAACTTTCTGACCCCAGAGCTGCGGGCCATGCTCGAGAATTTCGTTTCTTCGTCCAATGATATTGCCTATGCCACGCTGCTGAACGCCGACGCCAAAGGAGTTTCCGCCGGCCGTATTGAGCCCGACGCCTTTTTGCAACGGGAACTGGAGCGCGCCTACCAAGCCGCCAGCGAAGGACGCGTCTACAGCGGGCAGCCATTGATGGTGGGCAGCGGAAAATCTGCGCGCACGGTCATGCTGGTGAGTTCGCCGATCATGTACGACAAGCGCTTTCTCGGGATGATCGGGTCCGTGGTCGATATGGACTACCTGATCCGGCGCCTGCAGCAAGTCAGCATGACCGGATTGATGCCCTACGTAGTGGACAGCCAGGGACGACTGGTGGCGTCGGCGAGCACGCAATATGCCACCGGACAGGACATGACCCACTTCGACATCGTCCGCAGTTTCGTGGGCGAAGGCTCGAAGGCGCAGTTGGCCGCCACCCGCGAATTCGCCATTCGTGATGGAAAAGACACGACTGAGATGCTGGGAACATACAGCCCGGTCACCTCGCTGGATTGGGCGGTAGTGGTGCAGAAGCCGCGCGAGGATGCGTATCGCGGAATCTACGAAATGCAGCGTACCGGGCGTTTGCTGGCATGGCTGGCGGTGTTTGTGAGCGTGGGCCTGAGTATTTTTTCGGCGCGGAGGATCACCAGCCCGCTGCAGGTGCTGACGCATTCCAGCCAGGCCATTGCGCGCGGCGATTTTTCCCAGCGCGTGCATGTGAAAACGCGCACCGAAATCGGCGAACTGGCGACCACGTTCAACACCATGCAGGAAGAACTGGAGCAGTTTGTTGAAGACCTGAAGCGCGCCGCGGATGAAAACAAGAACCTGTTCATGGGGTCGATCCAGATGCTGGCCGGCGCGGTCGACGAAAAAGATCCTTATACGAAGGGCCATTCCGACCGGGTTACGAAATACTCGCTGATGGTCGCGAAAGAGATGGGGCTGGATCCCGGGTTTCTCGAGATCCTGCGCATCTCGGCGCAACTGCACGATGTCGGCAAAATCGGCATCGAAGACCGCATCCTGAAAAAACCGGGCGCTCTGACTCCGGAAGAATTCGAGATCATGAAGACGCACACCACCAAAGGCGCGAACATCCTGCGTCCGGTGCCGCAGTTGCGCGAGATGCTGCCCGGAATCGAATTGCATCACGAAGCGCTCGACGGGCGTGGATATCCTTATGGCCTGAAGGGCGACGAGATTCCTCTGCTGGCGCGGGTGATTGCGGTCGGCGACACCTTTGATGCTTTAACTACGAACCGTCCTTACCAGAAGGCATATGACCCCGTCGAAGCGCTACGCATCATTGAGAATCTTTCCGGAAAGCGACTTGACCCCACGGCGGTGACCGCGCTCATGGCCGTGTTTTATCGCGGAGATATTCGTATTCAGAAACCAGTCACGCACACCATCCCGCTGGAGACTCCCACACCTGCTCCGATCCCCCCGCCGCCCGCCGATCCCGTCGTGGTCGAAACCACGCGGACGTAGAAATCAGTCGTCGGTCGCTAGTCGTTGGTCGTTCGCTATTCCTTAGTTCTATCTGCGTTGTATCGGCAACTCGTGAGCAATCACGGGTCAAAGGCTTGCGAACGACTAGCGACCAACGACTAGCGACCAGCGACCACCGCCCGACTGCCTCTCCGCCGTCGATTCTCCTATAATGATTCTCGGATACCTCATGATCCAAGACAAAAAATGATTCAAACTCTTTTTGGCAGTCTGGACGAAGAACAGAAACCAAGTTTTATCGAGCGCATGAAAGAGGCGGTCTCGCGCACCCGCGAGAACCTCGCTGAGCGCATCGAAGATGTCGTCTCCATCGGCAAAGAGATCGACCGCTCCACCCTGGACGATCTGGAAGCCACGCTGATTGGCGCCGACCTCGGCACCACTACCACCCATGAGGTTCTGCAGAAGCTACGCGACAAAGCCGATCGCACGCAGATCAGGGACGTGAACGAACTCAAGCGGCTGCTGAAAGAGGAGTTGCTGACCATCCTGACGTCGACCAGTTCGCGGCCCGTGACCAGGGTGGACGGCACGCCGGAAGTGATCATCGTGGTCGGCGTGAACGGCACGGGCAAAACAACGACCATCGGAAAATTGGCGCAAGTGTTTCGTGCCCAGGGCAAGACCGTGTTGCTGTGCGCCGCGGACACGTTCCGCGCGGCGGCCATCGAGCAACTCGAAATTTGGGGTCAGCGTACCGGAACGGAAGTGATCAAAACGAAAGCCGGAGGTGATCCGT
The DNA here is from genome assembly GCA_035314185.1 of Terriglobales bacterium. GTDB lineage: Bacteria > Acidobacteriota > Terriglobia > Terriglobales > Acidobacteriaceae > Acidiflorens. Next base: position 39,009 of record DATFZT010000136.1, read on the forward strand.
CGGCGGTGCTCTTTGACGCGCTGCAATCGGCCATGTCGCGCAAGACCGACTACGTGATCGTCGATACTGCCGGGCGCCTGCACACCAAGCAAAACCTGATGCTCGAGCTCGAAAAGATGAAACGCACAGCGCAACGCATCGTGCCCGGCGCACCGCACGAGACTTTGCTGGTGATGGACGCCACCACCGGTCAAAATGGACTGCAACAGGCGCGGCAGTTCACGCAATCGTCCGGAGTCACGGGAATAGTCCTGACCAAGCTCGATGGCACGGCCAAAGGCGGAGTCGTGGTGGCCATTTCGCGAGAGTTGGGACTGCCCGTGCGCTATGTGGGCGTCGGCGAAAAGGCTGGGGATCTGCTGCCGTTTGATCCCAAAGAGTTTGTGGACTCGCTGTTCTCCTGAACTGAAATGCTTAGGCAGCAGGTGAAGAGGTTGGGATATGGAAATTCTCGAACCGCTCGACATCACCTTCTGGAAGGGTCCGTTCTCTCCTGAGATCGTGGCGAAAGCCGCGGACGCCATGGAAACCGGGAAGGTGCTCTATGCGCCCCAACTGCCTTTCGAACTGTCCGCGGCTGAGCGGCAGTTTCTTTCGCCGGGTTGCCTGGATGACAAATCGAAGAACGTGAGCTTCCGCCCAGAATCAGGCGTCTTGAAAGGTACTCGCTGCCAAGGGTCCGCGCGTGACGAGTTACGCAGCATGTTACAGCGTTATTTCACTCACGCTTCCGGTCTGCTGAAGGCGCTCTGTCCCGAGTACACCAACCATCTAACCCCCGGATTCACCAGTTTCCGTCCCGCCGAGATCACCGGCCGAGCGACGTCCTGGCGACAAGACGACACCCGGCTGCATGTGGACGCCTTTCCCTCCCGGCCCATGCAAGGCCTGCGAATTCTGCGGGTGTTCTCTAATGTCAATCCTCAGATACCCCGCATTTGGCGTGTAGGAGAAAGATTTGAGCAGGCTGCGACTAGGTTCTTGCCCGGAATTCGTCAGCCCCTGCCGGGTACCTCGTGGCTGCTCCACTCGCTGCGTATCGTCAAGGGGAGGCGAACCGGATATGACCACTTCATGCTCGGCATTCATGACCGAATGAAGGCGGATCAGCGCTATCAGTCGCAAGTGCCGCAAACGCAACTTGCGATTCCGCCCGGCGCAACCTGGGCCTGCTTCACCGATTTGGTGTCTCACGCTGCCATGTCGGGCCAGTTTGCCTTCGAACAGACGTTCTATTTACCGGTCAGCGCCATGAAGGATCCGGAATGCTCGCCGTTGCGCGTATTGGAACGCCTGGCCGGACGCAGGCTAGCTTAAGCCGCCCTGAAAATCCGCCACGAGGCATGGACGAAAGGAACTGAAGGAACCATGGATATCTGGTGGCAATTGGCGCTGGCTGTCGCAGTCCTATGGCTGGTTCTACGCTTCGTGCGTAGCCTGTTCCGTCCACGTGAGCCCTCCGAATCACTCGAAGATCCTAGGGTTGAAGATCCCCTCGCCGGCGTGCCATCGCCCAAGAAACGAAGTCCACAGAATCGATCCGGTGCGGTAGCATTGGCAGAGCCCGACGAGGGAGACGAGAATCGCAGTTTCCCCCCTCGTAATCTATGACTTGGTTTTCTCTGTGTCTCTGTGGTGGATTTTGAATTCCGCGGCGAGGTACTCTTTCCGTTTTCATGACCATCGACGAACAACAAATGCGCAGGGCACTGGAGCTAGCGCGAGCGGGAGTCGGGCTGGTGTCGCCCAATCCGGCCGTGGGAGCGGTTGTAATCGACGCCTCGGGCCGCGAAGTTGGGACGGGCACCCACACCTATGACGACGTGAAGCACGCCGAGGTGCTCGCGCTGGAGCAGGCTGGCGATGCGGCGCGAGGCGGTACTCTCTACCTGAATCTGGAGCCATGCTCGCATCAGGGCCGCACCGGGCCCTGCGCCGATGCCGTGATCGCCGCCGGAATCAGCCGCGTGCTCTGCTCCATGGAAGATCCCAATCCACGCGTGGCGGGTCAAGGATTTGCCAAGCTCCGCGCGTCAGGAATCACCGTACAGGTCGGCTTACTCGAGGCGGAAGCCAGGAAGTTGAATGAAAGTTTCGCCAAGTACATCCGGCAGGGTAAGCCGCTGGTCACGCTGAAATCCGCCATGACCCTCGATGGAAAAATCGCTGACGCCACGAAACCAGGCACAGAGCCGGGCGCGGCCACGCCTGCCACCGAGGGTGCGCGCAGCGGATACCACTGGATTACGGGAGAGGTGGCGCGCGCCCATGTGCAGCAACTGCGCCACCACAGTGACGCGATCATGGCGGGAGTCGGCACGGTGATGGCCGACGACCCGCTGTTGACTGACCGGAGCGGCCTGCCGCGGCGGCGCAAACTACTGCGCGTGATCCTTGATTCTTACCTGCGCATTCCACCCACGTCGCGGGTGATCCAGACGGCTGAACAGGATGTTCTCGTGCTGTGCTCCACGGCCGAGGACCCGGCGAAGCAGGCACTCGAAGCGCGCGGGATTCGCGTGCAACAAATAGCGGCAACTGCCGATGGACGACCCGACTTCCATGCCATTGTCCAAAGCCTGGGAGAACTGGAGATCACCAGCCTGCTGATCGAAGGTGGAGCGCTGGTGAACGGCGCGGCCCTGGCGTCGGGCGAGGTAGACAAGGTGTTCCTCTACTACGCGCCAAACATTCTTGGCGAGTGCGCGGTTCCCTTCATCTCCGGCGAAGGTTTGCGCGGCAAGGCACAGCGCGTGCAGCGCTTCGAGTTGCACCGCTTCGGCGAAGACTTCGCCCTCGAAGGCTACCTGCGCGACCCGTATGCGGGGCCGGCGTGAGTTCCAGGCCTCTCTTTTATTCGTAACGGTTGCTTTTGACTGAGAACTGAGAACCGGGAACTGGGAACTGACTCGCGAGACACTTACACTGGGAGAAATACCCTTATGTTTACCGGAATTATCGAAGAAGTGGGCAAGGTCGTAAAGATCGAGCAGCGCGGCGAAAACCGCCACATCACCATTGAAGCTGCGAGTACTCCGCAACAATTGCAAACCGGCCACAGCGTCGCGGTCAGCGGCGTATGCCTGACCGCGCTTGACATCAAACCAAAATCGTTCTGCGCCGACCTGGCGCCGGAAACGTGGGTGCGAACGTCGTTCTCAAGGATGCAGCAGGGCGCGCTCGTGAACCTGGAGCTGCCGATGAGAGCCACCGGCCGCTTCGATGGCCACATCGTTCAAGGTCACGTCGACGGCGTGGGCAAGGTGATCGAGTTCGAGCGCATCGTCGACTCGGATGGCCGAGATTCCGAAAACTGGTGGCTGCATATCGAAATCCCGTCAGAGATCGAGAAGTACACGGTGTTCAAAGGATCGATTTGCATTGAGGGCATCAGCCTGACGGTCGCCAAGCTCGAACGTAATCGCTGTACGATCGCAATCATCCCGCACACGGTCGAACTGACCAATCTCGGTTCGCTGAAGCCGGGAGACCCTGTGAACCTCGAAGCCGACGTGATCGCGAAGTATGTCGAAAAGATGATGAAAGGCGACCCTGCGCAGAGTTCGATCACCGTGGAGGAATTGGTGAGGCAGGGGTTCTAGTGGAGCGACGGGCGTCCCGCCCGTCCAGCAGTATGGTGCCCGGGCGGGGCCGCCCGGCTCTCCGCGAGCACCCGCTCTCACGCTTCCAGCTTCAACTCGTCCAGTTCCAGGAACTCACGAATGATGGGCTCGTTCGATTTTTCCATCTCCTTGTAAGTCCCAAAGAAAATCGCCCGGCCTTCATAAAGAAAGACGATGCGGTCGGCCAGCTTTTTGGCCAGCCGCATGTCGTGCGTGACCACCACTGAGGTCAGATGCAGTTGCAGTTTGAGCCGGGCGATGAGATCGCCGAGCAGGTTCCCCATCATCGGATCCACCATTGTAGTGGGCTCGTCGTAGAGCACGCACTCCGGCTGGGCGGAGAGCGCTCGCGCGATGGCGACCGAACGCTTCATGCCCGTGGAAAGGTCGGAAGGCAGGAGGTCGCGCATCTCCTTGACGCCGACCATTTCGAGCAGGCCGTCGACGACCTGAAGAATCTGATCTTCCGAAAGCTCCCTCTTTTCGCGCAACGGGAAGGCGACGTTCTCACCGACCGTTAAGGAATCGAAGAGAGCGCCATTCTGAAACACCATGGTGACTTTCTTGCGGATTCCTTCCAGCTGCACCTCGTTGTAGTCGGTGATGTCCTGGCCGGCAACAATGATTCGGCCTGAATCCGGTTTAAGGAAGCCCATGATGTTGTGGAGCGCCACCGACTTTCCAACGCCGCTGCGGCCGAGAATGCAGACCATCTCACCCGGCAACACGTCGAAGCTGACGTTCTCCAGAACGACGCGATCTCCAAATGCCTTGGAGACGTCTTTAAATTCGATGTAGGGAGATAGGGTCTCCGCGGCAGCCATGGCTATCAGCATGGCATGAGATGCCCGTGCGGCTCAAGGGCTAAGCTGAATAGATGCCGCAACCGCAACTTGCCGGTGGAGCGCCGGGCGAACCCGCCCGGCTGGACGGGCGAGACACCCGTCCCTCCACTAACAAGAACGTCCCTCGGCAGCCAGACGGTCCTGCGGGGTGTTCATATTGAAAAAACTCTGCTCGGTAAAACCGGCGGCCGCCAGTTCAGCCTCTTCGATCACGCGGACGGCCACACTAGAAAACGTCGCATCAACCTTGTACTTCCCTGCCCGCAGCGCCTCCTCGGCGGTAGTGGAAAAATCGCGTCGATACACCGCGCAGAGCGGCTGCAATCCCTTGCTGGTTCGAGGCACGGTGATGATGGCGTGATTATCTTCGTCCGCGGCCGCCGCGAAAAGAAACTCGAGAAGTTCCTTGGAGACGAAGGGCATATCCACGGCGAGCATCAAGTTCAACTCGGCCGGTGAATGCACGAGAGCGGCGTGAATCCCGGCAAGCGGGCCGCATCCGGAGAAAATATCTGCCACCACGGATTTGCATTTCGGAGATTCATACTTCGCAAATCGGGCCGGGTCACCGACGATCGCGACCCGCTCGCAGACCGCGCCCATCACAGCAAGGGCGCGATCGAGCAATGTTTGGCCGCCAAAATCCAGAAACGCTTTGTCTGCTCCCATGCGAGAACTCTTGCCTCCGGCGATGACGAAGCCCATGCGCGTCAGTTCGGTTCGTGGCATATGGAAAAGCATAAGGCCTAGACCGTGATACACGAAAGTAACCTATCCAGAATGCCGCAGCCGTCGGAAGATGGGTATGTCCGATTAGTACGGAGCCCTACTCGCTATCATGCCGCAAAAACTCATGGATGTTCTCATGCTGGGACGCTGTTCACACGAGTTTTCCTGGCCGCGCCGCGCGGCCAACGGAGAGTACTACCAGGTCTGCATGGTGTGCGCGACTGCTTACCAGTACGACTGGAAGACCATGCGTCGCGGAAATCGGGTTGACGAGCCGGTGGCGGACACCACGACCACTCGGCGCCGCTCCAGTCAAAAACAGCCCACCTGGATGCCCCGGGCACGGCGTCTGCGCTCGGATCTTAAAGTTCGTTACCGCGGGAAGAATCTCAGTACCTGGTACGAGGGTCTGATCCAGAACATCAGCCAGTCGGGCGTTCTGTTTCACGGCCCGCAGCAACTGCCGGCGAATGCGCTGGTGGAATTGATCTTCGAGATGCCCGAAGAAATCTCCGGACAAAAAAACAGCAACGTACTTTGTCAGGGAAGGCTGATTCGCATTAAGGATGCGCTTGACAATACCGATGACGCTTACGCGTTGGCGGCGTCCATCCTCGACTACAAGTTTCTCCACCACGACTAACCGTCGAACGGCCTGAAGTGTGTGGCGCGGACACTCCTGTCCGCGGCCGTTGCCTTAGCCCCGTGCCTCTGATTTCCTATTTGAGCTTGCAAGCGCGCGTGCCGCTGCAGTTGCCGTGCGTCCCTCCTGCTGCTAGAGTTTCCCCAGCACATCGAAAGCAGTCTTGCCCGCCCTGGTCCGACACCTTACTGTCTTTTAGCTGGACCCGGCCGCTTTCTGGGCAATGTTTGGAATTGGGGTCAATCTGAATCGCTGGATCGCACGCTATCGGTATTCGGCGCTGGTGCAATACGCGGGAGCCGCGCTCGCGGTCTGGGTAGCGCTCAGCCTCTGGACTTTTTCTTCTGTCCTGCACCGCCATCTCTTTGTTCTGTTGCTGGCCGCGGTCCTTTTCACCGCTCGTTATCTGGGCTTTGGCCCCGCAGTTTTCTGCTCGCTGGTTTCGACCGCCTGCCTTGATTTTTTCGCCGTTCCGCCCTACTTCAGCTTCGGTATCAACACCAGCTACGATCTCGAGCGGCTGCTGGTTTTCCTGGCCATTTCGGTTTTCGCCGGGAGTATGGCCCGGCAGAAGACATTGGCGGAATCGCACGCCGATCGAACCACCCGCGAGATGGCGGCAATCGTGGAAGACTCCTGTGACGCAATTTACAGCTCGCATCCGGACGGTACCATCACCAGCTGGAATCGCGCCGCCGAACAACTCTATGGCTACAGTGCCGAGGAGGCGGTCGGATCGCCCGTCGCACGACTGTCGCCGCCCGAACGCCGCGACGAGCTGGAACGCAACATCGAGATACTGAATAGCGGCGGCCACGTGGCCGCTTACCGGACTGAGCGCATGCGCAAGGACGGTACACGCTGCCCGGTATTGCTGTCGGTATCGTCGCTGCGAAACCCTCGTGGCGAAATCGTCGGGGCGTCGGCCATCGCGCGTGATATCACCGCCGAAAAGCAATCCGAGGAAGCTATCCGCCGCAGCGAAAAACTCGCCACCGCGGGCCGGCTCGCCGCTTCCATCGCGCACGAGATCAACAATCCGCTCGAAGCAGTCGTCAATCTGCTTTACCTGGCACGTCATGACTCGAGCAACGCCGCGGAGTATCTGACTCTGGCGGAGCAAGAGGTGGGCCGCGTGGCGCAGTTGGCGCAACAGACGTTGGGGTTTGTCCGCGATGCCAGCTCTCCGGGTTCGATGGACCCCGCCGCCATCATGGACGAGATTTTGCAGTTGTATGCCCGCAAACTGGACGGCCGGCATATTTGCGTGACCCGACGCTACCACAGCCGTTGCCAGGTCAGTGGCTATTCCGGCGAGTTGCGGCAGTTGCTGGCCAATCTTCTGGTGAACGCGGTGGATGCCATGGCGGACGGAGGTCGTCTGCAAGTCCGCGTGGCGGCGGGCTCCGACTGGTCGAGCGGCAGGGACGGCGTCCGCATCACCGTGGCCGACAACGGCAGCGGAATTCCCAGCGACAAACTGCGCCAAATCTTCGAACCGTTCTATACGACAAAGAAAGACACCGGGACCGGCCTCGGATTATGGGTCTCGCGCGGCATCGTCCAAAAACACGGGGGATCGATTCGGGTGCGCAGCCGGTCAGAAGGATGTGAGACCGGGCGCGCTACCGGAACCGTGTTTTTGATCTTCTTACCCCAGAGCCGCGAGATCAGCCGGGTGGCATGAGCTGCGCTCTCCTCATTTGCTCCCAATAACTTACAGTCACCAGAAGTGCAGTGACCTTCGTGCTTAGAAGGCCCTGCCCGACCGGCTTATAATCATCCAAGTCCAATCAGACTGTGCACTTAGCCAACGTGGAACCTTTTTTTGCAGCTGCGATCTTCGCTCTGGGGCTGTGCTTTGGCAGCTTCCTGAACGTGTGCATCTACAGATTGCCGCTGGGTAAGTCCGTCGTGACCCCGCGCTCCGCCTGTCCGCACTGCGGAGATCTGATCCCGCTCTATCACAACGTGCCCGTGCTGAGCTGGCTGATTCTCCGGGGAAAGTGCCGCGCCTGCAAGCAGCCGATTTCGCCACGCTATCTTTTGATCGAAGTCCTCACCGGCTTGCTCTTCCTCGGCTGTTACGCCCACTTTGGTTTGACCTTGGCGGCGCTCAAGTGCGCTGTGCTCGGCTACCTGCTGCTGGGCTTGATCTTTACCGATGCGGAAACCAAGCTGCTGCCCGACGCCATGACTCTTCCCGGGATCGCTCTGGGAATAGTGTTCAGCCTCGTGGTCCCGGTAAATGATCTGGCTTCCAAACTCATTCCCGGGATGGTATCGCCCGCCATGCGGAGCGAGATTTCGTGGCGGTTGTGGTCGCTCTCCGACTCCCTTTTGGGAGCGGCGGTCGGCGCCTCGTTCCTATACGGCGCAGCCGCCATCTACCTGCGAGCCCGCGGTGTCGAAGGCATGGGGTTCGGCGACGTCAAGCTGATGGCGCTGATCGGCGCGTTCCTCGGAACCAAGCTTACGGTCTTAACCATTTTTGCCGCCTCGCTCACAGGTTCGATGTTTGGGCTGAGCACGGTTCTCGCGGTCTGGATCAAGCGCCTGCGCCGGAACAGAAACAAAGCCCGAGCCACCTCCACTCCTGGGATCGAAGCTCGGCAGATCGACGCCCGCCGGCGCGCCTGGCAATCGGCTCGTCTGGCGCTCCGCTACTACGAAATGCCGTTTGGCGTGTTTCTCGGCGGCATGGCGATTTTGTCGTTCCTGTTTGGCAACCGCCTTCTGCACTGGTATTGGAGGGCGCTGTGAGGCTGCTGATGAATCCGCTCGCCAATCCGCTAGTGAGTCCGATAACACTGCGCATGGGCTTGCTTCTTTTCGCTGCCGTCGCCGCTTTCGGGCTGGGCTTATTCGTGATTCGGCGCCTGCGTAAGAACCTGGTAGCTGAACCCGAATCGCTGAATCAACTTCCGTTGACGGCAGAAGGATTGCCAGTACACGCCTTTCAGGCGGTTATTCAGCAACTGAAGCAGCAAAAACATGAGCTCACCACCCAGCAACTGTCGGATCGTAGAAAAGCCAAGGCCTCCGACACGTTGAGCTCAACCATACTTTCAAATCTTTCCTGCGGCGTTTTGTTCCTGAACACCAACGGTCTGGTCCGGCAGGCGAACGGGATGGCGCGCACCCTGCTGGGATTTGCTGCACCGGTGGGACTGCATGCTTCCGATCTTTTCCGCACAGCGACGCTGCGTCCGGAAAGCGATGGCTCGAGTTCGGGTTCAGCGTCGAACGTCGAGCAAGCTCTGGCTCCCGCTCTGGCGGGCGACTCGGCGGTGCGAGGGTTGGTGGTGAACTACTTCACGCGGGACGGACAAAGCCATGTACTCGAAGTGACGGCCTCCCCGGTTCTGGCCGAGGACGCCAGTCTCATGGGCACGACTCTGGTCCTCACCGACAAGACCGACATTGAGCGTATCCGGCACGATCAGAAGATGCATCGGGAAGTTTCCTCCGAACTCGCGTTGGGACTGCGCAATTCCCTGACTACGATCGCGGGATATGCGCAGCAATTAGCGCGCAGCCGCGACCCGGAACTGGCGCGACAACTGGCCGACGGCATCGCTCGCGAAGCAGCGCAGTTGGACCGGACCATTGGCAGCTTCCTCGGAGGCGCACGGGCTGCAACCACAAGTTCTTGATATTAGCGATTGCAGGTTGCGATCAGAATCGCAGGCTTGCGAAAGGATGACTAACATGAAACACACGAAACATATGGCCATCGTCACGCTGCTCCTTTTGGGGGTCGGCGCTGCCGCCGCTCAGTCACTGGGAGATTACGCGCGTACCGTTCGCAAGAACAAACCCGATACCACTGCGACCAGCAAGGTCTACGATAACGACAATCTGCCTACCACGGAAACTCTGAGCGTGGTCGGGCCGTCGCCCGCCGATAGCAAGTCCGCGGGAGCCGCAAAGCCGGCCACTGTCGATCCCGCCACTGCGCGTCAGCAGACGGCGGACGCCTGGAAGGAGAAGCTCGACAAGCAGAAGGAGAAGATCTCTTCCTTGAGCCACGAGCTAGACATCGATCAGCGCGAACTTCAATTGCACGCGGCCGCAGCGCAAACCGATCCGAGCGTCAGCGTGCGCAACGTCCAGTTTAATAAGGACGAGGTGCAGTACAAGAGCGACCTCGAAGCCAAGCAGAAGGCGCTTGACGCCGCCCGCCAGGAAATGGACGATCTCCAGGACCAGGCGCACAAGGCCGGCGTTGCGCAGAATGAAAAAGACAACGACAAAGACTAAGGATAAGGACAAAGACAAACAGTAACCAGTCTCACCCATGGAGCGCCGGGCGTCCCCGCCCGGCTTGTTCCTGCATACTGGATCAGGGTTTTCCCATCCGCTCCCGAATCTGCCGCGCGGATGCCGCCCGTGGACCCAGTGAAACTTGCGCCACTCGTCGGCTGTGAAAGGTCCCAGGAAGGGGTGGTCCATGATTTTCGTCCCTGTGCCGAACCTGCGCTCGCAATCGTCCAGACCCGAGGCCATTCTTTGAAGCTCAGGCACAATAGCTCGCTGAACCTCTTCCAGCGCCATTCCCCGCGGCATCACGCGTTCCGGGCCCTTGCGGCCTGCAGGGAAATAACCGAGACTCACCACCAGCAGAGTGGACACGCGATGCTTCAGCGTAGCCCGAGTAGCCAGCGGGGCACCCTGCTCCAGGCATTTCGCCGTTCCGCGACTGGTGTTCTTGTTCGTGAGAAAAAGGTGTTCCAGGATCTGGGCAGAATTCCACTTTCCAGCAGGAGCCTGCGTCCATCCACTGACGCTGGCACCCCCCATTGCATCTTCGAGTTCCTGCCGCAGACGTTCAAGATAGGAATCCATGGCGTTGATTCAGTACAATCATTCGCGAAAACGAGAATGGTAAATTCGATGTCCAAACTTCTACAGAAAGCGTGAACATCAAATCGTCGATGAAGATGAAAAAACTATTCTTCGCAATTCTAACAGCGGGATTAATGGCCGGTTGCTCTTCGGAGCCCACCAAGCCGGCCGCGTCGGAGACGCCCAAACCGAAGGCTCCCGAGGCCATCACCGGAAGCAGCGCGCTCTACAAATGCTACATCTCCGCCCGTGGCTGGGCGCAGGACGCTCAACCGTTTCGTGCGGAATCACGAATTACGGCGGACTCCAAGGGCCGGGACGGCAAGGCGGGAGAGTGGCGCGTCGGATTCGCCTCGCCCTCGCAGCGCTCGACCAAGTTCTATACCTGGGCAAACGACGATATTTCTCACGGCGTCGACGACACCTACAGCCCGACCAATTCCAGCACCCAGGTCTTCAACATCCAGTTTCTGAAATCGGATACGGATAAGGCCTTTGCCGTCGCCCAGCAGCACGGCGGAGACAAACTCCTGGAGCAGGAACCCGACACGCCCGTTCTTTATGTGCTGGACTGGAACCGGCAGACCAACCTGCTGCTATGGCGCGTAGTCTATGGAGCGGACCGCGACACCGCTAAGCTGCGGGTGTCCGTGAACGCATCCACCGGAGATTTTTCGCGCGTGGAGAAGTAGGAGAGAACTCATTAGTGGAGCTCCGGGCGTCCCCGCCAGGCTCCGCACGATGCGTCGTCGAGCTGGCAGCATCTCATTGCGCTTTCGCCAGCCGCTCCAGCGAAGCCCGCGATTCCTTGGCAAACGGTCCTTCGGGCAGAATCTTCAGGTACTGTTCGTAGTATTTCTTCGCTTCGACTCTATCTCCAAGCTTTTCCTGGCACACCGCGACACGGAAGCTGGCCACGGCATCGCCATCCTTGTAGTAAAGAGCTTCCTTGTAACGTTCGACCGCAGCTTTGTAATTCTTGCGCTTGAAGTAAAAGTCGCCGACCTGAATGTCCTTCTGCGCCTTCATCGGGTTCCAGGGGTGGAACTCCTGGACGCCGGAGATATCCGGGTTATCCGCGCCCTCGAGATCCGCAACGGCTGCCTTGCTGCTGGGATGGCTCTTGGCGTCGTCCCTGGGCGGGCTGGTATCGATTCTGGTATCGCGGCTGGAGCTTCCCCCGGCGTCACCGCTGCGGGGGGCGGTCTTATCCGAGTCAGTTTTGTCCGGGGAATCCTGTGCCAGCGAAAGAGTCGTCAGCAGCGCCAATAGAACAATCAGGAATCGACTACGCACACATCTATTGTATCGCTTTAGAACGAGGTCGAAGCAGCCCCGATGAACGGGCACTTCGGACGAAGACATGCCTGGCAATTCTCAATGAGTGATAATGCTGATCTCGTAAACTGACAAAGAACGGCGTAATCCTAGTTACTCATGTTTCTTGAGTGAGACACTAATAACCGTTGGAGCGACAATTTCTTGATCGCGTCCCCACTCATTCGCGAAGAGCTCGCGAATGAGCGTCACCCGCCAACTACCACTGAACTCGGGGTCACATTCGGGATGGAAGAGCGTAAATTTCCTGATCGGTTTTTCCTCGAAAAGCCGCGCCCGTGGCTTATAATGGCCGACACTCCCCCCAGGGCTGAAGACCAGTCCAGTTGCTCCTATCCAAAAAAAGAAAGAGGGACGAAATGAGTGTCAGAAAGTTTGGCTCCGCGCTGTTGCTTGGGTTGTGTTTCTCGGTTTATGCGTCGGCCAGTTGTTCCAATGCAACGCTAGCAGGAAATTACGGTTTCACCCTTACGGGCGTGGACAGCACTGGCTCGCTCGCGTCGTCCGTCGGGCAACTGACCGCGGATGGCCTGGGGAACTTCACCGGCACCTTTACAAACAGCACTGCGGGAGTGATCAGCTTGAATAACGCCCTGACCGGAACGTATTCGGTTAATAAGAACTGCACCGGGACGACCACGCTCACCCCGAGCGGCGGAACCGCCTCGGTCTTCACGCTGGTAGTGGTAAGCGCTGGCGCGCAGTTCGAGATGACGGACACCAAAGCGGGATCTTCCGAATACGGCTACGCCCTGGCGCAGGGCAAAGCGATCTGCACCAACGCTGGAATCAAGAACACTTTTGGATTCCGCGGCGGCGGGTACGACTCGTCGCTGGCGCCTTATGCCTGGGCCGGTCAGGTCAAGCTTGATGGTTTAGGGGGAGTCACTGGAAGCGAAACGGCCAGCTTTGGCGGGACGATTCAGACCTTTACGCTGACCGGAACCTACAGCGTGAGCTCGAACTGTACAGGGACGGCGACCTTCAACGGAGGCCCGACTCCGGCCAACACATACTTTGTTATCGTCAACGCCGGTAAGTCGGCCATGCAGATCCAGACCGACGCAAATACGATCTTCACCAATTTCGTGCAGAAATAGTTGGTTGGGATTGTGGGCCCGGGACGGAAGTCCCGGGCTTTCTTATGCGCGGGCGCGGGTGGAGGACATAGCTGGCGTGAGTGTCAGTGAAATTGGTCACTTCTTGATGTAGGTGGTGGTCAAGAGCCACAGCGCAAAGAAAGATGAGGCCCTGACTGTTGCAACATCCCCGTTTGCGCTTATTGACTCGGTAGCGGGCGAGAGGAGCCAAAAAAAATCAGGCCGCCCACAAATGGGACGGCCTGGTTTGACATAGTCCTCCGGGGAAGAGGGCTAACTCACACTTACACTTATAAAGACGGCGGAGTCGCGTTCGCCGTAGGAGTCGGTGTCGTGCTGGGCGCCTGCGCTGGCGTCGTTGTTCCGGCGCCGGTATTGGTCATCAGGCGGATATCCACGCGGCGGTTCTTGGCGCGACCGTCTCGAGTCTTATTGGTATCGACCGGCTTATCCTTACCCAGCCCGATCAAGTAAATCTTGTAGGCGGGAACGCTCTTCTCCGCCGCCAGGTACTGAATCACAGCGTTAGCGCGGCGCTGGCTCAGATCGTAGTTGTATTCGGAGCTGCCCACCGAGTCGGTCGCGCCCTCTACCGTAATGATGTATCCCTTGGTAGAGGCAACGCTGGTGGCCAGCTGGTCGATGGCTTCCCTGGCTTCCTGCGTCAGATTGTCTTTGTTGAATCCGAAATGCACCGCTGTCTCCACCACCGGGCGATAGTTATCGAGGTTGATGACGGCGTTGGTCAGAACGTCCACACGCTGGGTAGCGCTGTTCGCCGAAAGTTGCGCCTTATCGGCTTCGCTTCCCGCAGCCAGAGCCTTCTGGTCCACTTCCGCGGCCTTGGCCTGCACTGCCTGGATTCCGGCTTGGGCGCGCTGATCGACGTCCTTAATGTCTTTCGAATTCTTCGCCGTCAGGTCATCGAGTTCATTGGTCTTGTTGATCAGCGGCGTAGTCTGTTCACGCACATAATTCTTGGTTGTGCATCCGATCGCTGCGGCCAGTGCGACCGCTAACGTTAGGGTCAACGAAATGCGATTCATAATTTTAGGGCTCCTTGCCCAAGTATTGCTCTGTCCTGGAATCTATGTCCGGTCCTGTTAAGAGTCTCTGAACTGGACCCGCCCCCTGCTAGTGCACGGGTGATGCCATTGCAGGCGCGCAAAATAAATGGCTAAATCATTTTATATCAATATCTTGGAATCTGGCTGTGGGAAATGCATACCACCCCGAACAAGGCAATCGTGGTATCAACCGTAGAAATTTTATACTGTTTTGGTTTCTCGCTGAGAATTATAGAAAGTCGCAATGGAGCGACAACCGCGCTGGCCGGTCTGGCCGAGATCGACCGGCGCTCTGGTGACGAGGGATGCGTCACCCTTAATGCTTCATCCGATCCCAGGCTTTCTCAAATTGCGAAAACAACGGCATCTCGCCCTTCTGCAACCCTCCGCGTCCCATTACGCGCCAGAGATAGGTTTGCGAAGACCGGCTGCTCTCATCCCCGGCGTGCGCCTCGTAGACAGCCAACACATCCTCTGACCCACGAGACTGCACTGCAAGAACAATGTCCGCATCCTGAGGCCGGTACACCACCGTGAGTTTGCCCCACTTCTGGATCGCATCCTGGACGTGAGCAATCGCTTCCCGATCCTCAGGCAACAGGTTGGGATTGAATTGACCGCCATCGTAGGCGGTTACATACACAAAGCGCGCGTTAGAGAAAATCCGCGGCATCTCCGGAGCGTTCTCCGCCCAGGCGGCAGCAGAGCTAAACGCCAGACTTAGCAGCACCATTGCAAAGATGGCCTTCTTCACCGTCTTCTTCATATGACTAACCCTACTATATAGGGATGCCGCCAGGGGCGCCGGAGTTGTAAGCCTTGGTAACTCGCCTCACATTACGGGCGGAACACTGATCCCCATGGCCGCGAGAACGCGAATGAGTTCGCGGCGAACCACCGCCGCAGTCGTCAGCAGGAACCTTTTTCGGCCCTCATCCGTTTCACTAAGGATCGGATAACGGTGATAGAAAGTGTTGAAAAGCTGTGCCAGCTGAAACGTATGCTTGGCAAGATAAGCCGGTTCGGTGGTGGCAATGCATTGACTAACAACATAAGAAGTCTTAGCGGCCGCCAGCCAGAGTTCCCAGATGTCGTTAGAGGATTCGCCGTCAAGATACCGGGCAAACTCTTCGGTAGAGACGCGGCTAGCCGCGTCTCCGCCAGCGGCGCCCGCGCTCGAGGCCAAAGAAGCGCCCCCAGCCGAGTCCCGGCAGAACTCCTCCGGATCGAATCCACCTTTGCGGAAAATATTAGAAGCGCGCACGACCGCATACTGCGCGTAAGGACCCGTGTCTCCCTCGAAACTCAAAGCTTCTTTGAAATCGAAGGCGATCACCGAGGGCTTCGTAAACTTCAGCATGAAATAGCGCAGCGCCCCGATGGCGATCTGCGTAGCAATGCCGGCGCGGTCCGTTTCGCTCAATTCGGGATGACGCCCATCAACCTCTTTACGAGCCGACGTAATAAGCGCATCCAGAAGATCGTCGGCCTTCACCCCAAAACCCTTGCGCCCGGAAACCTCGATCCACGCCCTCCCCTGATCTTCTTCGCTAAGCTGGTAGCCAAGTTCAGCAGCGCAGCGCGGAGTGAGCGCAACCATCTCGTAGGAGAAGTGCGTGTAGCGGTCGGCCGCTTCGCCGTGGCCGAGTCCGCGCAAAGCTTCAATCACTGTGTTCTGCGCTTCGGACTGCCGCGCATCAATGACGTTGTAGATCTCCGCGACATCGCCGAAGTGCGGATGATCCCGCTCGCCCTCGGTGGTTGAGATCCAGCAGTCGTGGGCGTTGGGATAGCGAAAGAACTTCCGATAGCCAAAATCGCGCCCCAGCAACCCGAACTTCCACATGTGATAAGCGATGTCTTTGCCAACATAGCCGACCGTGCCGTTCGAGCGGACGATAACCTTCTGGTCTTCCTCTGTGATCTTTTCCCCCGTGTCCTCGGTGTCCCCGGTGGTTAAGCTTTTTGCCGCGGAAGTCCCCGCGCGCCGCATAACCCAGCAGCCCTTATTCTTCCCGCCGTCCTCGTAAGTGAGCACGCCCGCTTCCTTAAGCTTAGTAAACGCGGCATCCCAGAAATGAAGATGAAGTATCTCGCTCTCGCGCGGCAGGAAGTCGTACTCAATGTCGAGCAGCTCCATGGTTTCGAGATGGCGCTTCAGGACGGCAACCGAAATCAAGTCAGCAATCGCCGCCGTCTCATTGTTCCCTTCCTCAATCGAACGCAGCGTCGCAGCGCGCGCCCGCAGATTCAACTTGTCCTCTTCGTACCAGTGAGAGACGCGAGCGTAAAGATCCCAACATAGATAATCAAAGCGCGGAGCCGCGGCCAGCGCCTCGATCTGAGCCCGAGTTTTCTGCTCGATATGCAGAAAGCCAACCACCACGTCCGCGACCTGCACGCCGGTGTTGTCGATGTAATTCTGGACGTCCACTTCCCTGCCCGCAAAGCGCAGCAGGCGCACGAACGTATCGCCGAGAATGGCGTTGCGTAGATGCCCGATATGAGCCGCCTTGTTGGGATTGATGCTGGAATGCTCGACCAAAACCTTACCGGTAGGAATGTTCGGCGATGGCTCCTGGTCCGCGATGAGTTTGGCTGCCAGATAACCACGATCCACATAGGCATTTATGTACGCAAATTTCGGCTGTAGTGACTTAAAGCCTTCGATCGCGCCGACGCCCTCGGCGACGTCTTGCGTAATTTGTAAAGGTGCCTTGCGGCTGTAGCTTAGGAAGGCCTCTGGATTGTGTCTCTTCGCCTGTTTGATCAGCTCGTACGCTAGGGGAAGAGCGTAGTCCCCCATTTCGGTTCGGGGTGGTTGTTCGACGACGATGGCAAGTTCGTCGCAGGCCTTTGGGGACAAGCCCATGAACTGAGTGCGTCGTAGGAAGCCGCGTACATGCTCGCGAAGAACACATTCCAGATATCGATACAAGGATGCCCTCTAACCTATTGAAGAACAATGATTCTAACAAACTCGCGGCGGGCGGCGGGTTTGACGGAGGTGGCGGGCTTCCCTATGATGAAAGTTTCATGCGGCGTCGACAAGAGTCCTAACCACAGAGGCCACAGAGGTACACGGGGTCCTCTTTGTGTATTTTCTCTGTGAACCCCGGTGGCCCCTGTGGTTCAAGCTTTTGACCTTAATGCGTATAGCTTACCTAGACTGTTTTTCCGGCATAAGCGGCGACATGTTTTTAGGCGCCCTGGTGGATGCTGGAGTGTCTCCAAAACTGCTCGAAGACACGGTTCAGGCGCTAGGTATCGGTGCGCGGCTGGAGATTTCGCGGGTGACGCGGAGTGGAATCTCGGCGACCAAAGTGGATGTGTACGCCAACGGCGAGAAAGACCTGCCGCGCGAAGTTTTCTGGGAACAGCAGAAACATGACCATCCGCATGAACACGCGCACGGCCACAGTCATGAACACTCTCACGAGCATTCGTATGACCACGGCCACGAACACGAGCGCGGGCTGACCGAAATTCGCGCGATCATCGAAAAGGCAGGGATAGGGATCAGCAGCACAGCGAAGGCGACCGCGATTCGCATCTTCGAAGCGTTGGGCGAGGCCGAAGCCGAGATTCATAATACGTCCGTCGAGCGCGTCCACTTTCACGAAGTCGGCGCCGTCGATGCTATGGCTGACATTGTCTGCGCCGCCGTGGGAGCGGAATCTCTTGCCGTCGAACAATGGATATGCTCGCCCCTGAACGTGGGCGGCGGCACCGTCAAGTGCGCCCACGGAACTCTTCCCGTTCCCGCGCCGGCAACGCTGACGTTGCTGCGGGACGCCCCGGTGTATTCTTCCGGGCCACAGGTCGAACTGGTGACGCCAACCGGAGCGGCGATCGTCAAAACGCTGAGCAGCCGCTTCGCGCCGTTTCCAGCGATGAAGATTGAGAAGGCGGGATACGGCGCGGGATCGCGCGACTTCCCCGAGCAGCCGAACCTGCTCCGGCTAACCATTGGAGAATCTGAACCGGCGGATGCGGCGAGTACGTCGAATGAAACAATCACCGTGCTCGAAGCGAATCTCGACGATCTGAGCCCGCAAGTCCTGGCCTACGCCATGGAGCGGTTGCTGGCCGAGGGAGCGCTTGATGTGTTCAGCGTCCCCGTGCAAATGAAGAAGAGCCGTCCCGGAGCGTTGCTCACCGTGCTGGCAAAAATGGAAGACGCCAATCGCTTAACCAGGATGATCTTCGCTGAGACCACAACCCTGGGCGTGCGCCGCCGTGAGGAGCAGCGCCACACGCTCTCGCGACGGTGGGAAACGGTCGACACAGCGTGGGGTCCAGTGCGCATCAAGATTGCGAACATGAATGGCACCGTCTCCAACTATGCGCCGGAGTATGAGGACTGCAAGACACTGGCGGAAGCGCAGCACGTGCCGCTCCGGACAGTAATGCAAGAAGCCATCCAGCAGTATCTTCGAGGCGACCGAAAACAGTGAATCACGCTCTGTTTCCGAGCATCTGTTTCGTATCAGGACATCGCTTTAGCGATGCCATAAATTTTTTCCAGTCAGACGCCCCTTCCGGGGCTGGCTAATTCCCTCAGGAGGTTATCTATGGTGAGAAGTTTGGGGATGCTCGCACTTTGTCTGACTCTCTTCGCGCTGATGCCTCTTCTCGCCTTCGCGGGATCAGCTCCGTCGGTGGGCAGCGTGGCTCCCGAATTCACGCTCAATTCGCAGGAGGGCACGCCGGTCAGCCTCAAGGACTATCGCGGCAAATGGGTGGTCCTGTACTTCTACCCCAAGGACTTCACCACCGGCTGCACCATCGAGGCGCACAACTTCCAGCACGACCAGTCGCAGTACCAGCAGAAGAACGCCGTGGTGCTTGGGGTCAGCGTGGATAGCGCTGACTCTCACAAACAGTTCTGCACCAAGGAAGGGCTGAACTTTAAGCTGCTCGCCGATACCGACTACAAAGTGTCGACGACCTATGACTCGTTGACCAACTTCATCCTGGTAAAGGTCGCTGCCAGGCACACCTTCATCATCAATCCAGAAGGCAAGATCGTGAAGGTATTTACCGACGTTAAGCCAACGGAGCACAGTGCCGAATTGTTGTCGGCACTCGCGGAGTTACAAAAATAGTTGAAAAAATAGTTGCGAGAATAGTCAGGAGGATTCATGCCAGCGCTCAATTTGTTGCGCGACATTTTGCGGCGTGTGCCCGGCCGCCTCGAAAAGATTTCCAACGATACGGCCGAAAGCAAGCCCACGCCGTCCTCATGGTCTCCGAAGGAGGAATTGGGGCATCTGCTCGATTCAGCCGCCAACAATCATCAGCGGATCGTTCGCGCGCAATTCGAAGACAAACTGGCCATGCCCGGCTACGAGCAGAATCGCTGGGTAGCTGTGCACGCTTACCTTCGCCGCGACTGGAATGAACTGATCGAGTTGTGGCAGGCGTTCAACCAGCAATTGCTGGCCGCCGCCGAAGCGGTGCCCGACTCCGCCTGGTCACACACGCTGACCGTCGCCGGTTCCGGACCGCTGACGCTTCAGTTCGTGTTCGATGACTACGTCGCGCACATGTTGCACCACTTACGGCATATCGGAATCGAAGTGGACGACCTAACATCGAATGCAACGAACGCAGCTTAAGGGCGCAACTTCGGATTTCGACTTTGCTTTGAAAGGGCGCGGCTTCAGCCGCGCCGTAGGTTGCAAAATAGACTGCGGCTTTAGCCGCTGAGGTAAGATTTCGACTGCAAGGCACAGGAATGAGCAAGAAGTTCTACATCACGACCCCTATCTACTTAGCTTTTGGGTGGCGCAGCGGTTCACCGCTGCGATCAACGGCATGTTTTGAGAGCCGGCTTTAGCCGCTGAGGTAAGATTTCGACTGCAAGGACAGGAATGAGCAAGAAGTTCTACATCACGACGCCGATCTACTACGTCAACGCGCATCCGCACATCGGACACGCCTACACCACCATCGCCTGCGACACGATCGCGCGCCGCCATCGCATGCTGGGCGATGACACCTGGTTCTTGACCGGCACCGACGAACACGGTCAAAAGATCGGACGTGCCGCCCAGGCTGCGGGCAAAACTCCGCAGCAGTTGACCGACGAAGTCTCCGCGGAATTCCGTGGGCTCTGGGATCGCATGGGTTTAACATACGACGATTTCATCCGCACCACCTCCGACCGCCACAAACAGGGCGTGCAGGCGTTGTGGCGCAAAATTCGCGAGAACGGATACATCTACAAAGGAACCTACACCGGCCAATACTGTGTTTCCGACGAGCTTTACGTCGATGCCGAGCCGGGAGCTCCCTGCCCCGATTGCGGCCGTCCCACTGAGACCGTCCATGAAGAAAATTACTACTTCAAGCTCTCGGCATTCCAGGACCAGTTGATCCGCCTCTACACCGAGCAGCCGGATTTCATCCGCCCCGAGACCCGCCGCAATGAAGTGCTCTCGTTCGTGCGCGGCGGCCTGCGCGATCTTTCCATCAGCCGCTCGACGTTTTCGTGGGGCATCCCCGTGCCGGACGATCCCAAGCACGTGGTCTACGTCTGGCTCGACGCGCTGGCCAATTACATCACCGCGCTCGGCTATGGCTCAAAAGACACCAGCAAATTCGATAAGTACTGGCCGGCCGACGTGCACATGATTGGCAAGGAGATTGTGCGCTTCCATTGTGTCTACTGGCCGGCATTTCTGCTCGCCGCGGGATTGCCGTTGCCGAAGAGCATCACGGCGCACGGCTGGTTACTGTTTGAAGAAAGCAAAATGTCGAAGTCGCGTGGAAATATCGTGCGCGCCGAAACCATCGTCGATGTGCTCGGCACCGACGCGCTCCGTTACTTCTTGTTGCGAGAAGTAGTCTTCGGGCAGGATGGGGCGTTCAGTTTCGATGCCCTGGTGCAGCGCTATAACTCCGATCTCGCCAATGGACTCGGCAACCTCGCCAGCCGCACCCTGACCATGATCGCGCGCTATTTCAAGGGAGAAGTTCCGTACCCCTCGAATGCCGCGCACACCCCGGCCGATGCTGCAATTGCAGATGCGGCCAGAAAGGCGATTGCCGACTTCGGCGCCCTATTCGACCAATACCAGTTCTCGCGAGCGCTCGAAACCACCTGGGGGCTGGTCAGTGCCGTCGACAAATACATCGTCGAAAATGAGCCCTGGTCTTTGGGCGAAAAAAAGGACAGGGACGAGGAGAGCCGCGCGCGCCTGGCCACCGTGCTCTACACCAGCGCCGAAGCACTGCGAATAGTCACGGCTCTGGCGCATCCTGTGATGCCCGACGCCACCGCGAAAATCTGGTCCCAGCTGGGCCTCGGCGACATCAGGAAATTCGACCTGACGCAATTGCAGTGGGGACAATTACAACTCGGCACCAAGCTAGGCGAAGTGCAGGCAGTCTTTCCCA
>DATFZT010000137.1:0-2953 GCA_035314185.1 Terriglobales bacterium
ACTGCATCCGTTTTCTCCTTTTCCTTCTTGTTCTCTTCTTGGCCGAGTGTCGGCGCCTATCCGTATGACGGGCGAGAATGGGTCCATTCGACAGATTTTAGGAAACCCGCAAGAATTGCAAGCGGACTCAAAGTCATACGCGGTTCCTAACGGATGACCGCTAGCCAAGATCGGAAGCGCCTCGCGCACGATGCCTAAGGAGGCGACGGTGCTTCTGCGAGGCGCTTTCGATTTGGGGGTGAGAAGGAAGCCGCAGGCGTTTGCCGCGGACGCGGTGATCCAGGCAGGGATTATGGATTTTGAATATGGTCCGGGGATAGAGTGAATCATTTTCCGAGCCGTCATCGGGAGCGATGGTGTTGATAAGCAGTGATGATGCGGATGAGCCGTCTTGTGTTGAGGGTTCGATGTGTTCGAAGAGAGCAGCTCAGATGACTGTGAATCAGAGTATGGACAGAGGAGCACGACGGCGTGCATCGAGCAAGTCCGGGGGCCGTGTTGGAAGCAGGTGTCATGAAGAATCGAGTTGTTCCAGGTACAGCTGCGCGGCGGTAAGTCTTCGCGCCACGCGCATCGGTCCGCCGCAACGTGGGCAGTGCCAGAGTGGAGCGACCTCGGTCGGAGTCATGGGTGCGGGCTGGGGAAGCGATGGGCGGCCATCGTTGGCCAGCAGTGTCCGCGCCAGGGGCAACATCTGTTTTCGGAAGCGGTTGGCGAGCAGGCCGAAGTGGCGGATGCGCACGAAGCGCAGGGGGAGCACATGGAGGAAGAAGCGGCGCAGAAACTCGCTTGCGTGAAGTGTCATGATGCGCTGTTTTCCGCCGTGGGCATAGTCCTTGTAGCGGAAGGCGACCTTTTCACCGTCGAAGTCGAGCAAGCGGTGGTTGGAGATGGCGATGCGGTGGGTATAGCGGCCCAGATAGCGCAGTACATGCGCAGGGTCGCCGAAGGGCGGCTTGGCGTAGACAACCCACTCCTTATGGCGCAGTTTTTCGAGCAGTTCGGAGAACTGTGCCTGATCCGCTAAAGCCTCCGCGGGACCGCCGCAGTCGAGCAGGCCTTTTCGGTAAAGGAGTTCGATTCCATCGATGAACTTGTCGCGGAAGACCTTGCGCAGCACCGGAATGGGGAGCAGGAAGCGTGGATGGCAAGTGTGGATCCAGCGCTGATGGTCCGGAGACAGGCCTCCGGCGGGAACGACACAGTGAGCATGAGGATGGAGCAACAGGTTCGATCCCCAGGTGTGCAGAATGGCGAGGAAACCGATCTCGGCACCCAGCCATTTCGGATCGGCTGCCACCTCTAATAAGGTCTGTGAGCTGGCCGAGAACAGCAGGTCGTGGAAGGCTGCGGGACTGGTCAGCGCAAAGACGTTGAGTTCATGGGGCACGGTGAACACGACGTGGAAGTAGCCGGTGTTTAGCAGATCGCGTTGTTGTGCCTCGATCCATCGCTGGCGAGCCTGGGCCTGGCACTTGGGGCAGCAGCGCGAGCGGCACGAGTTATAGGAGATGCCGGCTTCATAACCGCAGCCGTGACACTGGTCGATATGCCCGCCGAGCGCAGCGGTGCGGCACCGCGCGATGGCTCGGAACGCCTTCAGCTGTTGGTAGCTGAAGCTTGACTGGTAGCGTTCCAGAAACCGGTTGCCCTGCGCACGGAGGATGTCGGCCACTTCGATGGCCGGCCGGGTCATGGATGCAGCGGACGATGATGGGAGCGGCGGCTTTCGTCAACAGGAGACAGCGTTAGCTCTTCGAGCGGGTTGGCGACCTGCTGCAGATGGCGCTGGGAGAGATGGAGATACTTGGCCGTGGTCTCCAGATCTTCATGTCCCAGGAGCAGCTGAATGGTGCGCAGGTCGGTGCCGGCTTCGAGAAGATGCGTGGCCCAGCTGTGTCGAACCAGATGGGGCGTTACATGCTTGCCAATACCGGCCCGTTGGGCGGCCTCGTTGCAGGCCAGCCATACGACCTTGTCTGAGATGGGTTGTTCCATGTTGCGATACCTTCGCGAGGGAAACAGGTAGGTCCGCGGCTTGAGCCAGCGCCAGTGGGCGCGCAGCGTCTCCAGCAGCGCCGGGCTTAGAGGAAGGTCGCGATCCTTGCCCCCCTTGCCTTGGACCACGTGGATGATCATGCGCTGGCTGTCGATGTGGCTGAGCTTGAGACGGGCGACTTCGGCGCGCCGCATGCCGGTGCCGTAGAGAACCATCAGCAGAGTTCGCTGGAAAAGGTTCTGGCTGGCGTTGATCAGGCGCGCGACTTCTTCCTTGCTCAGAATGTGAGGTAATCTCCGCTGCACTCTCGGAAAGGGAATAAACTCGCGAAACTCGGGCCGGTGCAGCGTGCGCACGAAGAAGAACCGCAACGCTGACACGTGGTTCTCCACTGTCCCAGGGGCCAGCTTGCGCTGCTTGAACAGATAGGCCTGATAGCTGCGCAGGTGATCGAGTCCAAGCTTGTCCGGTGACTTGCCGAAGTGGCGGGCGAACTCCTCCACAAAATGCAGATAGTGGCGGATGGTGGAATCGGAGTAGTTGCGGCGCTGGAGTTCCTCCAGCATCCGTTGGCGTAAGTGGGTCACAGACACCTCCCTGTGACACACACCTTATCCCGGCCCAAAAACTACTCGGAGGCCAATACCGCAGCGGCCGCGGCGCCTGCGGCTTCGTTCTCACCGGCTATCCGGTAGTTTCGCGGAACTGGGTCGTAATGTCCATGTTGCCGACAATCCAAAAGTAACGCAGCGGCAACGTCGGGCCTATTCAACGGAGCGAATCGCCGCGCTCCGCTGAGGAGTTCTTGCATCTCGATACAAGCGCGGCGGTGGACCAGGTCCTCTAGCGCTAGGCAAGACGCGGCTCACTGATAGGAACGGGACCGGCCGGTGCTGATTGTTTTGCCGGAAGGAGTGCAAGGAGCGCGACTCCAACCACGCCAATGATCACAAT
>DATFZT010000138.1:0-10413 GCA_035314185.1 Terriglobales bacterium
CCATCGCCGGGGGCAATCTGGCCGTCGAAGTCCGTCCGCGCTCAGCCAACGACACGCTGGCGAACGCCTTCACGCGCATGGTGGAAGGCCTGCGCGGGATGGTGCGCAACGTGCGCGATGCTGCGTCCCAGGTGGCCAGCGCGTCCACCCAGGTGGCCAGCGCGTCCGACGAGTCGGCCCGCAACAGCCTGCAGACTTCTTCGGCCATTGATGAAGTCACCAGCACCATGCACGAGATGAGCGTGAACGTGCAGAACATGGTGAAGAGCACGCAGACGCAGGCCTCGAGCGTCAGCGAAACCTCCGCGTCCATCGACCAGATGGTGACTTCGATCCAGCGGGTCGCCGATACGGCCAAGGTTCTGCTCGATATCTCCAACCGTTCGCGCGAAGAAGTCCACAGCGGCATTGGCACCATGGAAAAGGCGACCGACGGCCTGAACCGCATCAACACCACGATTCGCTCCTCGGGCGAGATCATTGACGCTCTCGGCACGCGCGCGGACGACATCGGCAAAATCATCGAAGTGATCGACGATCTGGCGGAACAGACCAACCTGCTGGCCTTAAACGCCGCCATCGAAGCGGCCCGGGCGGGAGAGCACGGCCTGGGATTCGCCGTGGTGGCGGACGAAGTCCGCAAGCTGGCCGAGAAATCCGCCCAGTCCACCAAAGAGATTTCCGAGCTCATCGGGAGCATACAGAAGGAAGCGCGCAAAGCTGTCGATAACATGGAGAAGAGCACGACCATCGTGAACGAGGGCCTGAATTTGGGACAGGAACTGAATAGCGCGCTGCGCAAGATTTCGAACGTGGTAACCGAGGTCTACAAGTTCGCGCAGGAAATCGGGGCCGCCACCAACGAGCAGTCGCACGGCTCGTCGCAGATCGCCCGCGCCACCACGCGCTTGAACGAAATCACCCACGAAATCAACTCGGCGGTGGAAGAACAGGCTTCCGGGGCGCAGGCGGTGGTGCAGGCCATGGAGCGCATGCGCGAACTGGTGCAGTCCAACACGTCGGGGTCGACCGAACTGGCCGCTTCCTCCGATCAGATGTCCAAGATGTCGCGCGGCCTGCTGGATTCGATGGACCGTTTTGCGCTGCGCCCGAACGAAAGATCCACCGACAGGACGAACGGGTCAAACGAGAGATTAAACGACAGATCAAACGAAAATGCTCCGGGTTTCGGGAATACCGCCCGGACCACCGCCGCGGGATCGCGTTGAGGGAATTTCAACCATGAGCCGGGAAACACACATTGTGGGCTTCCGGGTGGGACGCGAGACCTACGGCGTACCCATCACCTCGTTGCATGAGATCGTCCGTGTGCCGGAGATCACGGCGGTGCCGGACGCGCCTGATTATCTGGAAGGGGTCATTAACCTGCGCGGCAAGATTGTCTCCGTAGTGGACCTGCGGAAGCGCTTCGGGAAGCCGTCCGCCGGGCTCGACCGCCGCAGCCGCATTCTGGTGGTCGAACACCGGGGCCGGCTAGCGGGCATGATCGTGGATTCGGCTTCCGAGGTTCTGAAAATTCCCGAGAGTGAAATCGAAGCCGCGCCCGCCATGATGCAGGCCGGCGGATTGGACTGTGTCACCGGCCTAGGCAAGTACCACGGACGGCTGATCATTCTGCTGGATATCAGCAAGGTATTAGGGGCAAGAGAGTTGGGGAGTGAAGCGGCGGAAAAGCCGCTGGCAGCTGGTAGCGACAAGGCGGGAACCAGAGCAGGGGCGGCGACAGGAACGGCAACCAAAACCGCCACGGCTGGAAAGTAGCAGCAGGCACCGAACCCACATGAGCACGAGCGAAACACCGGCACTCACCGACGCGGAATTGAAACTCCTGCAGACCCTGGTCTACCAGGAGTGCGGCATGCACTTCGACGACCGGCGCACTCCGTTCCTGCAGGACCGCCTGCAGCGTCGCTTGAAAGAGTGCCAGCTCGATTCGTTCTACAGCTACTATCGCCTGCTCACCAGCCACCAGGGAAAACAAGAGCTGTCGCGCCTGCTCGAAAACCTCACCGTCAACGAAACCAGCTTTTTCCGGAACAAGGCGCAGCTGGAATTGTTTCAGAAAGACGTGATGGACGACATTCTGCGCCGCAAACAGGAGCGCCACGACTACAACGTGAGAATCTGGAGCGCCGGCTGTTCTACCGGACAAGAACCCTACACCATGGCCATGCAGGTGGCCGATTCGCTCTCCTACCATTATCTGCGCCATCCTCTGCCCTACGAATCGCCGGTTCCGAAGCCCATGGTGCCCGCTCCCTGGCGGCTGGAGATCCTGGCCAGCGACATCAACTACTCGGTCTTGCGCGCGGCCCAGGAGGGCTCCTACGGTGAGCACCAGATGGCGGGCGTCGATTATGGCTACCGCTTGCGCTATTTCGACAAAGTGGGCGATCGCTACGTAGTGAAGAAGAACGTCAAGGAACTGGTGCACTTCGATTTTCACAATCTGAAGACCGAATTCTTGCCGCAGCGCAACGACATTATTTTCTGCCGCAACGTGATGATGTATTTCGATGAAGCCGAGCAGAAGCGGCTGGTCGAAAAGTTTTATCGCTGCTTGAATCCCCAGGGATACCTCTTTGTCGGCCATGCCGAAAGCCTGCTCGGGCTCACCGACAAATTTCAAATGGTGCATCGCAACAGCGGCACCGCCTATCAGCGCGTGGAGGTGCATGCTTGACCGTCCCCCCCGACGATCGCATGACAGAACTCCGGCAGCTGTTCTTCGAAAGCGCGGGAGAACTCGTCCAGAAACTGAACGACGAAGCCATGCACCTGGAGAAGTCGCCCGGCGATGCGGAAACCGCCCGCAGCCTAAGGCGCACCGTGCATACCCTTAAGGGCGACGCGGCCGCCTGCGGCTTCCGCGAGCTCAGCGAGCTCTCCCATGAATTCGAGGATGTGCTGACGCTGGAGAACGTGGCGGCGGCTTCGGTTCCCGAGATCGCATTGCGCGCGGCCGACGTGTTTGCCGCCTTGCTGGAAGCGTATCGGAAGGGGACCAAGCTTCCGAGCATCCAGTCTTTGCGCGCCGACATTGCCCGTCTCGCCCACCCGGCAGCCGGCGGCGCCGTCAAGGCAAAAAAGAAAACGAAAAAAGCCGTCGCAAAAGTCAGCCCCTGGTCGGAATACGATCAACTGGCGATTACCCGGGCTCTCGCGGAAAGCAAACGCGTTTATCACGTCACGGTGCAGATGGATCCGCAGTGCGCCATGCCCATCGCTGGACGCCAGATGATCCAGTTGGCCCTCGCAGGATTAGGCGAAGTACTCGCGCTTTATCCGGTCGAAGGCAGTGTCGAGCCCATGAACCGCGTTGAAGCGGCGCTGGCCTCCGATAAACCGGCGGAGCAGATCCGGACCAAGTGCAGCATTCCAACCATTGCCCAGAGTGTCAAAGTCACGTCCCTGCGCATTGCTGCGGCGTCGCGCTCGCTCCTGCCGGCTTCAGCTGCCGACACGGAAAGCAAGAACAGCAACAATAAGAACGACGACGACAACAACAACAGCAACAACGACGGGATCGTGCCATCGGCCGCGGTCGCTGCCGCTGCCAGCTTTGCTGAAAATGACTCCTCCACGCCAGAACGCCCGGTGCCATCCGCCGCACCCGGAGGCCCCGACAATCTGCTGCGCGTGGATGCGGAGAAAATCGACAGCGTCCTCAACCTGGTCGGTGAACTGATCCTGGCGAAATCGATGTTGCAGCAGGCGCTGCTCGAATTTGGACAACGCTTCCCAAAAGATGTCTTGCGGGGCAAGTTCTCCGACGCCATGGCGTTCCAGGGCCGCGTGTTAAACGACTTGCAGCACTCGGTCATGAAGATTCGCATGGTGCCGGTCGATCAGCTGTTCCGTCGCTTCCCGCGCATTGTGCGGGACGTCGGTCTACAGTGCGGCAAAGAAGTCGAGCTTATGGTAAAGGGCGGGCAAACCGATCTGGATAAAAGCATTCTGGATGCGATTGCCGAGCCCCTGACCCATCTGGTGCGAAACGCGGTCGGCCATGGCATCGAAACCGCCGCGGAGCGGGTTCGCGCCGGCAAGCGGCCCAAGGGGACATTGCGCCTGGGCGCTTATCACCAGGGCAACCAGGTGGTTATCGAGGTCACCGACGACGGAGCCGGCATCGATGTGGAAAAAGTTCGCGAGCGCGCCTTGTCTCAGGGATTGCTGAAACCGGATCAGGCCGCCCGCTTGACCGAGTCGGAGACTCTGGATTTGATCCTGCAGCCGGGATTCTCCACCGCGAAAGAGATCACCGAACTCTCGGGCCGTGGCGTGGGATTGGACGTTGTCCAAAGCGTGCTCGGACGCCTCAAGGGAACGGTGCAGATCGAAACCGTGGTGGGACGCGGCACCACCTTCCGTCTCCGCCTGCCACTGACCTTGGCTATTATCCGGGCGTTGATGTTCCGGGTGGAGCAGCGCCTCTACGCCCTGCCGCTGAACGCGGTAGCCGAGATCGCGCGCACGGTCGAAGAAGAGATCCATCAGGTGGAGCACTACGACGTGCTGCAACTGCGCAACGACGTGTTGCCTCTGCTGCGCCTCGGGGCGAAGCCTCCCAGCGGGCCGGAAACGGCGCGGCGTAAAGTCTTCGTGCTGGTGATCATCAGTGGAGACCGCAAGTTCGGTGTCGTCGTCGACGAACTGGTGGGCGAAGACGAACTGGTCATCAAGGCGCTTGACGACCAGTCGATCACCACCGACCTGGTAAGCGGAGCTTCGATTTTGGGCGATGGCCGGGTGGTTCTCATCCTCAACATGATCGCCCTCATGGATCGCTTCACGCGCGGGCGAGCGAACGTAACCGGTACAAGTATGGTGGGTCTGATGTCGACGGGCAGTGGTTTGATCCAAACCGGTGAGACGCGGGCACGCGGCACGGCAGGGGGCCAGGCATGAAAAAGCCGGTGCGTGTTCTGGTGGTGGATGACTCGGCTCTCATGCGCAAGCTCATTCCCCGGATTCTCGAGCAGGATAACTCCATCGAGGTCGTCGGCACGGCGATCGACGGCAATTTTGCCTTGAAGAAAATCGAGGACTTATCGCCGGAAGTGATCACCCTCGACCTGGAAATGCCCGGACTGAACGGGATCGATACTTTGAAACAGATCATGCGGCGCGGACGGCTGCCCGTCATCGTGGTCAGCTCGCACAGCACCGCCGGGGCGTCGATCACGCTCAAGGCGCTGGCGCTGGGCGCGTTCGATTTCGTGGCGAAACCCACCGACGTCGCCGCGCGCATGCCGGAAATTGCCAGCGAGTTGATCAAGAAGATCCGCGCGGCGGCGCAGAGCAGTGGAGTGCAAACCCAGTTCCTGCCGGGGGAAACACACTACGAGCAGCCCAACAAGATGCAGCCCGTCGCCCCCACCCGCATCATCGCCATCGGGGTTTCGACCGGCGGTCCGAACGCCTTGCAATACCTGTTCTCGCAGCTCCCGGTCGAATTCTCGGGCAGCATCTTGGTCGTGCAGCATATGCCCGACGGCTTCACTGAGCTGTTTGCCAAGCGGCTCGACGAGTGTTGCCCCATCCGCGTCAAGGAAGCCCAATCCGGCGACTTGCTGGTAGCCGGGCGCGCCCTCATTTGTCCGGGAAACCGGCACATGAAAGTGAAAAAACTGCCGCTGGGCAACGTGGCCGTGCTCACGGAGGACAACCCGGTAAACGGCCATCGTCCTTCGGTGGACGTGCTTTTCCACAGCGTCGCCAAGGAGTTTGGTTCCCAAGCCGTGGCCGCATTGATGACCGGCATGGGAGAAGACGGCGCGGCTGGCTTGGGCGAAATCCGGGCAACCGGGGGATACACCCTGGCCCAGAGTCAGGAAACATGCGTGGTTTACGGTATGCCCAAGGTGGCCATCGAACGCGGCTACGTCATGCGCATCGCCGACCTCCAGGATCTGCCCAGTATTTTGCAAGCCCAATGCGCGCAAGACCACAGCCGGGGGGACATGGCCGACGTCAAGCGCGCGACAGGTGCCGGAAGTAACTAGAGTTATCTATCGAAAGTATGTAGTTCGTGATTAAGTGATAGTTGGGGAGGAGTGCCATGGAAAAGTTTGCGCCCGTAAAACGGAGCGAAGACGGACAGCCGGTACGTTATCTGATCGTGGATGACTCGGTGTTCGCCCGCAAGAACCTGGCCCGGATGGTGGAAACCTTCGGCGGTCAGGTAATCGGCGAGGCGGGTGACGGAGTAACCGCAATCAGCGAATACGAACGGCTCAGGCCCGACATCGTTCTGATGGATATCACCATGCCGCAGATGGAAGGCATCGAGGCGGCGGAGAAGATCGTACGCGATCATCCCGGCGCTCGCATCGTCATGGTGTCGTCGGTCGGCTACCAGGAAAACATCGTGGCCGCGCTGCAGCGTGGTGCCCGTCACTTCGTGCAGAAGCCGGTCAAGCCGGAAGTTCTCTATGAAGTCATCAAGTACGTGATGCGTGACGATGGCGTCACGGTGCGGGGCGCCGGAGCTGGAGCCTAGTCATGCGGATGGACCTCATTCAGCCTTTCATCAACTCCGCCGACGCCGTCCTCGCGCAGGCGATGCAGTCGCCCATTTCCATCGAGAATCTGAGCATGGAACAAGAGGCGTACCGGCGCAAAGGCGTCGCTGCCGAGGTCTGCCTCACGGGCGAAATTGAAGGCCGGATCATTTTCGATTCCGACCAGGGAGCCGCCGTGCAACTCGCCGGCCGTCTCGCCGGAGTCGAAGCTGCCGACACCAGCGAAGATCTGGTTCGCGAAGCAGTCTGTGAGCTGGCCAACCAGATCATCGGCAACGCCGTCACCACGCTCAATGACCAGGGATTTCACTTCCGTGTTCATCCACCCACCCAACACACTTCCGAACAGGGCAGCAAAAGCAGTGAAGACACCGAAGCCCTGGTGCTGTGCTTCAATACTTCGAGCGGAAACGTCTTCATGAATGTAGCGCTACGCTACCTGGGCCGCGAGATGGAAGCCGCCGTAGCAGCCGGATAGGATCCGTCGCAACCCACTGCAACCAATCCCAAAGTTTCAATCAAGAAAAACCCACCGGTAGAGACGCGGCTTGCCGCGTCTCAGCGAGCTCCCGCGCCGTTTGGGGAGAGGATCGCTCGCCGAACGTTGTCGTTCCTAAGGACCAGCAATCAGAAAAACCGGATTCTGCGGCGGGCTCAGCGGATCCGTCCCAATTGGCATTCGCGAACCGATGGGCGCCGGTTGATTCAGGATATAGGTGTCGTTGGAAGTATCGATGATGTTCACATTACCCCCATCGCAACTGGACAGATACGCGCGGCTACTGTCCCCGCCGGCGCCCATCATGATGCGAAAGCGGGTGCTGGCGCAAAACGCGTCATAGGCAATGATTCCCGGGATCGCAAAAGAAGTCTTGATAGTGTTGCTCGCAACGTCGATAACCGTCGCCTGCGGGCAAATATTGTCGCTCGCGTCTTCGTAGTAAGCCCCAACATAAGCGCGGCTTCCATTCGGCAATGCCGCGACCGCAGCCACCGTCAGCGTCTGCGCGCTGGTGAGCGAGCAGGGGTCCCCGGCGCCGCGCGAACCGGGCGCCACCGTAGGAATCGCGATCGGCCCTCCCGCAAGATATTGTGGTGGAGACTGCGAGACATCGACGATCGCCACCTCCTGTCCCCCAGGAATATAAAGCCGGTTCAGATTGGGGTCGTAAATCATTATGTTCGCGCCGGGAACACTAATCGTGGTCTCGGCCAGCGTGTCGGGCCCAGACGTCGAAATGGTACTGATCCACGCCAGCGTTCCGTTTGCCTCAAGCACGTACACCGCCTGGCTGTCGGTACGCGCCGACAACCAGATAGGAGGCGTGCTCAGCGCGCCGTTGATCGCCCGTGAGGATTGGTCGACGGTGTTAAAGGCACTAATTGAACACACACCGGGAGTCGGCGGGTTGGTGCAGGGGAGGCTGTTATTCGCTATGTAGAGCTTCTTGGTATCCTGCGTCTCCATCATGGCAACCGGATTAGCGCCCGCGTTGTTGCTAAGCGGAATGGTAGTCACCAGGTTGTTGCTGTTGGTGTTAATCACGCCGACCGAAGGAACCACAAGATTGGTGGCGGGGTTTACGTACCCCGGCAGCAAGACATAAGCCTGGCCCGACTCGGTGGTAGCCACAAAGTTAGGCGCCGAATTCGGCGGCAGACTGATGGTCGGCGGAGGCGGATTGGTGGCGATGGTGGTGCCGTTGAAGCTCAGCTTGGTAATCGAATCGGCCACCGTACCGCTCCCGGAATGGTTGGCGACCAGGACCACGCTGGCGGATTGTTGCACGGCGTGGACAGGAGCGTAGCCCACATTGGCAACGCTGACAATCGAGTCGCCGGAAACATCGATCACCATGGCGCTGCCCGGCTCCTGGGTCAGGTTGTCGGTGACATTCTGGCTGATCGTCACCACCGTGTGCGCCGCCGCTGGGTTGGGAAACGTTGGAGGATTCGGGATGATAATCGGCCGGAAAGTCTCGCCGCACCCGCTACAGATCAAATAAACCAACGCCACGAACCCCAGCCAGAGAAACCGCTTCATTCAAACTCCGTAGAAAAAATTGGTCGTACGCGGAATTGGCTATTGTATCGGGAACCAGCCCATGAGGGGAAATCGCAAAAAAGCAGGTTTCAAAGTTTCAAAGTTGCAGAGTTTCAAGGTTGACCGCAGCCCAGCCAAGGTCCACTTTGAAACTCTGAAACTTTGAAACCTTGAAACGTGGGGTTCTTTACCCGCGCCCGCGACGCGTCTTCGTTTGGCTCCCGCCTGGCATCTCCGTAACTTTTGCCGACCCCGCCGGCTTCTTCGTCTGAGCCAGGCTTTCCTTCAGCGCCGCCATCAGATCCACCACCGGGGCCATCTTCTTCGGTTGCTCGACCGCCTGCACTTCGCCGCCCTCCAGTTTCGTCTCAATCAGCTTCTTCAGATTGTCCTGGAAGGTGTCGTGATATTTCTCCGGATCCCACTCGCCCGCCAGCGCCTCGATGAGTTGGTGCGCAACCTTGATCTCTGCCTCTTTAATCTCCACGTCGGGAGCGCCGAACGACTCGACCTCGCGCACTTCCTCGGCGTAATACATAGTGTGCAGCATCATTCCGCCCTTATGCGGCCGCAGAAACACGGTGTATTCGCGGTTGTGCATGGTGAGTTTAGCGATGGCGACAAACTCGCTCTCCTCCAGCGCCTTCGTCAGCAACGCATAGGGACGGCGCCCGGCTTCCTCTGGAACCATGTAATACGACGACTCAAAGTACACCGGATCGACTTCGCTGGTCTTCACGAACTCGAGAATCTCCATCGTCTTCGCCGTCTTCGGCTCGATCTTCTTGATCTCCTCGGGATCGATAATCACGTACTCGTCTTTGCGATACTCATAGCCCTTGACGATATCGCTACGCTCGAGAACCTGGTTGTCCGCCGGGCAAATCAGCTGCTGCTTTACCCGATGGTGGTCGGTGCGGTGAAGCTGATTGAACGAGATGCCGCTGCTGCGCGCGCCCGAGAACAGACGCACCGGCATCGAAATTAAGCCGAACGTTAGATATCCAGACCAGACTGAGGCCGCCATCGGTTTCACCCCAAGTAGAGACGAGGCTTGCCTCGTCCCGGCAGACGCGGCCAGCCGCGTCTCCCCAAGATTAGAATTCCCCCAAGCGTACAGAAGTGTAGCCTAAACCGGGTAGGGTTGCAGCCGCCAGATTACGGGGCGAATCCAAAGGTCAAGCCCTACATGACGCGGTCCGCTGCCGCCGGACACCGAATATAGTGTTGTCGAACGGGGATCGTCAAGAATAGCTATCAGCCAACAGCTGAAAGCTGCCCAAATAATGCTGACCCTTTGTCCAGCCCACGCATGGGCCTCGTCGCCGGAGCGGTTGGTCATCGCCGCGGCCGTAACGCTGGGCTTCGCCCTGTTGGCCAGGACCCTCCGGGGCGTCAATCGATCCGGTGCCATAGCCGGCGGTCTCGCCTGTTTCCTGCTTTTTGCCGGTTCCGGCCCCACTGCCTTCTTCATGCTGGCCACCCTGTTCGTGATGACCTGGATATCCACTCGCCTGGGATACCGCCGTAAGCTGGCGCTCGGGCTCGCAGAGCGCCGGGAAGGCCGCAATGCGTGGCAAGTGTCGGCCAATCTTTCCGTGGCCGCCCTCGGCTCGGTGGGTTTCAGCGTCACCGGGAATCGCGTTTGGCTGGTGGCCGCGATCGCGGCTCTCACCGAAGCAGCCACCGACACCGTAGCCAGCGAAATCGGTCAATACCGGCGCGCGGACGCACGCTTCATCACCACCTGGCAACGCGTCCCCGCAGGCACCGACGGAGGCATCACCATTCCCGGAAGCGCCGCTGGCCTGGCGGCTGGTC
>DATFZT010000139.1:0-23552 GCA_035314185.1 Terriglobales bacterium
AGTGGGCTGGATCTCGAGACAAAAATCCTCTCGCCCTCCGGTCGAAGGGAGAAATTTTCTCTTGACATCCCTTTTTATAGAACTCACGACCGGGGGTCCTGAGTGTAAACGCCTGATTGCAACAGTTGGGCGTCTACTCTACACTTGGCCACGGAGCGGCAATGGAACACCTGATGATTCCGGTAACCATGGCTGCGGCTGTTTTTCTAGCGTTAGTCGGCTCTTTTTGCATCTTCAAGCCGGAGCGCATGCAGGCGTGGTTTCAGAGGCAACACAATAGCAGCAACAAGATTTTCCAGAACTATCCGTTCGCAAAGCTGATTTTCAAACCATGGTATCCAACCTACCTGAGGTTCATGGGAGTGTGGGCTTGGATGTTTGCGCTTGTCTTCGCTTACGTGGTCTTTTCGACACTCGCTAGACGTTAACTGCGTGGGGGCGTCCGGTCGGCTGGCGTTATATCCCGATTGCACTAATTGACACCGCCAATGAGCGATGGCAGGCTGTGGCATCGTCACTATTCTTTTCTAGTGAAACGCAGCAGCAGAGCGACGACGGCACCAAGCACAAGGGCTCCCATGATGAACCATTTCCCAATGTCGAGACCGACGGCGCCCATTACCAGGAAGCCAACTGCCACAATGATGCCAGCAAACTCCGCGTCCACGCGCATCACACGCATGGGGCCGGGGTGGCGAGCGCCATCTTGTTGCTTCATGGCCTCATTGTCCCACTGATTCACGGCAAAAAGCGAGGCCTCTCCGCGCCGACTGTTGAAATATCCCCGTTGCACTCATTGACGGGGTTTTCAGTGCTATGAAACAAATCGGCTTGACTTGGCTGAGGCGAATCCTGCTTGCGGTGCCCTTCGCTGCCGCGACCGCATTGACGGTCCTAATCAGTTCTGCTGACCGCTTCCACTTGCGTTCCGAGCGAATCGCCGGATACGGATTCCTATTCGGTACGCCTTGGGCTTGGCTCCTCGACCATGATTGGTTCGGCAACGTTCACAGTCGCTGGGTTCAGTCGCTAATCAGCTACGCCGACATTCTCTGGATTCCTGCCCTACTCTATTTCGCATGTCTGGGGCTCCTGCTGCGGTTTCTGGGACTCCGAGCGGGGCGCGTTCGCGGGTAACTGTTGAAACATCCCGATTACGCTCACTACCGGGCAACAGCCTACCGCGCGACCACCGCACTCGGCGCCGCATCTTCCACGCTCGCCTCGCGCAAGAACTTCGCCGCCTCTTCGGGCGGCGTAGGGTTGATGTAGAAGCCCGTGCCCCACTCAAATCCCGCCGTCTTGGTCAGCTTAGGCATGAATTCGATGTGCCAGTGGTAATACTCGTTGGTCGGATCCTGCGCCGGTGACGTGTGTACTACCAGGTTGTACGGCGGATTGTCGAGCACGCGATCCGCTTTCATCAGCAGCAGCTTGATCGCCTTCGCCAGATTCTCGAACATCTGCGACGACGAGTTCTCGAAAGCAGATTCGTGGCGCTTGGGCAGGATCCAGGTTTCAAAGGGGAACCGCGGAGCGTACGGGGCGAGCGTCAGAAAATCTTCGTTCTCAGCCACCACGCGAATGCCGCTCTCGATTTCCTGCCGGATGGCGTCGCAAAAAACGCAGCGCTCCTTGTAGATGTAATACTGCTTGGCTCCCTGCAGTTCCTCGACCACGTAAATGGGCACAATCGGCAATGCAATCAGCTGCGAGTGCGAGTGTTCAAGGGAAGCGCCGGCTGCTTCTCCGTGGTTCTTGAAAATCAGAATGTATTTGAAGCGCCGATCCTTCTTCAGATCGAGAATGCGATCGCGGAAGGCCCACAGAACGTCTTCGATTCTTTTCGACGGAAGCGAGGCCAGGGTGGCGTTGTGGTCAGGCGTTTCGATGATGACTTCGTGGGCGCCGATGCCATTCATCTTGTCAAACATGCCCTCGGCCTGCTTATTCAAGTTGCCTTCAATGCCGAGCGCCGGGAACTTGTTCGGAACCACGCGGATCGTCCAACCCGGGCTGTCTTTCGGCGGAGAATTGCCGTTGGCGCTGGGCCGATACGCCAGGATCTCGGGCGGCGTCTTGCTCTCATTGCCGTAACAGAACGGACAGAATCCGCCCTTGATCTTCACCGCCTCGCGCACAAAGTCGGTTGGCCGCTTGGCGCGATCCGTCGAAATGATCACCCACCGGCCCACGATGGGGTCTTTCCTTAATTCAGGCACCTATTAAATCCTTTCAATTGGAGGCCGCAAACTTCCGATTGTACGCCACGGGGAAGGCGTTTTGAAACAGCTCGAATGAGGGGCGGCTGTATCCGCGGTCGCCATTTTCGAGTTCATAGTATACGGCGAGCACGTCGAACCGCCACTCCACCCCATCGCGCGAAAGGCGCGCGGGCTGAGGGCCCGGCTGGCACGAAGCGGGCATCTGGCGGAGGAAGTCTCGTGCGACCAGCGATAACTGTCTTTGTTTATCGCGATCCACGGCGGCTTCGGCGGGTTTGAGGTCACGCTTCGTCCGCGTCTTCACTTCGATAAAACACAGGACGTCCCGCTCCCAGCCGACGAGATCGAGGTCGCCGCGATGATTGGGCGACCGGAAGTTGCGGGCGATAATCGTGTATCCCCGGCGTCGAAGGTAAAAATAAGCGTCTTCCTCGCCGCGTCGCCCGGTACGCTGGTGCGGTGGCGTGTCCTCCGGCGAAAGTGTTCTCGCCGTCAGCCAGTCCAGTGCGCGTAGTGCGGATTGCGTCAGGCGTCCGGAGAACATAGAAGACTCCATGTTCACCCTAGCTTGGACTAACCGCGCATTATGTGATGCCGGTCACCGCGCATCCGGTACAATTCGCCGCTCAAGGAACACTATGACACTCCAGCCGCCGTGCGCGTGGAACACGGCGACGTTCCAGCCGCGCAGCGGCGAAATAGGAAAGCCCGGCACGTGAGTGCCGGGAAAGGAAGGCGGAAGTGAGACGAATCCAGTCCCGCCAGGGACGGCACCCATGGTACGACCAAGACTCCGGAGGGACGGCACCGTCAGAGCGCATCAGCTCACCACTTCCGAAACAAGCAAGGCAATTGTTTCGGCCGGTTTCCCTTTGTCCACTTTCATTTTTCCCACAGTATTCACCAACACCACCCCGCCGAGCGCGATCGCGCCCCCAACCAGAGAGATAACCTTCGGCACCTCGCCCAGCCAGATCCACGCAATGCCAATGGCCACAATCGGAATCACGTAGAGCAGCGTCGCTGTGCGGCCGGCCGCGCCATGCGAAAGCACGTAGGCCCACGCCACATAGGCAAGCACTCCCGGAAAGATGCCCAGATAAATAACCGCCAGCGTCGCCGACGCCGGAGCGGCGCGCAGGGTGTGCATCAAGCCGTGACCAAACGGCAGCATCAGCGCAGTCCCGAACCAGATCGAGTAAGCCGTAAATTCCAGCGCGCTGTACCTGCCCAGGTAGTGCTTCTGCAGAATCATGTAGAGTGCGGAGGTAACCGCGGCGGCCAGAACGATCAGCGCTTGCGGTGAGAGCCGGATGCCTTCGCCTTCTCCGCTGGCGATCAGCGCGACTCCGGCAAAGCTCACGAACACTCCAAACCACCCGATCGCCGTCAGTTTCTCGTGCAGCCAGAATCGAGCCGCCAGCGCCGTCCAGATTGGCGTAGAGGCAATCAGCAGGCTGGCCGCGCCCGCGGTCACGCGAGTCTCTCCGTAGTTGAGTGCCAGGTTATAAAACGTGATCCCGATGGCGCCGGTGAGCACCAGCCCGGGAATGTCGCGCAACTCCGGACGGCGAAAGTGTGCGATCCCGGCATAGATGGCGAGCACCAGAGACGCGACCAGAAAACGCAGGATGGCGAGATTCGCGGGCGAATAAGCGCGCAGGCCCGCGCGAATACCGGCAAAGGCAGAGGCCCAAACAATCAAGGCAAACGCCAGTGCGATCAGCGTGCGAGAAGTAAAGCGTGGCATCGAGAGGCCTCCTTCCAATAGGAATTTCTGTTGATGAATTTCGGAATATAAGTAGAAACGGGGCTTGCCCCGTCTCAGGCAGCGAAGAAGCGGCAAGCGTCGCTCACCAGGTATCGCCGCCTCGTTCCGGGGGCCAGGCGCCAAACTGGCGCCGGAGCAAGGCAATCTGACCGGCGTGATAACTGTTATGTGCCGTAATTTGCCACAGCATCGCAAGCACGGTCGAATCACGCGGAGACTGTGGTGAGCCTACGTTCTGAACTTTTCGCGCGAGTTCCACCGCATCGGATTCCGCAAGCCCAGCCAGTCGGGCGAGCAAACCGGTAAAGCGGCGAGTCGTGGCTCGCCACCGTTCATCGGCGGCGCGACCCTCGGCAGCTGGGTTCGGATGCACCGGCTAGCTTTCGATCGCTTTGTCCGGGTACGGCCGATTCTCGCCCGCGACTTTGCCGAGATCGTAGTCCATCCAATAGTTCATGTGCTCCACGATCTGCCAGATGGAGTGCGGATAGCCCGCCACGGTCCGGGTTGCCAACTCGGCCGAAATATCTTCGACGCAAGCGACCGGATCCACGTGGGCGCCTTTGCCGTACACAAGTTCGCGCAGTGTGCCATCGCCCATGCGTGCCATCCTTTCTCCAAAACGTGGAATATGTGCGGAATGTGTGGAGGCTGGGCTTTGCCCCGTCAGCCTGCCAAGACACGGCCAGCCGCGTCTCTACCCGACGCTAACCGCGTCCCCAACGCGAATCGTGCCGGGCGTAAGAATCTGCGCCCGCAATCCCCCACGATGCAGCAGGCCCTTGATCACCGGCTTGCCCGTTACTTTCTCCAAGTGATCGCAAGGCTCGCACAGGCGGATGCCACGAATGCGCACGTCTCCGATGGCAAACTCCTTGCCCACCAGGTGATTCAGTGGGACATTGCGGGTCACGATGTTGCGCCGAGCGTCGCCGGCACTCATCTCGACCTGATAGTCCCGCCGCAGCGCCTCAACCGCTTCCGCCTCAATCAGCGTGAGTTCGTAATCCGGCTTGGGCTTGTAGAAGGTGCCAAGCTTCAGCGCGTACCGGTCACCCTCAAGCCCCGCGCCCGGAATCGCCGTCGCCTGACCAACAGATTGCGGTTTTCCTTGGGCGGCGGAAGCGATATAAATCGATTCCACAGTTCCGTTCCACATAAGCAGCTCCAACGACGAACGACTAACGACGAATGCCCAACGCCTACGCGTTCTTCTCAACCATCGCGATCGACTCTTCCAGCGCATCGATGGCCACGTCAGCTTCGTCCTTGGTAACAATGAGCGGCGGCGCAATGCGAATCGTGCTCGGACCGCATCCCAGAAACAAGACGCCGCGCTCGAACGCCGACTCGACGATGCGATCGCGCTCACTCGCGCCGTACTCGCGTGTCGTCTGATCTTTCACGATCTCGACCCCGATCATCAGCCCGCGGCCGCGGACGTCGCCGACGATC
This sequence comes from Terriglobales bacterium, assembly GCA_035314185.1. GTDB lineage: Bacteria > Acidobacteriota > Terriglobia > Terriglobales > Acidobacteriaceae > Acidiflorens. The sequence goes on from DATFZT010000139.1 coordinate 5,452, forward strand.
TTGTGTTTCTTCGGCCAATCGGCCATGCGTTTCCGCATGTGGTCGCCGACTTCCTGCGAATTCCGCAGCAGCCCTTCTTTCTCGATCACATCAAGCGTGGCCAGCGCAGCGGCAATGCAGACGGGGTTCCCGCCAAACGTCGACGCGTGCGAACCCGGCACCCAATCCATGATGTCGGCCTTGCTCATGGTGACGCCCAGCGGCATCCCCGAGGCAATGCCCTTCGCCATGCAAACGATGTCCGGATGCACGCCGGTGTGTTCGACCGCAAACCATTTGCCCGTGCGGCCGATGCCACTCTGCACCTCATCCACCACCAGCAGGATGCCGTGCTTGTCGCAAATCCGGCGCAGTTCCTGCATGAAGATCGTCGGAGCGATAACGTAACCGCCTTCACCCTGTATCGGCTCGATAAAAATGGCCGCGACTTCTTCCGGCGCGAGGATGGTCTTAAACAGCTTGTCTTCGATGTAGCGCGCGCAGCCAAGCGCGAATTTCTCGGCATCCTGTGGACCGCCCGCACAGCCCCGATACACATCGGGATAGCGCACGTGCGTTACTCCCGGAACGAGCGGCGAGAAACGCCGCTTCTGTTGCGGCTTCGAGGCCGTCAGCGAAAGCGCGCCCATGGTGCGTCCATGGAAAGCCCCGAAGAAGGCGATCACCTGTTGTCGCTTGGTGTGATAGCGCGCCAGCTTCAAAGCGCACTCGATCGCTTCGGCCCCGGAGTTTCCGTAATAAATCTTGTGCGGCGCCGGCATAGGCGCAATCTTCGACAGGCGCTCGGCCAGCGTCACCATGCCCTCGTAATAAAAGTCGGTGCCCGACATGTGGATCAGTTCACCCGCCTGCTTCTGAATGGCGGCAACCACTTCCGGATGGCAGTGTCCGGTCGAGACCACGGCAATGCCCGCGGAAAAATCGAAAAACTCATTGCCATCCACGTCTTCGACCACAACGCCGCGCCCGCGCTTGGCCACCAGCGGATAAGAGCGCGTGTAAGAAGGGGAAATATATTTTTCATCGCCGGCGAGAATGCGCTTGGCATTAGGGCCGGGCAGCGCGGTCTTGAGCTTGGGGCCGGCAGTCAGAGTCTTGGTGGTCATAGAATCCTCCAGATCGGGTATGAGTTCTCAGTGTTTATGAGGCCGGAGTTCGAGCAGCGTAGCTGCTTGGGCCAGGAGCTAGAAGCTAAAAGCGATTAGCTGAGCAAGAAGAGGAAAGAATAATTAGTCGCTGCCAAAGAGATTGGCGCGCACGTGCGAAGGCAGAACGGAAAGGTACCGGCGGGGACAAGCGCGTCCCTCGATCCAGCACGTCCCCAGAGGCGAAATGTGACCGTTCGAGCGCATAGCAACTGTGAACATTATATCCCGTGTTAGCGCGCGCCGTAACCCCCAAAGAAACACTCCAAAGTCACGTCTCAAAGCTTGTGTGGGGACGGGCGCCTCGCGAGCCTGCCCTGAGCGAAGTCGAAGGGTCCAGCCGAGCGCAGCTCGGCTCAAGCGGGGTGTCGTACTAGATTTTGGGTGGCGCAGCGGTTCACCGGTGTTGCAGTTGCCTTTGGGTGGCGCAGCGGTTTTACCGCTGCGATGACTGGCTTATTTTCGGAGCCGGCTTTAGCCGCTGAGGGCAACTGCATCAGACTTCGCCTCCGCCTCCGCTTCGAACACAAACCGGTCGCCCAGCAGGAAATTCACCAGCGAACACAAGACGATCGCAACCAGATTCGACGCAACATAATTGAGCCGCAGTTCGCCCACCAGCACCCGCATCAGCACCAGGTTCCCGACAATCGAAACGGCTCCGTTGCTGGCATTGAACTTCACCAGCCGCACCAGCGATTGCACTGGCCGCCGAGCCGGCCGATCCGCCCAGGTGAAGCGCTCGTGCCACAAAAAGTTGTGGATCACCGCGATCTCAACCGCCAGCCCCGTAGCCACCAAATAATCGAGCCCCAGCCATGAACGAAAAAAAGCCAGTGCAGCCAACTGCACGCCGATGCCGATCCCACCGACGGCGTTGAACTTCATCCAGCGCAGAAAACACTGCCGAGTTTTGCTCGGCTTGGACCCTTCGACCTCGCTCAGGGCAGGCTCGCGAGGGCGCCGGTCCCTACACGAGCTAGTCATCCAATTCTCTCTTCCCGATAAAGCCGCACCGTATTCTTCAGGCTCACCACCACCAGCATCAGCAGCATCCCGAACAATCCAATCGCGCCGCCAATATCCAACAGCCGATAGCGCCCGTGCATCACCCACGCCCACCGAAACAGCGCCAGGTTGCCAACCGCCAGCAAGACGCGCAATTCCGTCGGCCCGAAGCGCCACATCGAAAGATGAAATTCGCCAAGCGTATAAGTCGCCAAATACGACTGGATAGAAAGCAGCAGAAACGCAACCATCAGCCCAATTGCAATCACCGGATGCATATATCCGGAAAGCGCCAGCCCGCCCATCATGGCCACTGCGCCTATGGAATCGATGATGTGGTCCACGTAAAACCCATAACGCGGTCTCTGCCGCTGCCGAACGCGAGCCAAAGTCCCGTCAAGGCTGTCGCCGAACCAGTTCACCGCCAGACACACAATAGCGGCCAGCAGCATCCGGCGATCACGAACCGCAAGAGCGTAGCAAACACCAGTAGCAATCTGGGCGGCAAATCCAAGCACCGTCAGATGGTCGGAATTCACCCACGAGGGCATGCGCTCGGCCATCCAGATGAGAGCCCGCTTTTCAGCTGCGGCAAGAAAGCTTCGGTGCACTCGCGTAGCCTGCCGGAAGTCGGCGTGGCGAGCTTCGGCCAGGGCCTTAGGGTTGATCTGTTCCGCAAAATCGCCAATTGAAGTAGCCATAGTGCCTCCGTTTCTGCGGCACTATGCGACGCCGGAGCCGGGATGACAATGCACAGCAGGTAAAACGTGGATCAACCGCCAAGTCAAAATATTTCAGATAGTTAGAAGATGATCTCGCCTGAATGTCCCTGCTTTTGTGGGGACGGGCGCCTCGCGAGCCTGCCCTGAGCGAAGTCGAAGGGTCCAAGCCGAGCAAAGCTCGGCAGGCTCCTCGGACCTCAGCGAGCCTGAGCGGCCGACTCCAGAACCGCAGCCCGCATCTGCTCCACCGCCCACTCGATCTCTTCGCCGGTAATCACTGCCGGAGGCGCAATCAGCAAATGGTCACCCGCGACTCCGTCCACGCATCCCTGCATGGGATAGACGAGCAACCCGCGCCGCTGACAAGCTTGCCCCACCAGTCCAGCAAAATTCTTCTCCGGCGCAAAAGGAGCCTTGGTCTTCTTGTCAGCGACAAACTCGACCCCGCACAACAACCCCAGCCCGCGGACATCCCCAACCGCATCCAGATCGCGCAAACTCTCCAGAGCAATCTTCAACGCAGATCCCGCGGTTCCCGCAGACTCAGAGTCGGCAGCGTGCACCAGATTCAACGACCGGATGCGCCGCAGCACCGCGCGTCCCGCAGCCACCGAAACTGGATGCGCGTTGTAGGTAAAGCCATGCAGAAAAGCTCCCGAGCCGGCGGCAATCGCATCGACAACTTTCTTGCTGGCAATCACCGCCCCCAGCGGAGCGTATCCCGAAGAAACGCCCTTGGCGGCAACCAGGATGTCGGGCGCAGTTCCCCAATGCTCGCAGGCAAAATTTCGGCCGGTCCGCCCCATGCCAGTCATCACTTCATCGGCAATCAGCAGCACCCCGTGCCGTCGGCAAATATCCGCGACCGCCTGCAAGTATCCCGGCGGAGGCGTAACCGCTCCCAGCGTAGCGCCGCTCATCGGTTCAAAGATGAAGCCTGCGACATTATTCTGCGACGTCGCGCCCTTAGCCGCCTCAATCGCGCGCTCCAACTCGGCGGCGTACTGTTGTCCACAGTTGTAGCAACTGTCGGTGCAGTCAAACGCGCAGCGATAGCAGTAAGGCATCCCGATGTGCTCAAACTCGCGCACTATCGGCAAGTAAATCTCGCGCCGTTTCCGGTTGCCGGAGACCGCAAGCGCGCCCAGCGTCGCCCCGTGATAGCTCTGCTGGCGGCTCAGAATCTGATACCGACTCTTCTCGCCAATCTCCACCTGATACTGGCGCGCCAGCTTCAGCGCGGTCTCGACCGACTCCGACCCGCCGCAGGTGAAGTAGACTGCTCCACCGGCGAAATGCTCTCCGGCAAAATCCAGCAACTCCTGCGCGAATTCTTCGGCCACCGGAGTGGTGAACTGGCTGCTATGGACAAACTCCAACTGCCGAGCCTGTTCCGCCATGGCGTCCGAAATTTCGCGGACGCCATGACCAATAAAATTCACCGCCGCCGATCCCGAGAAATCCAGGTAGCGATTGCCATCGGCATCCCAAACATAAACGCCCTCGCCCCGCACGGCCACGGGATACGATTTGCGAAACGACCGGCGCAAAACCGGTGTACGAAGTTGTTGCTCAGTCGAAAGAGGCTCGGTCACACGCGGATTATGCTAGTCGAGAGCAGACGGTGTCAAAGCCACAGAGATTCATGGCCCTGTGTTTCCCCGTGTAACCCTGTGTCCTCTGTGGTAGAGATTCAGAAGCGTGAACCACAGGGAACACAGAGGTCCACACAGAGGTCCACAAGGGGAAAGCCAATTGCCATTCCCGATTCCGCACCACCGATAACTCTCCACCACCCCGCCAGATGCGTTAATCTGCAGATGCGTCATTTCGCAAATCATGCGTCTGCTGCGTTTCTTCCGGCCATCGCACCAGCACTCGGCGTTTTCGGCGACGCTGCTGCTGATGACGACCATCGCGCTCTCGCGCGTGATTGGATACATCCGCGAGGCCTACATCGCTTACGCTTTCGGCGCCGGACAGCAGACCGACGCCTACGTCGCCGCCTTCACCCTCCCCGACTGGCTCAACTACATCGTTGCCGGCGGCACCGCTTCGATCACCTTCATCTCCATCTACACACGGTTTCTGGCGGATAAACGCGAGCAGGATGCGCAGAAAACTTTCTCGATCATCATTACCGTGATGACCACCGTGCTCATCGCCGGCACCATCGTGGCCGAGATCTTCACGCCGCAATTCGCCGGTTGGATGTTCCATGGCTTCACGCCTGAACAGATGCGGCTCTGTGTTCATCTGACGCGCATCCTGCTACCGGCACAGATTTTCTTTTACGTTGGAGGAGTGGTTTCGGCGGTCTTGCTCTCGCACCGTTTGTTTCTGCTGCCCGCATTCGGCCCGCTGATTTACAACGTGTTCATCATCGCCGGCGGAGTGATCGGCGGCCGCCAGATGGGAATCGCGTCCCTTGCGTTCGGCGCACTCGCCGGCATGATTGCCGGGCCATTCCTGATCAGCGTCATCGGCGCCGCCAAAATCGGTACCGGATACCGTCCGTCGTTCGATGTGAAAAATCCCGCCTTTCGCGAGTGGGTGCGGCTCTCCATTCCGCTGATGCTGGGCGTTTCGCTGGTCACCGCCGACGACTGGATCCTCCGCTACTTTGCCTCCAGCGGAATCGGCGACATCGCACGCCTCAACTACGCCAAGCGTCTCTTCGCCGTTCCCATCGCCATTCTCGGACAAGCCGTCGGCCAGGCGTCGCTCCCGTTTTTCTCGCGCCTCTTTGGAGAAAAAAAATTCGCGGAATTCGCCGCTACCGTGAACGGTTCCGTCTATCGCATTTCGGCTGCGTCGCTGCTGATCACCGGATGGATGATGGCCATCGCCGTCCCGCTGATCGATCTGGTCTATCGCCGCGGACGCTTCACATTTGCGGATTCCGAATCCACCGCCCTCTACTTCTTCGTGTTCTCGCTTTCACTGGCTTTGTGGTCGAGTCAGGCGCTTTATGCCCGCGCGTTTTATGCCTCGGGCAACACGCTGACTCCGATGATCGCCACCACCCTCATCACCGCCGCTTCCATACCCATGTACGCGTTCTTTTTTCGGACGCTCTCGGTCACCGGACTAGCCATCGCCTCCGACGTGGGCATAGCGGCAAACGCGGTCGCCATCGCCGCTCTACTGCACTTCCGCGGCATGGTGCCGTTCGGCGGGATGAACTGGAAAGAATTAACGAAGTCAGCGCTGGTGGGTGTCGTCTCCGGCGGACTGAGTTATGAAGTCATGCGCACGGTCGCGCTCGATGGCAGCCGCCGCGCTGATCTTCTCGCCCTCGCACTTGGCAGCCTAACCTGGGCCGCGGCCGTAGCCGCCGGGCTCTGGTTATTGCGGTCGGAACTGCCGGCAGATCTCCGCAGAAAAAAATCCGTTACTCTGCCGAACCTGGCCGAAGGGCAAGCCGCGGAAACCATGTCGACTGGCAAAGAGCCGTGAGAGCCAGCGGTGCTTCAGTTTGGGTTATGGAGCGTCTCCAGACTTCCAACTTGCGCGGCCTTGTTAGCATCGTCTAACGGTCCTGATACATGAAACCTGGAAAATGTGTCTACTGCGGGGAACTGCGCGAATTGACTCGCGATCACGTCCCGCCCCGCTGCCTCTTTAGCAAACCAAGGCCGCCCGATCTCGTCACGGTCCCGTGCTGTGACACCTGTAATCGCGCACTGTCCAAACACGACGAATACTTCCGGATAGCCGTCACGACTGGAATTGACAGGGAGAAATTCCCAAAGGAAAACGCCGATTCAGTCCGTGCGATCAATAGCCTTGCCCGGCCAGCCAGTCGGGGATTCGCAAGACTCTTGCTCCAGAACTACAAGAGCAATCCCTCTCGTCTTAGGTTCGACGCGCAGCGCATCGAGATCGTCCTTTACCGCATTACGAGGGGGCTTTTTTATCACCACAGAGAAGCACGTTTGCCCGAGGAGATTGGATTCGAATTTCGGTTGGTCGACGCTTCCCTGAAGACCAACTCCGATGGCCGAGAACGGCTAAATCGTTTAGGCGCAAACCTAACCACCATCGGGCAAGGAGTCTTTCGATACGCCTTCGAACCGTTCGAACAACCCGACCCCTTCGGGACCGTTTGGCTGATGCGTTTCTACGACCACAAGACATTTTTCTGCGTCACTGCCTCCGAATGATTCTCGCGTCGCAGTCGCCTGTTCCCCACAGAGGACAAAACAAACGGGCCCCGCATGAGGCCCGTCTCCTAACTATCTTGCCGCCGACCAGCGAACGACGATCAGCGCTTCTACGCTCTTGCCGCGATCGCCGGTTCAGGTGCCGCAGCCGCAACGCTCTTCACTTCTTCCGGTCGCCCGTCCGGCTTCGTTCCCGCCTTGCGAATGTCGATGCCGCCCTTGAAGAAGGCGCCGTCCTCAATCGAGATGCGCGCCGCCACGACATCACCGGTCAAAGACCCGTCGCTGCGGATATCCACCCGGTCGCTCGCGGTCAGGTTGCCTTTCACTTTGCCGAGCACTACGATTTCGCGCGCGTTGATGTTGGCCGAGACCACTCCATTGCGGCCGATAGTGACACGATTGCCCGAGAGGTTTATCGATCCCTCCACCCGCCCGTCAATATATAAAGATTCGGAGCCGGTCACTTCGCCTTTGATCACTAGCGACTTGCCAATCGTGGCTTGGTCCGATGTGGTGGTAGTAACCGGACGCGGCACAGGCGCAGGCTCGCCGGTGCTCAGATTCACGCTCGGCGCGGTCGCAGCCGTCGTGCTCGGACGCTCCGGCTCTGCCGGCCGGCCAGGTGTCGCAGGTTGATTCGTGGGCTTCCACATTGTCGTCGAAATCCTTTCCTTTATTAAGGGATTTTAAACTATAGCCGCATTTCGGCTGCCAAAGCGAATTGTACTCCTCAGTAAACGGCCCGCGTTGTGGAAATCCATCCTTTCCAACGGATTTTCATAGTTCCCAGCGTGGTTCCCCACCTGCGTGTGCACTATCGGTCGTGCATCCCATCGTGTAAGCTCTGCCCGCCCTGCGGTAATTCTTCTATCGCGATAATATGGAGCCGTGGGGCACAACCAATCTCCGTGCCCTCTCGACTGAGGAGCCCATGACTTTACCTGCGACGACCCTAACCGCGACGACTTCAACCGCGGCCGCCCTTCTTCGGCCCCAGCCCGGAGAATACGCTCCCTACTACGACCGCTACATTTCTCTGGTGCATACCAACGACGCGCATAGCAACGACATTCTCGCCGCCTTCGAAGACCAGCGCCGCCAGACGCTGCTGCTGCTCTCCGGACGCACCGAGGCCGACGGCGACCTCCGCTACGCGCCCGACAAGTGGACCCTGAAGGAAGTTCTCGGCCACATCAACGACACCGAGCGCATCATGAGCTACCGCGCCCTGCGCATTGCGCGCGGCGACCAGACTCCGATCGAAGGCTTTGAACAGGACGACTACGTCCGTAACGGTCCCTTCGCGCAACTTGCGCTGCCCGATTTGATTGAGGATTACATCGCGGTCCGCCGCGCCACCATCTCCCTGTTTCGCAATCTGGACGAGCCCGCTTGGACCCGACGAGGCGTGGCCAACAAGAACGAGATAACCGTGCGCGCCCTAGCCTACATCATCGCCGGACACGAACTGCATCATCGGAGAATTATCGAGGAAAAGTATTTGAAATGAAATAAGGATGGAGAGACGGGCGTCCTCGCCCGTCCGCCCCACCCTGACACCTAAGACCTGACGCCTGAGACCTGATGTTGTCCGATTCCGCCATCCTCCGCCACATCGCCCGCCAGCCCAAGCAGACGGCGAGCCACAAGCAGCTCCTGCGCGAACTCGGCGTAAAAGGAGAAGCGCGCCGCGAACTAACCGACCGCCTCTACGCGCTCGTCAGCAAAGGCGAACTGCTGCAAGTGGACAATGACTCCGACCGCTACGCCATTCCGCAGCCCGCCAAGGGACGCAATATGCTGGTCGGCCGCCTGACCATGCATCGCGACGGCTACGGCTTCGTGATTCCCGAAGCCACTTCGCTCGATGCCACTCTGAAGGCCCGCCTGGCCGGCGACGTCTTCATTCCTCCGCATGCCGCCGCATCCTCCATGCACGGCGACCGCGTCCTGGTCGAAGTCGGCGCGGTTCGCCCCGACGGACGCGCCGAAGGCCGCATCATCCGCTCGCTGTCGCGCGCCCATCCCACCGTGGTCGGCATCTTCCACTACGGACACCGCCACAACTACGTCAAACCGATAGACGAAAAAGTAACGCAGGAAATCCTAATTCCGCCGGGACTGGAGAATCCGCCGTCCCCTGTGTCCTCTGTGCCCCCTGTGGTTGCTTTTGACGTTGACGTTGCAAGCCAACCACAGGGAACACAGAGCTCACAGCGCAAAAAATCCCGAGACCGAGTGATAGGCGAAGAAGCCGCGGTTCATAACGACTGGCAGGATCTGGAAGGCGTAGTAGTAGACGTGGAAATCACCGACTGGCCGAGCGCCACGCAGCAGCCGCGCGGCCGCATCATAGAGATCCTCGGCGAAGAAAGCGATTTCGGAGTCGACGTCGAGATCATGATCCGCAAGTTTCACCTGCCCCACCGCTTCCCGCCCGAAGTAATCGAAGAAGCGCAAGCCCTAGAAACGAACAACGAAAACATCATCCCCGCCGCCGAACTGCGCCATCGCCGCGACTACCGCGATCTCCCCATCGTCACGATCGACGGCGAAACTGCGCGCGATTTCGACGATGCCGTCCACGTCCGCCAACTCGCGAACGGCAACTACGAGCTGCAAGTCCACATCGCCGATGTAGCCGAATACGTAACCCCAAATTCGCCGCTCGATCAGGAAGCCCATCTGCGCGGCACCAGCGTCTATTTCCCCGACCGCGCCGTCCCCATGCTGCCGCTGGAACTCTCGACCGACATTTGCAGCCTGCGTCCGCAAGCCGACCGCCTCGTCCTCTCCTGCACCATGGAGATTGACCACCAGGGCGAGATCGCTGCCTATGAAATCAATGAAGGCGTGATCCGATCAGCCAACCGCATGACCTACACCGCCGTGAATGCCGTCATCGAAGGCGACCCTGCCGCCCGCCGCGAATACGCGGCGCAAGTCGAGCACTTCGAACGCATGCGCGATCTCGCGATGATCCTGAACCGCAAGCGCAAACGCCGAGGATCGATCGACCTCGATCTCCCCGAAGCAGTCATCGAGTTTGACGAACTCGGCATGATGAAGAGCATCACCAGATCGGAACGCAACATCGCGCACCGGCTGATCGAAGAATTCATGCTCTCGGCGAACGAATCCGTAGCCCACTATCTGGAAAATAAGCGCATCGCTTCGCTCTACCGCATCCACGAAAAGCCCGACGCCAAACGCGTCTACGACTTCGAAGTAATCGCCGCCACTTTCGGATACTCGCTAGGAGTCGGCGCGCTGCCCATCCAGCGCGTGCAATTAAAAGCCGACCGTCGCGACGCCCGCGGCACGGGCAAACGCGTTCGCGAAATCGAAGTGCCCAAGGAGGTCCACATCACTCCGCGCATGTATCAGAAACTCACCGAGAAAATCGCCGGCAAGCCCGAAGAAAGAATTCTGAGTTTCCTGATGCTGCGCTCGCTGAAACAGGCCCGCTACTCCGAAGAAAATCGCGGACACTTCGCCCTGGCCGCCACCACCTACACCCATTTCACCTCCCCCATCCGCCGCTATCCCGACCTGATCGTGCACCGCATCCTGAAAGATGTCCTGCGCGATTCCCCCGAACGGTTAGATGGAGAAGTTCCGGTGGGCGTGTCGGCAGGCACGCGCCATGTCTTGGCAACAGACCGCAGCGCAGCCGTGGAAGAGCGGCCCTTCAGGGCCGCGTCGACCACACCTTCACCGAGGGCTTTAGCCCCTGAGGCCCCGCCGCCATCCCCCTGGTCCAAGCGCCGCGACCACGACGCCCATCAGCACGCCCTCGAACCTCTCGGCGGCCCCATCACGCTCGAAGAGCTCCACAACATCGCCGACGAATCCAGCCAATCCGAACGCCGCGCCGACGAAGCCGAGCGCGGCCTGATGGAATGGAAAAAAATGAAATTCATGGAGCGCCGCATCGGAGAAGACTTCGACGGCCTGATCATCAGCGTAACCAAATTCGGATTCTTCGTGGAACTAACCGACCTCTTCGTAGAGGGCCTCGTCCCGCTAAACACGCTAAGCGATGGCGATAAGAATAAGAATGACCGCTACATCTACCACGAAGACACCCGCCAAATCATCGGCCAGCGCTCCCGCAAAACCTACGGCCTGGGCAATCGCGTGCGGGTCTTGGTCGACCGCATCGACCCGGTGGAGAAGAAAATCCAGTTCGCAGTGCTCGAAGAGCAGCCCTCAAAACCCCGTCGTCGGAAGTGAAGGCTCGTGTGGGGACGGGCGCCCTCGCCCGTCCAAGCCGAGCGCAGCTCGGCTATGCCACAGAGGCCGGCAGTGGCACACCTTGGAGCATCGGAGACCCGCGGCAAAGCCATCCCGTATAAAATGAAAACAACAGGGAAGCGGGACCACGCCTATGCCAATCGAACCCAAGCCCGAGCAAAATCCAGCCCAGGCCGCAGAGCACGTTGCCAGTGCTCACCAGATTCTGAAAGAACTGCAGCAGAAGGTCGGAAATCATCCCGAACTCGGCGAGGCCATAACCAAACTGGAGATGGCGCTCAGTACTTTGGCGATAAAGACCGGCGGGCTGCTCTAACTCCGACCTGCTAAAATTCCCCATCACCACTCTTGGCGCCTGCCTAGGAAGTCAGCTCCATGTCCAGCAATCCAACTCCACGCACCCGCATAGTGCGCGAACCGCAACGCGCCGTCTACGACCGCGACACCATCAACCAGATCCTCGATGAAGCTTTCCTCTGCCACGTCGGCTTCGCAGTCAACTCCAATTCCGATTTTCAGCCCTACGTCATCCCCACGTCCTACGGCCGCAACGGAGACATGCTTTACATCCACGGCTCGGCCGCTAGCCGCATGCTGCGCAATCTCGATCAAGGCGTCCCCGTCTGCATTACGGTCACGCTGCTCGATGGATTAGTGGTGGCCCGCTCCGTCTTCAATCATTCGATGAACTACCGCTCGGTGGTAATTCTGGGCACGGCAACTCTGGTCGACGATCCGGCAGAAAAGCTCGCGGCCCTGCGCGCGCTGAGCGAGCACATCATCCCCGGACGCTGGGACGACGCGCGCCAGCCCAACGAAAAAGAGCTGAAGCAAACGTCCGTCCTGCGTCTTCCGATCAATGAATTTTCAGCGAAGGTCCGTGTAGGCCCGGCAGTCGACGACGAAGAAGACTACGCGTTCCCCACCTGGGCAGGAGTAATTCCGCTGGAGATGACGGTCGGAGCCGCGATTCGCGATGACCGCTGCGAGCGAGAGTTGCCCGCGTACCTGAAGACCTACTCACGTAGGAAAGAGAAGATGGGGTGACGCTCAGCCACCAACCGCGAAGCGGCGGCACAGGAAAGGGAACCAGCCGCGAAGCGGCGGCACAGGAAAGCCCGGCACGTAAGTGCCGGGAAAAGGAGTTAAGAAACGCGAGTCCCGTAGGGACGGCACTCGCCTGTGCACCCGCACGCAAGTCGCGTCCCTCCGGGACTCCCTCGCTTTCAATCTCTGACCCCGGACTTAGGTCCGGGGCTTTCCTGTGCCGCCGCTTTGCGGCTGACGTCTTCTTCTGCCTGCTCACCCCGGCAGCAGCAGCAACTTCCCCGTGGTCTTCCGCCCCTCCAGGTCCCGATGCGCCCGCTGCACTTCAGCCAGCGGATACACATGTTCAACCCGCAACTTAAGCTTCTCGTCGCGAACCATGCCAAACACCGCCCCAGCGCGCGCCTGCAACTCCTGCGCGGTGATGACGTAACTTCCCAGCGAAGGCCGCGTCAAAAAGATTGATCCCTTCTGCGTAAGCACCAGCGGATCAATGGGCGCGACCGCCCCGCTCGATCCGCCAAAAAGCACCATCATGCCCCGCGGACGCAGCAGGTTCAGCCCCTTGTCGAACGTCGTCTTGCCCACCGAGTCATACACCACATCCACGCCTTTGCCCCCGGTGAGCCGTTTCGTCTCCGCCTCAAAATCCGCCTGCGTATAAAGGATGACGTCGTCCGCTCCCGCCGCCCGCGCCAGCGCAGCTTTCTCCTCGGTCGAAACCGTAGCAATCACCCGCGCGCCGATGTTGTGCGCCATCTGTACCAGCAGCAATCCCACGCCGCCGGCCGCCGCATGAATCAGCGCCGTCTCGCCCTTCTTCAGCGGATAAGTGTCATAGGCCAGATAGTGCGCCGTCATCCCCTGCAGCAGGACGGCCGCCGCCTCGCGCTCACTCACCCCCGCCGGAATCTTTACCAACCGGTCAGCCGCCACCGCCGCATACTCGGCATAGCTCCCCAGCGCCATGGTGTAGGCGACGCGATCGCCAACCGCCACTTCACGCACATCGGACCCGACCGCCGAAACCACACCCGCCGCTTCCTGTCCCAGCACCAGCGGCAGCGGAGCCTTGTAACGCCCCTCGCGGTTATAGACATCAATAAAGTTGACGCCCGCCGCTGCGATCTTCACCAAGGCTTCGTTAGATTTCGCTTGCGGAACCGGCAACTCGACCAATTCCATCACTTCCGGCCCGCCTGTTTGCTTGATCTGTATGGCTTTCATATTCGCTTAAGATGCCTCCAAAACCGCGAAAGACTCGTTGTGCCAGGCAGCCTATTCTACGCAAAGTCAGGTCCTGCCGTATCCTGCCGTATCCGTTTGCCATCCCCCGCAGGCCTGGGGTAACATGCCCACCGGTTCCCAAAGTAACGGAGGTCAGGTCTCTTAAGTGGCGTTGACCCAACGAATTTTGCGATAGTACCATCACATAGTTATGGAGGCTGGTAGTCCCCGGGAGCCCTTGCGGTAACTTTCTGAAAATATGAGGCCTTCTTCTTACACCTATCTGGAGATCCTTCTCTGCGCCCCCCTGGCGCTGATGCTGGCGTGCCAGACTGCCCAGAAGACCGCTTTTATGCCTCCCGCGCAGGCGCAGGCCCCATCCCTGATGGCCGCCGGCAGCCCGCCGGACCCGCGCCAGAAGCCCGCCAACGCCGCCGCCGAGCCCCAATCGAAGCCGCAGACGCCGCAGGCCCTCCAGTCTGATCCCATAGCCGACCTGATCGCCCGCGTAGAAAAGGAATACAAAGCGGGCCAGGATAACTACGCCGCTGGCCACCTCGAAGCCGCGAAGCAGAATTTCGACTCCGCCTTCAACCAGCTCCTGGGCAGCGGATTCGATCTCCGCAGCACTTCAGACGACCGACTGGAGAGGGAACTAGACCGCATTCTCGACGGCATCAACGCCCTCGAAGTAGCCGCCCTGCAGCAAGGCGACGGCTTCGCCGAGCAAAAATCCGAGCCCGCGCCCATCGACGAAGCCAACGAACTGACGCCCGCCGTCGACCAAAAGGTCAAAGCGAAAGCCGAAGCCGAAATCAAATCCACCCGCTCCGGCCTGCCGCTGATGATGACCGACCAGGTAGCCGGCTACATCAGCTATTTCTCCAACCGCGGACGCCCCACCGTCGAGCACGCCCTGGCCCGCTCCGGCCGCTATGAAGACATGATCCGCCGCGTTCTGCAAGAACAAGGAGTTCCAGAGGAACTCATCTACCTGGCCCAGGCCGAGTCCGGATTCCACCCCCTGGCCGTCTCCCGCGCCGGCGCCCGAGGCATGTGGCAATTCATGGGCAGCCGAGCCAAAGGCTACGGCCTCGAACGCAACTGGTGGGTAGATGACCGCCAGGATCCCGAAAAAGCCACCCGAGCCGCCGCCCACCACCTGAAAGATCTCTACAACGAATTCGGAGACTGGTACCTGGCCATGGCCGCCTACAACTCCGGCCCCGGCACGGTTCAAAGCGCCGTCAAGCGCACCGGCTACGCCGATTTCTGGGAGCTCTACCGCCGCAACGTGTTGCCCAGGGAAACCCGCAACTACGTTCCCATCATTGTGGCCGTAACCATCATGGCGAAGAATCCCGCCCAATACGGGTTGGATTCGATAATAAAAGACAAGCCCGTTCCCTACGACACCGTAAAGATCGACTATCCCATCGATCTTCGATTAGCCGCCGAATGCGTCGACGCCACCACCGCCGACCTGCTCGACCTGAACCCCAGCCTGCTCCGCATGACCACGCCGAAAGAGACGGGGAAAGGACGCCCGTTCGAGCTCCACCTGCCTGCCGGAACCGCCGACAAATTTGAAACCGCGGTAGCCGCGATCCCCGCCGACAAGCGCGTCTGGTGGCGATATCACAAAGTGCAAGCCGGAGAAACTCTGGCCGCAATCGCCCGCACCTATCACACCACGCCCAAAGCGATAGCCGAAGCCAACGACCTTGACGTGGCGTCGAATACGAGTTCGCAAAGTCGAAGTGAAGCGCTGGCGCCTGAAACCCGGCTGATCATCCCGATCGCTCCGGGCAAGCAGTCGGACACCAGCACCTACGCCCGCGCCACCACGCATTACAAAGTCCGCAAGGGCGACACGGTCGAGTCGGTGGCCGAAAATTTCGGAGTCTCGCCGAAAATGCTGCGCGTCTGGAACCGCCTGAAAGGCGACAGCCTGGCTGGACGAAGAGTCCTGTATCTGCACCTGCCCGTCACGCGCGATCCGGGCGCGGTGCAGGCATCGACCAAGCGGCCCACCGCGGCACATCACCCAGCCGCAACTCAAGCCGCAGCATCGACGAAGACGAAGACGGCGACGCCAGCATCCATGCAAACGCCAACATCAACGCCAACATCAACGCCCGCATCCGCGTCAGTGCCCAGCGGAGTGGTCCATCACAAAGTCAAGCCGGGCGAGACGCTGTATTCAATCGCCAACTCCTACCACACCACCGTAAGCGCTCTCCAGCAGGACAACCGCGACGTAGCCACCCTGCATCCCGGCATGATTCTGGTAGTCCACAATTCCCGCTAGCCCGCTCGTGTTAAGAAGCTAATCAAATCTGTCATCCTGAGCGGAGGAGCCGCTTCGCGAAGCGAAGCAGCTACGCAGTCGAAGGACCTTGCGTTTGCCGCGGCCGGGTGGGATTCCACGACCGTCGCCGGCTTAGGCGTTTGACTTTGGTTTTTCGCCGTCGCGATTCCCCCAACCCAACCAGCACCAAATTGGACTCTGTATCTTTAGTCGAGATTGATAGATAATGATCCCGACCGAGGGGGTCATGGGGATAGTTATGCCCGTGGCCCCTTTTTCGCAATGGGCTCGGCCGCGGGCGTTTCTGGTGCTTCTCCGGTAGAGTTTGGCGTTTCATTTGTGTGATTCCGATGGTAACTACGGGCCGGCGCCGAGCCGGTCCATACTGATTGCGACATTATGTCGGCACCTTCTTCGTCCATTCCGAACTTCAACGCCTCCGGGGTATTACCTCCCTACGTAGGCTCGACCCCGGCGGATGTCGGCGGCATGTCCCCTTATGTTGTGACGATAGATCAGCTCATCGCCCGCTTCAATACTTCCCCCGAGCGCAAGGCGATCCTCAACGGGTTCCTTAGCTTCCGGCAGAGTCTGCGCTCTCTAGGTCTCTCGGGTTGGCAATGGGTAGACGGAAGCTTCTTGGAGAGTGTTGAGGACAACGAGAGCCGCCCTCCAAGGGACATAGATATTTTGACGTTCTTCGCACGTCCTGCATCTATACCGGGTGGGGATTGGAATGCTTTCGTGGCAGCGAATTCAGGAGTATTCAATCCGGCACAGGCGAAGGCAAGCTTCAGATGCGATGCCTATTTTGTTGACACCACCTTTGGTCCATATTTCGTAGTGCGCCAAACTGGGTACTGGTTTGGGCTATTCTCTCATCAGAGAATCACGGAAGCCTGGAAGGGCTTGCTGGAAATCTCTCTCCCATTAACGGACGTCGATGCCGCTGCGCGCGCAGCGTTGGTCTAGCTACCATGCCGAGCCGACTTGAATCGAGGCACCTCGCAGCCGAACTGGCTGCACTGGACCAGCTCCTCGCTAGCCTGCGGAACGAAGACGCGGTCGGGCGCATGGGGCTGCAATCTCGACGGGAAGAGTTGTATGCCGAACTTAACAGGCTCCAACAGCATCCCGAGACCGCGGCCTCCGTTGCGCTGCTGTTTGGCGGTCGTCCTGTGGTGGGCTCTCGAGGTATAGAGAGCACGTTTGCGGCTTCGGTCGTGTCAGATTTCCAGGAACTAGTCACTAACGTGTGGGCAACTGCCGAGAACGATCAGGTCGGCAGGCGTGGGCCGGTGCCCGACAGGCAGCGAAGCCAACTGCACATAACGTCGCTTCTCCACGGGTCCGTTGGGTTTCTGCTTGAAGAGCTCGAAGATGATAATGCGCTCTTCCCAAGTCCGCTGAAGAAGGCTGCCGAGAGGGCAGCGCAGGTTGTTGCTGCATTCGCAGCCGACGACGATGCGAGGTTTGCCGAGATGCTTGAAAGCGTTGATCAGCGAGTCTTAAGCACCACGCGAGAATTTCTCAGAAAGGTGCATCGAGGCGGCGCAACGCTCCGCCTTGTTGAGGGCGAACATGAGCTTGAGCTGAACGACCAGAGCATCGTACGAGCTTATGAGCGTGCTGAGAGCGCCAGCATTGAGGAGTCCGAGGAAGAAGTTCGAGGCCAATTGCTTGGGCTGATACCGATAGGGCGAAGATTTGAGATCCAGACTGAGTCGGGAGATATCCTCTCGGGCATTGTTGCACCTACCCTGAGTGAGAGCTACCTTCAAAAGTTGCACGATGAGCAACTTGTCGGGAAGCAATGCAGCGGGCGCATACGAAGGAAGCGCATTCTGCGTTTCGGCCGTGCTACAGACTCCGTCCTCCTCTTGGACCTAGCAGCAGTTACCCCGCAAAGTCGTTAGGTGCCCGCCTCCGCAATCCGTGCCTGTTGCAAGACCACCTCCCGACACGAAAACTACAAATCAAAAAAGGGTCGAGCGATCGACTTTTTTTCATCACATCCAGCCAGTGAGCACCATCACAGACGCCCAGCCCGACCGGTGCGACAATGTCCGATTGGGGCAGCAAGAGGTGTGCCGGTCAACTAGGACGGCCCTCGAAGCTGCCCCAAAGCCATTTTCAGCGCTCCTTGACAAGCTAAGTCCTTATTTCCCGAATACTTACAACTAAGTCCTTTAATTATAATACTTTAGCAGGAATC
>DATFZT010000140.1:0-4048 GCA_035314185.1 Terriglobales bacterium
AGTGCTTCAACAGCAAGATTAAAGGAAAGCCCGCTCCAAACACTATTCGGGCTAGAGTTTCAGTTCTTTCGGACCGTCTTAAGCTGGAAAAACGCGAGGGCAGGAAACGAGCGGCGGAAAAATACGAACCCCTCAAAGGACACTTCCCCGGCGCTGACTGTCCGCTAGCCGTCGCCCAGATCGACCATACGCCCATGGACGTCATCGTGGTCGATGAAGAGCACCGCCAGCCGATCCAGCGGCCATCTTTGACCGTCGTCATCGACGTGTACAGTCGCATGGTGCTCGGGTTCGCCATCTATCTCGAAAAGCCCAGCGCCTTCACAGCCGGGTTAGCGATTGCACATGCCGTTTTACCAAAAGAGCAGTGGCTCGCCGACGTGGGAGTGCAGGCTGAGTGGCCTTGCTGGGGGAAGATGCGCACAATCCATTGCGACAACGCCAAGGAGTTTCGAGGCACAGTGATCGGCCGGGCTTGCCAGGATCACGATATCGCCATCGATCACCGCCCGCCGCGAGAACCGCGCTATGGCGGTCATATCGAACGCGGGTTCGGGACCTGGTTAACCCGGGCTCGTCGGCTCAAAGGTACAACATTTTCCAATGTCGAACAGAAGGGCGATTACGATTCGGAAGGCCGTGCCATCATGACCCGCGCAGAACTGGAAAAATGGTTCACGATCTACGTCGCCAAGGTCTACGCCAACACGTTTCATAAAGGCATCAAAACAACGCCGTTGGCCAAGTACAAGGAAGGGATACTTGGAACCGATAATCGTCCCGGCATCGGCCTGCCGGATCGCGTTGCCGAACCGACAGCCTTCATGCTCGACTTCATGCCATTCGAAGAGCGCACCATTCAGGAGTACGGCGTCGTGATCGACCACATTTTCTTCTGGGACGATGCACTGAGGCCTTGGATTCACGCGCGCGATCCAGCAGACTCCAAGCACCCTCGCAAGTTCACATTTCGGGTCATCCCCCGCGACATGCGTGAAATCTACTTCCGGGATCCCGCCAACAACACCTACATTGCGATCCCTTACCGCGACCGCACACGGCCGCCCGTGAGCCGCTGGGAGATTCAGGCCGCCGAGAAGCGGCTGCGCGAGGCAGGCTATGCCCGAGTCGATGAGGTCCTGATCTTCCAGGCCGTCGAGGAAATGCGCAGCTTGGAACAGGAATCCGAACACAAAACTAAGAAAGCGCGGCGCGCACGGGAATTGCGCCACAGGCCGCCCTGCCAACCCTCCGCTACTCCAGTGAAACCCGGCCCCACGCAACCCGCCTCCAGTGCCGTTACGATTCCCGGAACCGACCGGTATGCGGACAGAGTCGAAGCTTTTGAGGGTATCGTGGAACCCGAATGATATGAATGGCGAGCACCTCTCCCCCAAAACACGCGAACTGCTGGACAAGCCGATTGAAGAGCGCATCGCCCATATCCAGAAGGACAGTTGGATACCGTACTCGCAAGCCAACAAAATACTGCAACAACTCGAAGATTTGTTGCAGTATCCCAAGTGCGACCGCATGCCGAACCTGGCGATCTCGGCTCAGACCAACAATGGCAAGACGCGGCTCATGAAACATTTCTTATCGCTGCACCAGGCCAGCGAGACCAGCAGCGGGACGATCGCGGCGCCAGTCTTCTATGTGCAAAGCCCTAGCATTCCCGAAGAATCGCGGTTGTACAGTGCCATCTTGCTGAAGCTGTGCAAGAAATTCCGCCCCAGCGCCCCACCGCTAGAAAAGCTCGTGCTCGTCCTGGACGCGTTGTCGAAAATCGAGATCCGCATCCTCGCGCTCGACGAAGTGAATTTCACCGAAGTCGGCACCGCCGCTAAACAGAAGCGCTTCCTCAATGCCCTTCGGTATCTCGCCAACGAGCTTCGAATCTCCATCGTCTGTCTTGGCACCGAGGAGATGATGCGGGTCATTCGCTCGGTCTCCTCCGTGGAGAACCGATTTCCGCCAACAATCCTTCCGCGATGGCGAACCGATGATGAATTTCGACAGCTGCTAGCCTCATTCGAGAAAATCATCCCGCTGAAATATCCATCGGATCTGCAAGGCAGTACCACCCTGACCGCGAAGCTTCTGACCCGCTCGGAGGGCACGATTGGCGAACTCAAGATGCTCCTCGCCGCGGTGGCAACGGACGCGATGCGCAACGGAACGGAGCGCATCACCGAAGAGATCATTGCCACATGCAACTATGTGCCTCCGTCCGCACGAAAGCAGCGATCAGTTTCCGGCTGACGCGCTCCGCTATCGAGCACCTTCACGATCTTCCGCCAGATTCGTGATTCCAACACGGAAATCGTCACCAAGTCCCGGTGGGTTGTGGTCTTTCGTCGATATCCCGGTAGTTGCTCTTCTGGCACCCAGCCGCGCTTCAAAGCGCACATAAGCATGATCGCTTGTAACCTGTCAGCGGCGATTCTTTGGGAGTCCTCACGCGCCAGCACGAGAATGGAGTGCTCCTGATTGGTCCGTTCGATTTCGAGCGCGTACGCGAACTTGTTTTCCAAACCGACCTCAGCAATCGCCACGCGCCGCGGCCGCTTCTCCCTTTTGATCCACGCCCACGCAATCCTCTTGCCTTTACGCGGATCATGAGTCGGGAAGCTCGCCAAGGTATGCGGCCCAAAACTCGAGTCGCCACGGCCTAAGCCAATGAGCCCGACCTCACATGACCGCTGTTCCGCTAACAATTCGATCGCCTTTACAAACGTCTCCAAATTGGCCGGCAAGACCGGAGCATCCCGGCGTTTCGGTGCTGGCGTTGGAACGGTGGTCAGCTTGGTGAGCAGCAAGTTGCTGGTGCCCCACGTTCCATGGCCCGTCCCCAAGCCAGTGAGCATTTGGTTGGCGTCCGCCTTCATGGGGATATGACGGTAATGTTGGAGAACCTTCTCTTCTTTTAGCAGTGCCTTGCCGCTCAAGTATTCGAAGCGGTTTTCGATTAAATCGATTCGCAACGGCTCCAGGCCGCGCCGCGATTCCTCGTTCGAGCAGAACACCTCCGGTGTCTGCTTCTCCACCTCGGATTCTGGTTTTTCGGTTTTCGCCCAGGTAGCAATCAGATTTTCATCTTCCACGTTTGGTCCGCGCGCGCTGCTGTTATCCCGGTCCACGATTACTAGATCGAAGGGAAACGGCGCCGAACACCGCTCAATCCGGAGCACCAACCAACGCGGCGGACCGTCCGGCGTCGGTCCTGGCAAACGAAGACAGATGCCTTGGATAGTTGTCGGACCTGCGAACGGAAAGCCGCACCTCAGGGCTTGATCCGGTTGAGAGATCAAATTGGGAGAGTTAATCTGATAGACCTGAAGGTTCCTGTAAAGCTCGCTGACTTCGCTCTGCATCAGAGGAGAGCAGATGTACCGCGCCAAGGTCCAAGAATCTTCATCTTCCAGCCATCGCCGGAGATGCACCCTCACCACGCCTTCTTTGAAGACGCCGCTTCGGTCTGCGTTGAACATATTATGGTACTCGCCCCAAAAGAGCGCTTGAGCGAGCCGCGTGGATGGGCCGTAATAAAACCGGATGATCTCCGCAGTGGGAACCATCACCGCATAGGGGTCTCCATCTTGTTCCACGGCAACCAGGAGGGTCCGGCAGACGTTTGGCCAGGAGGCACCGAATAGGTAGCTGCTTCGGGGAATGGCATTATCACGACTGGTCGCCATACCCAGAGCCACCATCCGAAGTGACGTGGCATCAATGCTCACACGACCGCGGTACGCCGACAGATTCGTAATCACGGGCCGGCGCTTCTGCCAGACGGAACCGATCCAGACGTAGGGCAGCAGACCAACACCGATCTTCACCGTTCTCTTCTCGACTTGAGAGGAACGCGCTCGTGCGCTGAGCGGGTTCTTCTCGCCTTTGGGGAGCTGCGCCAAACAAACATCGATCTGGGGCTCGCTGGGAACGCTCGTATTGTAGCCAACGCCGCCGATCCATTCGATACGCCAGAGCAGATCGTCATCCGGGAACGCATCAATTGCGTAAACAGCTTGGCCCACTGGCAGATCAT
>DATFZT010000141.1:0-6568 GCA_035314185.1 Terriglobales bacterium
CGCTCGGGAGCGTCCGCAGGATGGGCGAAGATGCGAAGTCCGCGTCCGGTCCGACCTTATCCGGACAGGTGACGATCTTAGGCTGTAGGCAGTTGCCGTTGAAGGCATCGCCTTCCATAATCTGGCGGGCCCACACCACCTTGCCGGTCTTCAGGTCAAGCGCCAGAATCGAATCGCTGTACGGCGTGGCCGGCTCCGAGTAGTCATTTCCCGTTCCGACGTACAGCACTCCGCGTTTTACATCGATCGTCGGCGAACTCCAGACGCCAATGCCCGAAGGGCCCCAGAGTTGCGTGCCTTCCTTGTTCTTCTTCGTAGGCCGCGCCGCTTCGTCGATCGTATACGTCTTCCATACCTGTTTGCCTGTTGCCGCCTCGAGCGCAACCACGCTGCCGCGAAACGTGCAGCACTCATAACGGGGGCTCGCCGAAAGCCACTCCTCCCGCGACGCGACCGGCACATACAATCTCCCCTGGTACAGTTTGGGAGCGCCGGTGATTCGGGCCGCGGCGTGGTCCTCGACGGAAGACTTCCATATCAACGCGCCGGTCTTGGCATTTACGGCATACACGTCGGCATGGAGGTCGCCGAAGTAAGCCACGTTGCCGGGTCCGATCGTAATCGCGGTGCGTACGCCGCCGTTCGCTTCGAAAGTCCAGTAGACGCAGCCCGTAGCGGCGTCCAACGAGTAAACCACTCCGCCGGGGCTTCCCACAAACACCCGCCCGCCCACGATCACCGGTTGCGCGAACGCCGAGAAGCCTTCCGGAAATCCGAAAGCCCACTTCAGCTTCAACCGCGGCACCTGCTCGGCCGTAATCCCGGCGGCGCCGGCGGGCTGAAACCGGCTATTCTCCAGATCGACGCCCCATCCGTTCCATTCACGATCCGCCGCCCCACCCGGCGCGCCCGAACACCGGCCGGCGCCGCGGTCCATCGATTTGTCCACGCCTTTGCCCGAGAGGTAGGTGGCGATGGCCACCCGCTCGTCCTTGGTCAGCGGGGACCCTTGAGTGCGCATCGCGCCGCTCGAGAGCGCCCACACGATGTACTCGGCCGGCATCGATTTGAGCGCCACATGGTTCTGGATCACGGCCAGAGTCTCATGGCAGACGGCGCAGTTCTTCGCGTAGAGCTCGGATCCGTCGGGCTGCGCGGACCAGCCGGGGGGCGTACCTAGGACCGCGCAGACCAAGATTGGGACAGCCCACCGCCTGGAGACCATCGCCCGACGCATGATGTCAAATATGTCGAGTTTCAAACCGAAGCGTCCAACGTTCAGATTCCCTCGATACATGCTGAGATACCTCCTTCCTAGGCTATAAGCTAGTCTAGTCTACGCTTTTTCGCGGACTCCGCCGCGAAAAAGTGGCCCCTTCGGGGCAGTCCTCATGCAGAGTTGCGGAGCTCATGCAATTCCGATTACGCTCCGAACCATGGCCGACCAACTGAGCGATCTTTACGCCGATTTTCTGGAGGGTCGTTACGATTGCGTCGATCGGATCGTCTTGAACGGGTACTTTTGGAATGGGACAGACACCCGGAGGCTTTCGCGTTTGGTGGCGGGCTGCCGCTAACGGGCGCTCAGTGGATACACACAAAACTACCCGTGGCCACCATGCTCTCTGGAGCCTAGCTAGGGTGAATTGATTGAACCGGGAGATAGCTGTTGACAACAGCCCATATCACGAGCAATCAGGCTGGCGGTCCATCCAGGAAGTTTCACCGTCAGCGGACGGCGCTCCGGCGAGCGGGCGTTATTTCGCATTAACGGCCTCTATTTCGTCGGAATGTTTGCCGTCGAGGTGGAACCGCGCGGGACTCAGTTCAGCTCACCTTAGTCCGGGATCAGCCCATATTGGTATACCCTTGTGCTTTGGGCCGCGACTGAATAAGCGGGCTAACCATTCAAATCCAGCATGAGTAATCGACACGAGGAACGAAGACATGGGCGCTCGCGTCAGCCTGGCGAGCACAAATCTCTTCGTCCACGCGCCACGGACCAGGAAATCCAAAAATGGGTTGCGCGGCAACACGGCTTTGTGCCCGAGAGCGCCTGGATTACGCGCTGCAAGGAGGAGTTTGGCCTCGCCGCACGAGTGGACGCATCCCAAGAGAATCCCTGCCCACCAGACAAGGTCGCGGCAATTAAGCAAGCGTTCCGTCACTTCGGGCTGCTCTGAGCGCAATCCAACGTCTTTACTGCTGGCCTCGTTGGCGTACTCCACGAGTGCCGCGATGATCTGCTCCCCGTCGGACCCTGTAGCGCCGGCAGCTCAATCACCGAAATTGGAAGACCCATCCGGGCGAGGCTCATGCCCAGAAACGCCTTCGGGCTCGCGTCGACTCGCGCAGATCTACGGGTCAGGCGTTATGCGGCAAGTTGCGAAAGCCGACGGCCACGGGTGTTGAAGACGCGCGGTTGGAGGATTCTCCGAGTGGCTGACAACACACCCAGGAACCCAGGATCTTGGCATGTTCTCTAACGTGCTTCACAGGCTATAATTGCGTGCACGCATGGCACTCGCCTCTGGCACGAAACTCGGCCCTTATGAAATCGTATTGCCGCTGGGCGCCGGCGGTATGGGCGAGGTGTATCGCGCTAAAGACACGCGGTTAGATCGCACCGTGGCGGTAAAAGTTCTGGCCTCGCATCTTTCTTCTTCGCCGGAGCTGAAACAGCGCATGCAGCGCGAGGCGCGGGCGATTTCTTCGTTGAATCATCCCCACATCTGCCATCTCTATGACATCGGTTCGCAGGAAGGCACCGATTTTCTGGTAATGGAGTTTTTGGATGGTGAGACGCTGGCTGAACGGCTACGGAAAGGTGCGGTGCCTCCTAATGAGTTGCTCAAGGTGGGAATCGAAGTCGCGGAGGCGTTGGAAGTAGCTCATCGCGCTGGCATCGTGCACCGGGATCTCAAGCCGGGCAACATTATGCTGACCAAGTCCGGTGCCAAGCTGATGGACTTCGGTCTGGCGAAACCGACGCCGCGAGGTACATCGGGCGCGCGATCAGCGCCGTTCTTGTCGGCGGCGCGGACCACGAGCGGGCCGAGTCCGGCGAGTCCACTGACAACAGCAGGCAGCATTGTCGGAACCATCCAGTACATGTCTCCGGAGCAGATTGAGGGGAAGGAAGCAGACGCGCGCTCAGACATATTTGCTTTTGGCGCGGTGCTCTACGAGATGGCAACCGGCAAGCGAGCGTTTCAGGGCAAGAGCCAGATCAGCGTAGCTTCGGCGATTCTGGAGAAAGATCCAGAACCCATCAGCGCAACCAAGCCACTCACGCCGGCGGCCCTCGACTACCTGGTGGCAACCTGCCTTGCGAAAGACCGGGAAGAGCGGTTGCAGTCGGCGCACGATGTGCGGCTGCAGTTGAAAGGAATTTCTCTATCATCTTCATTCGCAGCTGCGATTACGGCAACTCAAGCTTCGCGGACGCGGCGTGTCGGCTTGTTGTTGGCGAGCGTAGCGTTACTGCTGGCAGCTGCCGCAGTGATCTTCTTTTTGTGGCAGCGCGGAAGTGTTCCGCCGCTATCGGTGCGAGCCTACATCCCGCCGCCGCCGGGGACTGCGTTCCGCGCATCGGGCTTTGACGCAGGGC
Organism: Terriglobales bacterium; assembly: GCA_035314185.1. Taxonomy (GTDB): domain Bacteria; phylum Acidobacteriota; class Terriglobia; order Terriglobales; family Acidobacteriaceae; genus Acidiflorens. The sequence goes on from DATFZT010000141.1 coordinate 3,611, forward strand.
CGGTGGTCGTTTCGCCGGACGGCAAGACGCTCGCGTTCTCGGCGGTAGACGAAAAAGGAAAAACCAACCTGTGGCTGCGCCCACTCAATGCCCAGCAGGCCACCATGTTGCCCGGAACAGAAGACGCAGCAAGGCCGTTCTGGTCTCCTGACAACCAATACCTCGGTTTCGTCGCTGATCGAAAGCTAAAAAAGATCAGCGTCTCGGGAGGAGAGGCGCAAACGATCACGGATGACGCAGAAAGCGCAGAAAGCGGAAGCGGCGACTGGAGTTCCGATGGCACCATTCTGTTCTGCAAACACTCCCTGATCTACCGAGTGCCAGCATCCGGGGGAGAGGTTTCACAGGCCACAAGACTCGATAAGGATGAAATTGCACATGATTCTCCATCTTTTCTCCCAGATGGCAAACATTTCCTCTACGTCTCGACGCCGCTAGCCCACGAAAACCAGATCAAAGTCGGGGTGCTTGGTAAGCCTGAGCAAAGTGGAATTGTGATTGGCCACGGCAACCGCCCGCGATTTGCTTCGGGGCATTTGCTGTTCGTCCTCGGAGGACACATCCAAACTCAGCCCTTCAATCCGAGCACCTTCAGACTCTCGGGCGATCCTCGGGTCTTGGGCGAAGCCGGAACCTTCTCTGTCTCGGAGAACGGCGTACTTGCCTACCACGAAAGTTCCGCGGAATCGGAGCTGAAAATATTTGACCGCAACGGAAACGTGATCGCAACGCCCGGTCCGCTGGCCGTTTATGAAGATCCGCGATTCTCGCCCGATGGCAAATCCATCGCCGTTACAGTGTATGACGCGCGATCAGGAAAGAACGATGTGTGGGTTTATCGTGCAGCGGGGGGCCAGCCCACGCGGATTACTTTCGGACCGCAAGACTTTTGGCCGGTATGGTCTCCGGACGGAAAGGAGATCGCGTATAGCGTGCGTGAGAACGGCAAGGTTTCGATTCGGCGCCGAGCTCTCGATGGGCACCAGCCTGAAGAAACTCTGTATAACAACAAGGAAGTTTTTACAAACAGCCTTGCTCTTGACTGGTCTCCAGACGGGAAATATCTTTCCCTGGATCTGACCTCGAAAGAGGGGACGTATTCGAATTGGATTCTGCCGCTGGCCGCCAGCCGGGAGCCGTTTCGTCTGCAAGCAACTTCCAAAATGTCCGTCAGCAGCCATGACGGACTGTTCTCTCCAGATAGCCGGTGGCTGGCATATTTCTCATACGAAACTGGCAGACCGGAAGTATTTGTCGTGCCTTCTGTCTCAGGCGAAGCGAAATATCAAGTGTCCATCGCAGGCGGGTGGCTGCCGCGTTTCAGCCGCAGTAACGAATTGTTCTTTGTCACCATGGGAAACAGGTTAATGGTGGCGCAGATCGCCAAACAGCCGAATTTTCACATCGATTCCATCCAGTCTTTGTTCCAATTAGACTTTCCAAATCTCACTGAGCCCCTGTACGACGTAAGCCCCGATGGGCAGCGCTTCGTTGTGCTCACTGCGGACCGCACCAAGTCCGCATCCATTACCTTGCTGACAAATTGGCCCGCGGAACTGAAGAAGTGAGCCTAGGACTGGCCGCATTTACCCTGTGAAGCCTCTGAACATTTCCACAGGCCGGATGACGGGCAACCCGGAAGTAATTCTTAAGTTAGCACTTATGCGGTTGGGCCCTGAGGGGCGCCGTCAGGTCGTAGCCACATCCAAGGCACTTTGACTGGCAACAGGAACACTGGACAAGCAGCGCTCGTAAGCTTCGTACATCCCCTCGAAAATACGATCCCAAGAAGTTTCCAGAGCCTGCTGCCGCGCCGAAACACGCATCGCGGAAAGCAACTCAGGTTGGGACATCAGCGCCGCCGTGTACGCCACGAATTCCTCGAAGTCGTGCGCGACATATCCCGAACTTCCCTGGCGCACGGTGAACTGCGGACCGCCGCGATCGGTCACCACTGCCGGCACTCCCGAGGCGAACGCCTCCAGCACGACCAGACCAAACGTGTCGGTCTCCGACGGAAAGGCCAACACATCGAAATTTGCGAACGCGCGGGATAGTTCCTCTCCCCGCAACACGCCCGTGAACTCCGCCTGCCGCATATTGTTCCGCAGCCACTCCTGTTCGCCGCCTTCCCCCACCACGACAAAACGGAAATCGCGATAGCCCCGCTCGATCAGCGCCTGCTCCAGCCGCGCCAGCGTGCGCACACTCTTCTCAGCTGTGAGCCGTCCCACGTAACCGATGCGGAACACTCCATCCGTCCGATCGCGAAACTCCGGGCTGAAAACCGCAGTGTCGACCGCGTGCGACATCAGGTAGCAGGGCTTCCCCGTAGCCGCCTCCAGCACCCGGATCATCTCCTGGTTGGGCGCAAACAGCAGCCGCGGAATGTGGTAGAACCGCGCCGAAGCCCGAAAGCTCAAGCGCTCCGTAAGGTCGGCCAGTTTCCCAGCCAAGCCATTCGGAAGGAACGACACCGCTGCCGCCATGCGCCGGCGCGCGTACTGGTGAAGATTGGTTTGCCACGACGCCGCCAGCGGAATCTTCATCTTGTAGGCGACATACGCGCCCAGCGTGCCGCCATCACTTGGCCCCGTAATCTGCACCACATCCGGACGAAAGTCTCGCAGCAGCGGTTCCAGTTTCCGGTAGTGCCGCAGAAATAGCAGGTCGTAGTCGTGAGCCCGGTCGAGCGGAAATTTCACCGGACTGCGTTGCAGTTGCACACGGGTGACCGTCCCAGTCGTCGTGACCTCGTCTCGCGGGCCCGCGTGCACCATGAGAAACGGCACTTCCTGGCGCCTGGCGAACGCCTCAAAGTGCCGGGCAGTCTGGGCCACGCCATCCACTTCATGGTAGACGCAGGGAAAAAACGCGACCCTTGAACTCAACTTCTTCAAGTAAGCGCCTCGGACGAAACCGCCTCCGGAGAAACTGACTCGGCGGGAAGAACCTCCG
>DATFZT010000142.1:0-30165 GCA_035314185.1 Terriglobales bacterium
TTCGGTGCGCCCTTTCTTGGTGAACAGCTGCTTCTTGCGGCACACGCCCTCGCCCATGGCCAGCGCGTGCAGTTGGTTCCCCACTGCGTTGCGCATCCACACTAGCTTCTGCCGGTGCCACACCAGTTGCCGCAGATCACGCTCGGCCAGCGTCGGCCGCCAGATGCGCGGGAAACGTTCTTCCACCAACAACTGTAGCAAGTGGGCCGCATCGCGCGTATCGGTCTTCTGCTTGCGCACCATGGAGGCTCGGATCTGCGCCGCATCGCCGACCCACAACTCGTGTCCCAACTCGGCCAGCAGCCGCTCGAACCAACGTGTGTAGCCGGTAGCTTCGACACCCACTCGCACCGGCCCCGGCAGACTAGCGTAGAAGGCTCGCGCTTCTCCCTGGGCGTGCTCCAGACGGCGCTCGATCAGCTCGCCGGTCTCGCAGTCCAGCATTGCAATCTGCTGGTAGCGCGTGTGTAAATCACAACCTACAATCTTCATGTGCTCGGCTCCTTTCCTCCGAGCCCTGGTTGCTTGAGCGCACCAAGTTTACTCGGCGGCTGGGAGCCGACACGGTTATCTAATCAGCCCGTCCCCGTCTACCTCGGCAGTGCTGGGATATTGAGGTTCTTGGTAGCCACCGTTGCGGCGATTGCCGCCGACAGCATGGTCAGGAACTGGCTTGTCGCGACTAGCCATGTGCGCACCTCGGCCGCTTCGATCGGCTGAAGGGTGGAGGAGTCCGGGCCGGGGGCCTTGAGCCTGTCTCCGCGGTGGACGATCTGGTGGCGCCTGAGCATCATCTCCTGGATTGTCGGGAAGTATTTGTTGTACTTGGGGACTTCAAGACCTAGGGTCTCAAGCAGCCGCGCAATCTCGTCTGTGTTGTTGTAGGTGGTGCGCTCTAGGTGCCTGAACACCGATTCGCGGAGAACGTCATCGACAAGCTTGCCCTTGTGATGCACCAACTTCCCCAGAAGGAACTTCTCGGGTCGCCCGCTGATGCCTGCGAGCGGAATCGCGTCGAGGGTGCTTTCTCCTCCGGCTGGTAAGAGCACGCCGGCGATCGTTCTCAGGAAATCTTCGAGGTAGGCGTGAATCAGAACAACTGCGGCGCGGAGTACGTCTCCCGCGGCCCCTTCCCGCCCTTTCGTGACCCACACGTCCGTCGCTGGTGGATGAGCGTCTTGGGCGAGTACCAGAAGCTCGTTCACCCTGTCGATGTTTTCCCACACTGAATCCACGTAGGGTTCCAGGATTTTGTACGCTGCCTCCTCGGCTTGGGTGCTGATGTCGCCGTCGGCCCGCATCTGTTGCAGTAGTGTCTTGCGTGCGGTCCTCGCGTCGTCGAGCTTCATGGCTAGGTGTCCAGAATTGTAGTGCTGGCTCGCGTTTCTCGCCACACTAAGGGCAGCAACAGCTAAGATTCCAGCTCGCAGTTTCATGATATTCTCCCGACCGACAGTGAGGGTCTTATGTTGTCGAACCAGATCGCGAATTCTCTTGTGTTTTTCGCGCAGGACGAGGTGAGCAACAAGGTTGAATACTGGAGGTGGTTCAAGAAAGTAGAGGCCTTCTTGGACCAGGCGGCTCCTCAGTTGCTAACGGATTTTCGCTATCTGTCGGCCGGGGAGGATGTCTTTAGCAACCTCGCTGCGCAGAAAGGCATGCTCGAAGGTGCCGCATTGAGGTTAGAGACGGAAACGGGCAACCCGCCCCCCGCGATGGCATCCACTGTGCCGATCGCGGCCCAGCAGTCGAAGAAGGTATTCGTGGTCCATGGGCACGATTCCGAAGCGAAGGAGGCGGTGGCGCGATTCATCGAGCGCCTGGGGCTGGAGGCGATCATCCTACACGAGCAACCGAACGCGGGTCGAACAGTCATCGAGAAGTTCGAGCAATACACCGACGTGGGCTTCGCGGTTGTGTTACTGACGCCGGACGACGTCGGCGCCGCGAAGAACGACAGCGCAAATCCGAAACCCCGAGCTCGACAAAACGTAGTTCTTGAGTTGGGTTACTTTTTGGGAAAGCTGAAAAGAAGCCGGGTCTGCGCGCTCTACAAAAGCGGTGTCGAAATTCCGTCCGACTTCGATGGTGTCCTTTACGTTGAGTTGGACGGCAAAGGGGCGTGGCGCACGAAGCTCGCTCAGGAGCTCTCGAACGCCCGCGTACCCTTCAACGTCGATGCGATCCTCAAGATCTGAAATTGCCGAGGTTAGTGTCATCGCTCTTCGGGTTGGGCCCTGCCCTTTTTTTCATCACAAACGCCCAGTGAACGCCGTCACAGACCGCTAACCGTCCGTCGACGACAATGGAGATCGACCTGTTGTGTGAGGTTGAGGTGTGCCCGTCCCCAGGGCGGCCCTCGAAGCTGCAAGACGGCGCGGCTGATTCCGCATCCCTTCGGAGGAACGCCAAAATCCCTTGCGGTCTGCGGACGTGGAATCCCACCCTTGCGCAAAGAACGCGCAAGGATGGGGCACCCGCATAGGAGCCCTTGCTCCGCGAACTGCAGATCCCTCACTTCGTTCGGGATGACAAACTTGGGGGGTGGCATCGGCGGAATCCCACGCTAACGTCGAAAAGCACGACGTTAGGATTGCAAGACGGCGCGGCTGATTCCGCATCCCTTCAGAGGAACGTCAAAATCCCTTGCGGTCTGCGGACGTGGAATCCCACCCTTGCGCAAAGAACGCGCAAGGATGGGGCACCCGGCCCTTGACAGCACCTTCTCTCTTATCGAGGGGCACCCGGCTAAGAGTCGTTGCTCCGCGAACTGCAGATCCCTCACTTCGTTCGGGATGACAAACTTGGGAGGGTGGGCATCGGTGGACGGGATGACAAACTTGGGGATGGGCGGTGGTGGAATCCCACCCCTTCGACTCCGCTCAGGGCAGGCTCTAGCGTCGAAAAGCACGACGTTAGGATGGGGCACGCGTCAGTGGGGAGCGTCTTCACTTCCCTGCTCATCTTCGTAGTCTTCAGGATTGCTGGGCAGCTCGACCAGGTGAGCCCGTTCCAGGGCGCGGAAATATTCTGGGCGCGATTGGCGGTAATGGTCGGCTGGAATTTTTCCGTTTAGCCATGCGGTATCCATGGGATAGACCATGGGATCGAAGATCACCAGATAGAAGTGCCAGATGAGGATGGAGAAAGTGGCCAGCAGCGCCTCATACCAATGCACGGCGGTGGCCGCGTCCGTCACCCATTTTGGAAAGTGGCGCAACGTGAAATTGTTGAACCACAGCAGGAATCCGGAAAGGGCCATGACGAACGTGCCCCACATGAAGGCCCAGTATTCCATCTTCTCCGCATAGTTGAATTTCGCGAACTTCGGTTCCTCTTTTGTGAGGCCGAGGTTGTAGCGGAAAACTTGTAGCATGTCGGTGGCGTCCGTGATCGACGGGATCATGGCCCAAATGAAAGAGCGATCGCGCTTCTTCAGCGCCAGATGCACGAAGTGGTAGAAGGTCGCCATGAGCATGACTACAGCCGCAACGCGGTGCAGTCCGCCGCGCACGCCGAACTGCGACTCCCAATTCAGCAGCGGCTTGGCCCACCAGATCTCCGGATACTTCAAGGCAAATCCCGTGAACACCAGCGTCGGGAACGTCACCATGATGCCCCAATGCGCGACGCGGAACCACAAGTTCATGCGCAACACCATTTCGCCGGATTCCCTGCGCGGACGGCGCCGAATCAGCTTGTGCAACCAGTCCAGCAGATTGTGCAGCAGCATGAAACCGAGCGTCGCGGGGATCAGCACCCAGTACGTCCAGCGAATCCATTTGACCACCGGATGATTCGGGCCGCCGTTGGTCTGCACATGTACGGGACCAATGGTGAACTTGGCTTCGGTCACGCCCTGGTGACAAGCTCCGCAGGTTTTCGGCAGGTTGGCGGCATTGACGGTTGAGCGCGGATCGCTGGAACGGAGAATGGAGTGCACTCCATGGCACGAAGCGCAATTCGCCGCTCTCACTTTCCCTTCCTGCAGCGCCAGCCCGTGATAACTGCCGGCGTAGGATGGCAAACGATCGGCCGGCAAATCATAGCGCAGGGCAAGTCGAGGATCGCCATGGCAACGCCCGCAGGTCTGCGCGGAAACATTTACGGCGTTCAGAGGCGAACCCGCGCTCTTCGGGTCCACGATCAGGTGCTCGCCGTGGCAGTCGATGCAGACCGGCACATCGCGCACTCCGGCCTTGACCGCTACACCGTGGACACTCTCGTTGAACTCGCGGGCGATTTCCTTGTGGCATTGCGCGCAGGTCTCCGGCACTTTCCAGTGATTGACCCTGGATCGCTCATCGGTGGCGGGATAGATATCGTGACTGCCATGGCAACTGGAACAGGTTGCCGCATCCTTGCCGAGCACGACGGCGCGTCCGTGCACGCTCTGCTTATAGGAATCGACGGGATGCGCCACGGGAATGTTGTGCCGCGACAGGAAGCCCGCATCGCTATGACACTTTGCGCAGGTATCCGGCAGGTTCTTGCGCGCGACGGTCGAACCGGCTTCGCTGGAAGCTTTCACCGCGTGGATGGGGCCGTGACAGGACACACATTTGGGCGCGTCTTTGTCTCCATTCTTCGCGGCTTGGCCGTGAATGCTGGAGGCGAGGTCCTTCACTTCGTTGGCGTGACACTCGGCGCACTTTCCGGGAATCAGCTTCTCTGCGGTGCTGAGTTCGTGCACGCTGCCATGGCACGAAGCGCAGGCGGATTCGCCGAGCAGGGAGTGGACGCTGGCGGGGAAAGCCTTGGCCTCGTCGGCATGGCAGGTGGCGCATTGGACCTTTACGACCTTGGAGGGATGCGGAAACTCTTTGATGGAGGTGTGGCAATCTTTGCAGCTGAGAACGGCGTGGGCGCTGGCTTCATGCTTGGCGGGATCGATGGAAATGTTCTTCCCGGCGGCGGACTTCATTCCCGCTTCGCCGTGGCACGCTAAACATTCCTGATCCGCGGCAGCCGCAAACGCAGCCAATGCCGAGGTCAAAATCAAGGCCAGATAAATCAAAACAACCCGAGTCGCGCGCATTCCCAACCCTTCTCCGATTCAACCGCAAGTCGACTAACGGTACGCGAACAACATCGCGTAGATGATCCACAACACAATGAAGAATCCCACCGTCAGCGCCGCCCAGGCGAAGGCTCGGATTGTCTGAATGACGATTGGTTGATAAGCCTCCTCCATTTTTTCTTCCAGCTGCCCGGTGGCTACCAGCGCTTCATATTCTCTGGGCTTGTCTCTTTCCAGCTCTTCGAGCGGCATGCGCCCGGTGAATACGGTGATGTCCATGGGAAATTTTTCAGGCCGCAGGTGGGTATTGAAGAAGTGCACGGTAAAGATGAATCCCGTGGCCAGCAGCGCCTCGTCGCTGTGAATGATGGTGGCGACGTTGAGGAACGATCCCGGTATAAACCGCGTGAAGAATACCGGGAACCACAGCGTGAGGCCGGTGGTACCGATCACCGCGATTCCCCAAAACACGGCGAAATAGTCGAACTTTTCCCAGTACGTCCAGCGGCCATAGGCAGGGCGCTCGCCCCGGCCCACAAACCATTTCAGGGTGCCCACCAGTTCCGTCAAGTCCCTGCGATTCGGCACCATGCTGCCCGGTCCCAGGATCAGCGAGAACCACGAACTGTGTTCCCTTTTCTTCAGCTTGTAGAGGTCCACGAGATGAGTAACGAAGACGCCGAACATCACGACGGCCGCGCTGCGGTGGATGTAGCCTGCGTTCTCGAATCCTCCAAGCAGATGCGAAAGCACCGCCGCCCATCCCGTGTAGGAGAACTTCAGGGTCAGACCGGTCAGCGCCAGGCACATGAAACTCACGATCATGCAGATGTGCAGAGTCCGCTGCAGCCGGCTGAAGCGGACGAACTGGCGTTTCGGAGTTTCGCCCTTAGGCATCGGGGCTCTCCTTGTCCTTGTCCTTGTCCTTGCCGGGGGGAGTCTCAAGCTCTGCGGCGAACTTCGCTTCAGCGGCGCGCAACTCCTGGCGCATCTGGAAAGCCCGGGGCAGCCAAAGCAGCGTATGCGCGCCACCGACCACGAATGTCACCAGAAGCAGCGCGGTCATGCCCCAGAAGGTGTAGAACAGGAACGGATATTTTCGCGGGTCGTGGTGCGTGGCGTGCGTCAGGTAGCCGGCGAAGCGCCGGGTCGCGCCGGCATGGCACTTTCCGCAGGTGGCCGCTACGTTTGCCCGGCTGAGATGCGAGCGCGGATCGGTCACCGCGAGCACATCGTGCGCTCCGTGGCAGTCATAGCACTTTGCCGCTTTCGTGTACCCAAGCTTCGAGACCTTCCCGTGATAGGTATCAAAATAAGTCTCAGCAATCTTCTCGTGGCAGCGTCCGCAGGTAGCCATCACGTTCAGCCGGAAACTGTTCTCATCGGTGCGGTGGATGGCATGAGCGGTGTGGCAATCGTTGCAAACCGGAAGTGGCTTGCTGAACCCGCTCACCCGCTTGGCATGGATGCTGTTCTCGAACTGCTCCTCGATGCCGTGGTGGCACCGGCCGCACGTGTCCGGCACGTTGTTGGCGTTGACACTCGACGCCGGATCGGTTCGGGGAAGGATCTGGTGAGCGGTGTGGCAACTGGTGCAGGTTGCGGTCACGGTCAGACCATTCTTTAATAATGTCCCGTGAATGCTCTCGGTGTAGTTCGAGATGATTTCGTGCTGCAATCCCGTGTAGCGCACAGCAGCCTTCTGGCCCTCGCGGTGACAGCGCGCGCAAAGCCCGGGAACGTTGGTCGGAAAACTTACCGACTGCGGGTCCTGTTTGCCAAGGATTCCATGCGTGCCATGGCATTCCTTGCAGGTTGGAGCATTCGGATCATTCTTGCCGTTCAGTTGTCCGTGGATGCTGGCCACATACTGCTTGCCAATTTCATCGTGGCAAGCGGTGCAGTCGACTCCATGGGTGATGGTCTCGCAAGGCCGCACGCGGGAGGCGTTTACTTCCGAGTGGCATTGGCTGCAGGCAATTTTGTTGTGGCGCGAATGGCTGACCTCGCCCACGCTGACGTACATGGATCTCCCGTCGCTCGCCCGACGTAGTTTCTCGTTTGCGTGGCAACGCATGCAATCCGCATTGGCCATGCCCTGCTCATAGAAGACGTTCCTGATCTTATGCGGCTGATGACAATCGGGGCAGGCCGGCAGAACGTTGGCCTGTTTTTCCCAAAGCTCTCCACGAATGGTCTTGCGGTGGACCACTTCGATTTGTGAGTGGCACTTGGTGCAGGTAGCGGCAATATTCCGGCGATTGATCGAGGACGCGGGGTCGCTGTGCGGCAATATCAGGTGCGGGGTGTGGCAAGTGGCGCAGTTCGGCGCCACCGACAGACCCTTCTTCAGCAAGGCTTCTCCGTGGATGCTCTCGGAGTAGTTCTCCAGAATATTGTCCTGGGCAATCTGGCGATTGCGCGAAACTGGAGTTCCTTCGCGATGGCACTGGCCGCAAACGAAGGGCACTTTCAGCGGCGCTACGGCCGAATGCGGATCCTTCACCGGAACGATGTCGTGGTTCCCATGACAATTCACGCAGCGGGGCGCCAGCGCATCGCCGCGGGCAACTGCCTTCCCGTGGAGCGACCGGGCATGTTGCTCTTGCTCGGTGCTGTGGCAGGTGCCGCACTTTACCGGCGCCGGCGTTTCGTGGGGAAAATCTTTTCCTTCCAGGTCGGCGTGGCATCCCGTGCACCCGAAGCTGCCATGCACGGAAGTGGCAAATTTCTTGCCGTCCACGTACAGCGAAACCGTTTTACCGGCTCGCGTCGTAATCATCGTCTTATCGCCGTGGCAGGCGAGACATTCGGCGCCGGGCGGGTCGGCGGCGCGGGCGCGGTATTCGGAAAACAGCAGGGAGCAAGCCGTGGCGAGGAGGGTCGCGACGATAATTCTCAGACCGGCAGGCCACTTGCTTCGCGCAACTCTTGTTTCACCCATGGCAAACTCTCGAGCTCATTTCATCAATGCCTTGCAGCTCGGAAGGCAAGTCCCTCAGGGGCTAAAGCCCGCGTTCTTCTCGGCCTCAGGCGGCACGGCTGAAGCCGTGCCCTACCCAAAACCGATTCCTGAAACCAGCTTCCGGCAATGCTTACTTCATGCCCAGATCCGTAAGCACCTTCGGGTTTTCCTCCTGAACCGCCAGCAGGTTGTGGCAGGCGCTGCAATCGTTGGTGATGGTCTTGCCGTCGGTACTGGTGTGACTGCCGTCATGGCAGCGGAAGCAGCCCGGTGTATCGTTGTGCCCAAGATTGTTCGGGTGGACGCCCCAGGCCACACGCATGTCGGGGAAGATATTGCGCAGGTAGATGTTTGCCACTTCCTGGCCCGCCTGCTCCACCACGGTGCGCCGCGTTTGATAGATCTGCGGATAATTCGTGCGATAGAAATTGTTGAGTTCTTCCTTGATGCGCTGCTGTGCCACGTCGCGGGCGGAGTAATTCACTTTCAGAACCTCGACCGCCTTTTTCCGGATGTAGGGAAGTTCGGGGCTGATGTGGCCGTTCGCCATCTGCTTGTCCACGGCATTTTCGGGCAAGTCGAAGGCATGCGTGGGACGGTTATGGCAATCGACGCAATCCATCACGCGATGCTCGCCCTGGTCCAATTGCTGTTTGGTGGGCTTGGCATCGGTGGAAATGAATTCGGTGGTCTTTCCGTTTTCGTCGGTGTAATAGACGGCGGGGATGGTCTGCCGCTCGATGTCGGTCGAAATGTAGCGGATTTTTTCGTTGTCGGCGAGGTGGTGCCCGTGGATGCCGACCGAGCCCTGCCAGTTGCGTCCGCCCACTTTCAGCAGCAACACATCGGTCTGGGGTGTGTTTTTTTCGTCGTCCTTGTAGACGGTGTTCACCAGGAACTTGTCCCCGGTGAAGCGCTGCGGCCAGTGACATTGCTCACAGGTCTCGCGCGCCGGACGGAGGTATTTTACCGGCGAAGGAACCGGGCGCGAATAGGTGTGGAAGGTTACCGCGAACACCTGCCGCAGACCGGAAAGCTTGGAGCGCACAAACCATCCCGCGCCGGGCCCGATGTGGCACGCCACACATTCCACACGCGAGTGGGGAGAATTCTGATAGGCCGTGAATTCGGGGTCCATCACGGTGTGACAAGTCCTGCCGCAAAAGGTCGTGGAGTCCATGTACTGCACTCCGCGGTAGGATGCCGTCCCAAAAATCAGAAGATTGAGCATGGTCGCTACGGCCACATACTCCAGGGTGCGCCGCACCACCGGCATCCCGAGGTCAATGGCGGGGAAAATACTCGGCAGTTTCCCGCTGGCGAGTAGACTTCGCCGCCTGAGCCAAATGCCAAGTGGAATGAGCAGCAGGCCGAGCACGAAAATGCCGGGGAGAATCAGAAAGACCAACAGGCCAATGTAGGGATGTGGTGGCCCCGGCAGGAAAACCTCATAGAACCAGAAGGCGATGGTGGTAAGCGCCGTGCTCGTCGTGACCACCGCGCCTATCAGGGTGATGGGATTCTGCCCCAGGAAGTAAAGGGGCTCAGCCCATTCTCGGATGCGTTCTTGCAGAGTCATGTGAAAACCGCTGCTCTCCTCATTTTTTGAGTGCAAGGTTGCTAAGACGCACTCCAACCTTTGGCGCGGCTCATCCGCCGCGCTCGACCATCAACCTGACCTTGATGCAGGGCCGGGCGGAGCTATTACTTCAACGTACGGATGTATGCCACCAGCCCCTTAATTTCTTCAGGCTTCAGCTTATCCCCGTATTTGGGCATCTTGGGGGCCTTGCCATCGGCGATCACTGCCGTGATGGCCGCGTCCGTCTGCTTCTGAAAGTCGGCACTTGTGAAGTCGTGGCCGGCTGCTTTCTTTCCGTCAGCGCCATGGCACATGGCACATTTTGATTTGTAGAGCGCCCCGGCGTCTTGCGCATGCGCCGATAGGGGAAGGCTGAGAACAACCGCCAATGCTGTTGCAAGGGTAAACACTGGGACGTCAATTCTCTTCATCTTCTAGCTCCATTCGAGGTTTAGTTGCCAAATACTGTTGAAATATTGAACTATTTACTGGCGTCGGTCCGTGACCCACATCACACGTGCTTGTAACAGTAATGTTTTACTAAGGCTGGACGCAAGACCGGTATGGACCGGCCAACTTCTGTGGGTGGTCCCTGATAGCGATGATCGAGGTCAACGAGTGCGGACTAGCGGAGGGTCCGGGCGCTGGCTGGTCGTGGCTCGTTTCCATCGAGGCCGGCAAAGCGTCCGGGTGACCCACCAGTGGCGGCTTTCGTTTGCGCGTGAACAGGTGCGGCGCGCTCCGCCGGCGCCTTCCGCGCGGGACGGCGAGAACCCGGAGAATCGAGCGGGTATTCGGCTTGCTCTCGCAGCAGCCATCGCCGACTGCTGCGGTGAGCGTCGTGGCAGTCCACGCACTGTCCTTTCACCACGGGCGAGTGCTTCTGCAACTCCGTCGATGTCTGGTGGCAGGCAAAGCAAATCTGTTCCTTCGGCATTGCCAGATTCAGCGTAGTCATATCGCCTTGGGTCTTGGCCAGATGGCAGACGATGCATGGCATCGCCATGGCAGAATGCACCGATTTACCGCGGGTCTTATCAGCGTGGCAAGAGGAGCAATCATCATCCTTGGCAAGAATGCCCGGGTGTTCGCCGGCGGACGCTTGCCTCACCGCTGCCGGCAGCAGGAGGAAACCGATGAGCAGGCCCGGCATGTACCTCATTTTGCTCACCGCATCTCTCCGGTCGATTCAAAACTGACTCCCCCGGCTGACGCTCCGGAGGCCAGAAATTCGCGGATCTTTCCACGATTCGCGCCCGAGGCTTTCGCGGCCTGCGTGAAGACTTGCATCGCCTCGGATAATGACGTGCCTTGTGGAAGGCGGAAAATCCACGGGATATTGGTTGAGGTCAGCATCTTGTCCAAAGAAATCGCGATTACGGGAACGAAGGCCTTCACGCCGATCTGTTCCGCTAAATGACTGGAGTCGCGGTCCAACGCGACGATGCCGAGCGCTTCGTCCTGATATACCGCTTGCACGAGCGCGGTCGAGGCCTTGCCCCAGGGGCCCTCGGTCGGGATGCCGATGAGCGTGAAGTGCCGACCGGAGTCGTCCAGATTTTTTAAGAGCCGAGTGATTTCCGGATCATGAATCGCGCGGTCGGCGTTCGGCCCGAACACCGCAATCTTGAGTTCGTGCGGATTGAATTCCGGCGTTGCCGGGCCGGCGTACTGCACCCCACCTTCACCCACCCGAGCGTATGGCGCTTCCATGGTGATGCGGCGGTACTCGATGGCGCCGTGATGCACGCTCGCCAGGAACAATGGGCTGATGTTCTTGCAATTGGGATCAAACACCATTTCACCGGTAACGCCTTGGTAATTTTCAACTCCGGTGAGCGCGTCGCGAATACGGCCGCGGTTCAATCCTGCGCGGCAGATGGACTGCAGCAGAATTTGCATGGCGTCGTAGGCGAGCGCGGCGAAATGATCCGGCTTTTCGTGGTAACCGGCTTCGAACCGGCTATTGAAGTCGAGCCACTTCTGGTTTCGCTGCATTGGGTCGTACGGGAAAACCGCCTCAAATCCTTCCGCGGCGGGTCCGGCAAGGCGCACCAGTTCATCGCCTATGGTTCGATGGCTGCCGAACACGCGCTGTTTCATCCCCAGCTCCTGCATCTGCCGCAGGATCGCGGCCGCGGGAGCGATATCTGTCCAAAGCACGATCGCGTCGGCACGCGAATCCTGGATGACTGCGAGCTGGCGCCGATAGTCGGTATCGCCCGGCATGAACTTCTGCTCGATCACAACGGGATGCCCAAGGCGGCGGGAAGCGTCGCGAAACTTGATCACGCCGAAGCGCCCGTAGCGGTCATTAATGCGTAAAATCGCAACCCGCTTGAGACCGAGTTCCGTATAAATGTGCCGCGCCAGCGTATAGCCTTGCACGCGGTCGTCCTGCAGATCGGTGAAATACCAGGGAATGATGGTCTCAGGAATGGTTGGATCGGTGGACGCGCTGTTCACAAGCGGCGTTTCGGCCTTCAGCGTAACGCGCAATGCAATGTGCGTGGTGTCACCGCTGATGGACCCGAACATGGCCCAGACCTTTTCGTCATAGACCATCTTCACCACTTCATTGCTGGAGGCTCCCCAGGTGGCCGAGTCATTGTGCAGCATCAGCTTGAACGGTTTGCCACAGTAGCCACCCGCCGCGTTGGCTTCGTCGATGGCGAGTTGCGCGCCATGCAGCATGCGATTGCCGTGGGCCTGGTCGGGATCGTCGTCGGAACGACCATACAGCGGGCCGAGGAAGCCGATGCGAATCTCGCTGAGGTCGTTGAGGTCCGGATCGGGAACATCGCGAGCCGCGCCGTTGTATTCGACCAGATCGGTGTAATGCTCATAATAAGGAGCGGCAAATTTGGAATAAGGACGCAGGTCGTCTGGCGCTCCGGCGTAGGGTTTAAGGGTGCGGGGTGCGGGACGGCCGGGCGGGTTAGTGCCGCAAGAGCACGGGCCCGAATTCTGCGCTCCCGCTGCGCATGCCAGCAGGGCAGCCACCACCATTACGAGTGCACGACGCATATTCGACTACTCCAGTGGCGTTTCCCGCCGCAACATGGCAATCGCCTCAATCTCGATGAGAAGGTCGGGGCGGCAGAGAATCGCTTGAATGCCGGTCGACGCCGGCACCGGATTCAATCTCTGTTCTTTGTAGAAAGCCGTGCGCTCTTCGTTGAACGCATGGTAATCCCGCTCAATGTCGCGCAGATAGCAAGTCGTCCGGACGATGTCTTGCCAGGTGGCTCCCTCGGCGGCGAGCAGATTGGTGATGTTATCGAACGTCCGCTGAGTCTGCGCCCGCAGGTCGCCCGCGTACAAAGTTCTGCCCTGTTCGTCAATGCTGGCTGTTCCGGAGATAAGCAGAATGACGAACTGTCCAAGATCGATGCGCATGCCGCGCGAGAATGCGCTGCCGTAGTCGTAGGCTTCGTTCAGCGTATTCAGGTTGGTGATGGCCCGTTTCTGCACTGGCGACGTCGTAACCTCGTTAAGTAATTCTGCAACCGTCATGATCGCTCCTTATGTTTGCTAACTGATTTTTCGCTTCGTGCTTTGCTTCACTTCTGCCGTATACCGTGACTTAAACCTTTGGCGGTGGCGACCCAAAGGTCGTCGCCTTGAAAATCCACGCCCAGGATGTAATTGTGTGCGGGCGCGGAATCCACCTCAACCCGCGTTGTGTTGCCATCGGCGTCGCGCACCAGCATCTCAGGCTTGCCATTGTCGAGCGCCGGGCGATAGACGGCCCAATTTGTGCCATCGTAGTAGGCGAGGCCTTTGTCGGTGGAGAACCAGGCACGCTGGCCGTCCACTCCTTTAATCTGATTGAGAAAATTGCTGGGCAGGCCGCTGTCTTTGGTCAGGAAGTTGTGCCAGCTGCGCCCGTCGTACCGGCTGGCGCCGAAATAGGTGGCGACCCAAACAATCTTGTCGATGTAACTGACGGAGGTTGTAATCTCGTGGATGAGGCCCTGATCCTTAAAAAGAACCAGTTGCGTCTCGCCATCGGGATCGTTGTAGTCTTTCCAGTGCTCGGTTGCGACATCGTATTCCAGCAGCCCGCCTCCCCAAACCGCGTAATAGACCTTGTCTTCGCCCGGACTGACGGCGTAAGTCCAGATCTCATACATGGGAGTGTTGCGCTCGTTGAAGATGCTCCATTGCGAAGTGCGCGTGTTGAGGCGGCTCGCCCCGGCGGCCGTTGCGGCCCAGACGAAGTCTCCCCCCACGCCAACACCGTAAACGATGTCGTTGGCGAGGCCGGAGTTGAGCTGCGTGAAGGTGTCGATACGTCCGGCGGAGATACGGCTCAGGCCGCCCATGGTTCCAGCCCATACGTCGCCCGTGCTTTTGTCGAGCGCGAGTGAAAGCACGGCACGATGTCCGAGTCCATCTGCGGGGCGAAGCACTTTCCACTTTCCGTTTTCGTAAAGCGCCAGACCGTTTTCCGTGCCGGCCCATATGCGCTTGCCATCCGCTAGAACGCAGAAGACGTGGTTGTCGGGCAGACCGTTCGCGGTCGTGAAGTTCTCCCAGCGAAATTTCGGCATGTCGGGCGGCGCGGCGAAGAGCCGGACAGCAACGGCGATGATGGCGATGAGGAAGCAGATCTGTCTTCTCATAAAGTCTTCACGTATTCGATAAGATCGTTCAATTGGTCTTTGGTGAGATCGTTGGTGACGCCGTGCGTGTCTTTCGGATTGAAGACCGTCCAGATTTCTTCCAGCGACCGCGCAGAGCCGTCATGCAGATACGGCGCCGAGTAGGCGACGTCGGGCAGGTGTGGCGTATCGATGAGAGGCGAGCGGTCGGTTACCTTGCCGCTGCCTACATCCTCGGAGTGATTGTTGGTGTACTTAGGCCCGCTGTGGCAAGTTGCACAGCGGTTGTTTTCCGGGATCGGCCGGCCGTCCTTGTATTTGATTCTTTGGAAGATCGCCTTGCCGCGTTCCTGTGCGGGCGTTAGTTCGCCATCCGGCGCGCGATAGCGGTTCGGCCGCACTGGAATCGCTAGGACAAACGTGACGAGATCGGTGAGCTCTTTACTGTTGTAGCTCTGTGACCGGTAAAAGTACTTTTCGGTTCGAGGGCCGCATTCGGTGGGGAGATCGGGATTACCACCATTCCATTTGTAGGGCTGCGTGCCCAGCAGGTCTTCGATAGAACGGTTGTCGACAATATCCACGCCGAATCCATCCGGCTCGAGGTCCCATTGCAGTCCATCGAAGGTTGCGTCGAGATGACAATTAGCGCAGCTGAATTGTCCCTGAAAGGCGAAGCGGGCGCTGTTGAAAATCTGTTCGCCGCGCCGCATTGGGCTGATCTCTTTGGGGCCACCGAGGTCAAAGGACGCGACGACCTTCGCAGTCTTCGTGTCAATCACGGCGATCTTGTCGTCCATGCGCGTGGCCACGTAGAGTCGCTTGCCATCGGGAGAAAGCACAATGCCACGAGGATTGCGGCCCACCGGAATCCTGGCGGTCACATAGTTCGCCGATGCCGAGAGATCATTGGCAACCGAAGGCGTGGCATGAATAAACTTCAGCAGCGCAGGGACGTTGACGACGGTAATGTTGTCGGATCCAGCGGCGCTCACAAACACCTTGGACTTGTCGGGCGCAATCGCCACGCCGAAGGGGACAGCAAAATAGCGCTCTAGTTCGTCAAGAGGTACTTGAACGACGCCTCCGACGTCCTGGCCAAAGAAGACGAGCGAATCGGTGAAAGCCCAGCCGTGCTCCACGTGAGCGAGAGGAATGAGGTTCTTGGGACGAAGGTGGGCGGCGACTCCGAGCTTGCCGTCAGACGAGATAGCGAGATGAAACACGCCCGCGACGTTGTGCAGCAGTTCGCGATCAATCACTCGGCGCGTGGCAGTGTCAATGACCGTGATCTCCGACTCCGGCGGCGTGCGGTGGGCGCCGATCTTGGGATAGATATGCGTGCAGTAGACGCGCGTCCCGTCGGCGGATAGTGCCAGATAGCTGGCGCCTCGGCCGGCGGCGAGCCGCTTTATTTCTTTTCCGCTGCGGAGATCAATTACGGAGATAGCATCGCTCAGCCGATCGGCGACGTAAAGCGTTTCGCCTTGTCGGTCAGAAACTACGCTGATGGGCTCAAATCCCGTCGGCAAACTACGAACCGTTTCAAGCCTCTCGGCATCGATGACCGAAATCGTATCGGTCCAGGAATTGGCTACATAAATCTGTTTGCCGTCCGCTGAGAGACTCAATCCCCGGGGCACGTGACCCACGGCGACCCGCTTTACCAGCCTTCCAGTCTGCGTATCCACCACGCGAAGTTCATCGCTCTTTTCGCAGACCACATAGAGGCGGCGACCGTCGGGCGAAATCGCCAATTCACCGGGCGATAGGTAATGAGATTCCTGATTCGCTGCATTGACGTTCGCGGGTTTGACGCTGGCCGACGCGACAGCCGCGAGTACAAACAGAATTGGGAGATGGAGCCGCCTGATCATTTCGGTTCCTCCACTTGCAGTACCCGATCGGCAGCCAGATTCTCGAGCACTTGTTCGCGCCCGCTCGGCCAATGGATCGTGAGTTTCTCGACGCGAGCGGCGGCCCCGAGCCCGAAATGAAGTCTCCCGTCATCCTGCGAGAGATACCCGGACCCTGCCACGCGCTCGGCCATCTGCTTGCGGCCGCCCGCAAGCACTTCCACGCGCGCCCCGATGCCATCGCGATTGGTTTTGGTTCCTTTGAGCGCAACCGTGAGCCAGTGATTCTGGTTCTGCGAAACGTTGTGCAGCAACGTGCCCTTTGCACCCAGATTGACTACATATGCATCCACTTTGCCGTCGTTGTCGTAGTCGGCAAAGCATGCGCCACGGGCGACCGTTTTCACATCGAGCACGGCGCCAGCTCCGCGCGAAACGTCGGCGAAATTGCCATTTCCCAAACCGCGGTAGAGCGAGTGCTCTTGCGGAACCAGATGAATCAATCCGCCGTGGAAAACAAGAATGTCGAGCCAGCCATCGTTGTCGAAGTCATAAATCCCGCTGCCCCAACTCACATACTGGCCGGTCTCCGCCGAAATACCAGATCGCGCGCTGATGTCTTCGAATCCGCGCTTGCCGGTGTTGCGCATCAGGCGGTCGTACCGCGAGTCGGTGACCCAGAGGTCAAGCAGCCCGTCGCCATCGACGTCGGCAACCACCGGCCCCATGGACGATGTCATTTCTCCGTTTTGTCCGTAAGCTACGCCCAGATCGCCGGCAACTTCTTCGAAGGTGCCGTCGTGCTTGTTGCGAAACAGGAAATTTTCTGTCCGGTCGTTGGAAACATAAATGTCAGGCCAGCCGTCGCCGTCAAAATCCGCGGCGGCGACGCCCATGGTGCGGCCCTTGTAGGCGCCGATGCCCGACGCATCGGTCACATCCGTGAACGTGCCGTTGCAATTGTTGTGATAAAGGCGGTTGGTGGTGGCTCCGTAATCGAGCGGTCCGGGATAGTTGTCGGCAGGATAGAAGGCGCGATACTTGGGATCGAACTTCACGTAACGGCCGACGAAAAGGTCGACGCAGCCGTCGCGATCGTAATCCAGCCACGCCGAACTGATCGACCATCCATCAACGTTGATGCCCGCCTTCGCGGTGACGTCCGTGAATGTGCCGTCGCCGTTGTTGTGGTAGAGGATGGCGCGGCCATAGCCGGTTACAAACAGATCGACGAAGCCGTCGTTGTCGTAGTCGGCGGCGATGGCCGCCATTCCATAGATATTGGCGGCGACACCGGCCTGTTCGGTTGCGTCCGTGAAAGTGCCGTCGCCATTATTTCGGTAAAGATGATTATGCGGAGCAACTTCCGGCGCCTTCTTTAGCGGATACGGATGTATGTCGCCATCGAGCGGCTTGCCGCTGACCACGTAAAGATCCATCAGACCATCATTGTTGTAGTCGAACCACACACATCCGCCCCCGGTGCCCTCAAGCAATGACCCGAGCGTCTGCGCGCCGAAGCTGTGCGTGAAATCGATGCCGGAAGAACCGGTCGCGTCTTCGAAGCGAATTGGACCTGTCGGCAAGGCGGGTTGCGCGCTTTGCGCCAGTGCCGCTGCGGACAGGAGCAGTGCGAGCGCGAGGCGAAGCATTAGTGTCCTCCTGCGGACTGAGGTTGATTGCCCGCGGTCATATCCGCCGCAATGATCGAGCGCAGCAGGACTGCGGGGACGGCGTTTTCTGGCGCAGTCTCCGGCCCGGCGTGGCAGCCGACGCAGATTCTCTGCTCACCGGCCCGCAGCCAGAACCATCCCGCTTCCCTCTTCAAGGTGTTTCCGGACTTGTCGAGCAGTTCGATTCTGAGCGGCTGGTCTCCAGGAACGCGCAGATAGAAAGAACCGTCCTTTTCTACTTGCGCCATCCCCAGCAGTCGAGTGGCGCCCGACGCATCGCGCGTGTACAACCGGACCGAAGCGATCGAACCGTCCGCAAATTGATACTTCGAGGTGTAGGCATTCAGGCAGAGGACATTCCCGTAAGACCACTCGTGCAGGCCGGAGGGATGACGATTCGGCACGGGGCGCTGCGCCAGTAATACAGGCTGGATGACGTTCATACCGGATTTGACAATTTCCGGCTGAAGGGCAACTGTGCCGGGCTTCCATTTCCGCAATTCAAAGTTTTTTTGTGCCGCGCCATGCCAGCTCACCAGCCACGCGCTGTCTGGCGACTCGACGACATCGCCAGCGTAAGTTCCTGCCGGTGCCGTTACCGCAATCTCATGTGCCAAAGGCGAGCGGAACCGGAACAACTTTCCTTCGCGTGCAAACACAATGTCCCCGGAGGAAAGCTGCTTGCCCGAATACCGCGAATGTCCGTGATCGCAGCGGTAGGCCTCGAATCCGCTGCCGTCGGTGTAGACGGTGTACACCTCGGCCGACGTGTTTTCGTCCAGCGGATACGCAGCCTCGAACAAGACGCGGCCATCGTGCAGCACGTCGACGGGAAGAAAAATTCCCGGCCCATAGGTGAGCGGCAGCGGCTTCTCGTTGCCGTTGTCTTTGCCGAGAGCGGCAATTTCCAGGACAAATTGGCCCGCGATCTTATGCGCATACACAAAACGGTCAGCCGGAACATACAGCGGGCGGACGCAATCGTCCTCGCATTGCGTGGTCTGGCGTGGCTTTGCGGCTGGGATGGAAACCTCCCAGATTTGCCAGTGGTCGTCCGCGCGCCGCTTTCCCGCAAACAGCACGTTCTTTCCATCGAACGAGACGCTTGCATCCGCGGTGGCGAAGAAACCGGAAACCAGCGGCCGCTGGCTCTTTCCATCCTTAATGAAGATCGTGGCCCCATCCGGGAATCGTTCCACTCCTTGAATCCACGCCATGGGGCTGTATTCGCGCGCGACCGTGTACAGCAACGGAACTGACGGTGCGCTGTGAGGGCGAGCGCTCTGCGGCTGTGCCAGCGATGCCGAAAGAACCAACGCGGAAACGGTAACAATAATGAGGAAGCGGGGAGGCACTTAGTTGACACCTCCTGCCACCAGCTGCGGCGACCGCATATCGTCCAAGGCGGGCGAGATGACAACGTAACGCCGCAGATCGCACATCATGTCTTCGAACTCGTCAAAAGAAAGAGATTGCATGCCATCGCTCAGCGCCTTCTCCGGCTCGGGGTGGACTTCCACCAGCAACCCATCCGCGCCGACGACGGCCGCGGCACGCGCCAGCACCGGCACCAGCGAGCGCACGCCCGCGGCGTGGCTGGGATCAACAATCACGGGAAGCCGCGACACGGCCTTCAACACGGGCACGGCGGCGATATCGAAAGTGTTGCGCGTGGCCGTCTCAAAAGTCCGGATGCCGCGCTCGCAGAGAATGATTTCCGGGTTGCCGCTGGCGGCAATAATTTGCGCGGACTGCATCAACTCATCGAGGCGCGCCGTCATCCCGCGCTTCAGCAGAACAGGACGGCCGCACCGGCCGAGCGCTTCCAGCAGAGAATAATTTTCCATGCTGCGCGTTCCGACTTGCATGATGTCGGCGTACTCGGCAATGACTTCGACATCACTCTCGCTCATCACTTCCGTTACGATGGCGAGGCCGGTCTCTTTCCTGGCTTTGCTGAGAAGCTTGAGGCCTTCTACTCCGAGTCCTTGAAAGGAATACGGGGAGGAGCGCGGCTTGTAAGCGCCTCCGCGAAGCACGCGTGCTCCCGCAGCGGCAACAGCCTCGGCGGTCTTCAGGATCTGCTGCTCGGATTCAACCGCGCACGGCCCCGCCATTACCACAAAGCTGCCGTCTCCGATCGCGAGGTCTCCGACACGAACGATGGTGCGCGAGCCGTCGGCGGTTTTAGCTACGAGATCGAAGAACGAGAATTGGCCGTTCCACTGGGAGTTGGTGGTCACCGCGGCGAGAGTAACCGTGCGGTAACTGGAAAGCTGTGATTCAGCTAACGAATCTGAGTGATGCGAAACACAAAAAGCTAATGCAGTAGTGTTTTTCTATTACTTCTAATGAACAGAAAATGATGGATTTATATTAGTCGTCGAACGCAACTACGAGTTCAGATTTTCAGAGCGCCGGGACTATCAAAGCGCAGCGCTCTCAAAGCGCTGAACGATTGCCAGGATTTCCGGTTCCTGCAGAATGCGGTTGGATTCCTTGGCAGCCAGCAGGACGGTCTGTATGAGTTCATGGCTGGCGACGATTCCCCGTTGTGACAGATAGAAGATCACGTTCGAACTGCCCGACATGGGCCCAATCTCAATTTCCTGATGGCGTCCGATCAGGCTTGCCGGGACGCCGGAATAGACGTAGTCGGTCAGCCAGCGATCGCCCTTCTTTTGAGCCTTGACGATCGCCGCCGCATGGACGCCGGTGGCAGTGCGGAAGGCATCGCGTCCAACCATTGGAGTATTCGCTGGAACTGGAACCGAGGTCGCGGCTGATACTGAGTCGACATACTTCTGCAGCGAACTGAGGTCGTCATGTCTCATGCCGAGCAGGTTGAGATTCACCAGCAACTGTTCCATCGGTGTGTTTCCGACGCGCTCGCCGATGCCGAGGGCGGTGCCGTGCACGCGTGTTGCTCCTGCCTCAATGGCGGCCAGCGTGTTTGCCACATCGAGACCGCGATCGCGGTGGCCGTGCCAGTCGATGCCAATGCCAATTCCGCTGTCGGCCCCAGTCTCAGCCAGAAGCTTCTTGACCCATGACACCAGGTTCCAGACTGCCTCCGGCGTCGCAGCGCCAACAGTGTCGCAAAGACAGAGCCGCTTGGCGCCAGAGTCGATCGCTTCTTTAAACAAGAGACTCAGGTGATCCGGCGAAGATCGCACGGTGTCTTCCGTCACGTAGGTCACGTCGATGCCTTCCTTGACGGCAAAGCGGATGGCTTCCCGGGTGTGGCGCAGGATTTGCTCGAGGGTCCATTCTTCCGCGTACTGACGGATAGGACTGCTGCCGATAAATATAAGAGCTTCAATCGGCACGCCCGTTAGTTGCGAGACCTCTGCGATCGGGCGAATGTCCACCATCATGGTACGGGCGGCGCAGTTGGGGCGTATGCGCATCCGCTGGCTTGAGACCTCGCGGCAGAGTGCGAGTACAGCTTCGCGCTGGCGTGTGCCCGCTCCGGGAAGCCCGACATCAGCGGATTCAATTCCAAGATTCTCCATGAGATGGAGAATCTCGACTTTCGCCGCCGCTGGCGGATCGGTAACGGAGGGGCTCTGCAGACCGTCGCGCAGCGTCTCATCGTCGAGCATGACGTGCGCGGGCCAGGAAGGAGTCCGTGGACCTGCGCTTGCCCAGTCGAAGATGAGGGCGTTCCCTGCCGAGGCTCCCATGCTGCATTCTCTCGTTTAGCTGCTGTCTTCTATCTTCTATCTTCTATCTTTGGGCTTCCGACGCCGTTGGATGCAACTTGCCAAATTCACCCGCTCGCCGCAAAAGCTCTTCTGCTCCGGCATCGTCACCCTGCACGCGACGGATCACCGCCAGGTGGAACAGACTGCTGAGTTCGTGAACCCCTTCGTCCAGGCTCCGTTCGAATTCCCGGCGAGCGATTTCGGTCGCGCCTTCGCGCTCGTGAATCACGCCCAGGTGATAGTGGGCCATTACGTAGTCGGGAGTGAGGGTCGCCGAAAGTTCGAAGTGCTCACGGGCCTCTGCCAACTGTCCCTGGTGAAACAGCGCCAGGGCAAGGCGGTAGTGAGCAGCGTTGTAGTTGGGATTGATGTCGAGACAGCGGCGGAAGGCGGCGGCCGCCTCCGGCATGTTGCCGCGGTGATAGTAGGCGACTCCGAGGTCGTAGTGAGCCAATATAAATGTCGCCGAGGCGGCCACCGCCCGGCGATAGTGTTCGACGGCCAGGTCCAGCAGACCTTCGTGGAACAGAAGGACACCGAGCTGGTGGTTACCGAGGACGTGATCGGGCTCGGCGTCGAGCAAGTGCTGAAGCTCCTGCCGTGCCTCCCGCAGCCGTCCCTCGCGTTCATGCGCCAGGGCGAGGAGAAGGCGCTGGTCGATCGAAGCGTCGCGGAGAAAACGTCCGCACTCGGCGCAGAACTTGTCCGGCGTGGCGCCCACGTGACCGCACCGGGGACAGCGTGGGGAGCCATGAGTCGCTTCTGACATAACGATCCTCCTTGGGTTCGCATCACTTTAGGTGCGCATCACTCTAGATGCGCATCACTCGAAGCGCGTGGGGCGAGCGCACAATCCAAGCACAAGCGCAGCCCGACCGCTCCAGCATAAACCGAGTCTGGGTTAGTACGCACGTGCAGGGCGAGCTTTTCTTCCGCGATTTCTCTTGCAAAACCTGCGTAGAGCCCAGCATCCGCGGCAGTCGGGCGGCGATCGTCAATTACCGACGTAATTACCGAGGTAATCTTCGCCCGTGTTAGAAATTTCTAATGGAAGCCGATGTGGGACTTGGCCCGATTTGGTCCTTCCCACTGCGGTTTGCACACGCTTTCGGGCACTACGGTTCGAGGAGAACAATGGCCAAGAAAATCCTTGTGGTTGACGACTCCAAAACAGCCTTGATGATGGAGCGCGAGATTCTGGAAAAGCGTACCAACTACCAGTGCGTGACCGCGGCGGACGGGCAGGAAGCGGTCGAGAAGGCGCAACAAGAGCACCCTGACCTGGTTTTGATGGATGTGGTGATGCCGCGCATGAATGGATTTGAGGCCTGCAAGATGATGCGCCAGCAAGCGAGCACGCGCGAGATTCCCATCGTTCTGGTCACCACGCGCAGCGAAGAGTCATACATGGAGGCGGGGTTCCAGAGCGGATGCAATGACTACATCACCAAGCCGGTTGATGGCGCTGAGCTGGTGGCCCTG
The DNA here is from genome assembly GCA_035314185.1 of Terriglobales bacterium. Classification (GTDB taxonomy): domain Bacteria; phylum Acidobacteriota; class Terriglobia; order Terriglobales; family Acidobacteriaceae; genus Acidiflorens. The sequence continues at coordinate 22,893 of DATFZT010000142.1, forward strand.
TTGCAGAGTTACCTGGGCGAGTAGACGGCGAAGTACAGGGTTCGAATTTTTGTCCTGTTGGTTGAATAAACGCAAGTAAGGACCTCCTCTATGAACGATAACAAGAGCGCGGCATCCGGGACGAAGTTTTCCGGAGCCGACGCGACGACCGACCTGCGCTTGGTTGCGGCACGCAAGAGACTGGCCGAGAGCCGTGGTCAAGAGGATGCTATCGAGGGCTTGCGCGAGATTGTCGCCAACTTTCTGGGCTCCGAGGAAATCGGCTTGCTCAGGGTTGACCAGACAACCGCTGCCTTGCAGGTTTTTTGGTCGTTCGGAATCGACACCGAGAAGTACGACCTGCTGCTGGCTTTGGGCGATGCTGGTCGCGAACGGGTGATGGGCGGCGAGTGTCATGTTGAACTGGCGGCTCGCGACCGCTCCGGCGCCATGGCCAAGGTGCAGGCGTTTGTTCCGATCCGCATGGCAAATCAAACGGTCGCGATCCTCGCGATACTGCGTTTGCTGCCACAAAAGCACAGCTTCGATGGGTCCGACATGGAACTGTTCAAGCTTCTTTCCAACGAAGCCGCTATGCCCTTGTTTGGCGCGAACGGCCATTCGAAGCCGGCGACCGATGAACATTTGACCGATGAACGTCTTACCGATGAACCAGGAATGAGAGCATGAAAGAGAATTCCACAAAATTTAATCCCGCAGTCCTTCCCGCCGAGTTCATGAAGCGCTTCGAGCACGGGGACTCCAACGAACCTCGGCACTTTCTCTATCCGGGGCAGGTGTTCGTAACCTCCGATCCCATCACCATTTCGACCATACTCGGGTCATGCGCCGCGGTCTGCCTCTGGGACAGGCACAAGAAAGCGGGAGGAATGAATCACTATCTGCTGCCTGAGGGCGTCAATGAAGGGGCGAACCGGTTGCGCTACGGCAATGCCGCCAATTCTGAGCTCCTTAGACAGGTGCTGGCGTTGGGATGCGAAGTGCGGAATCTGCAGGCGAAGATCTTTGGTGGGTCCAGCGCTTTCGGGGCCGACCCAACGCGGTCGGTGGGATCAAGGAATGTAGAACTCGCGGAAAGTTTTCTGCACTCGGCGGGAATTCCAGTGGTGGAAAGAGACATTTCCGGGAAGCGTGGCCGCAGGTTGGTTTTTCAGATCTCTGATGGCGTAACCATGATCAGAAATTTTGACCAGGTGTAGTAAGGAACGCGTGTGACGAGAAGCGCGTAGTGAGAAAGCGCGTCGCTGGCATAGGCGCGACACACGAGAGGAGGAACAGTGGAGTTAGCGGATTTTGACCGGGAAGCAGTCCTGGCGTCGTTCCTCGCCGAGTCGGAAGAGGGCTTGGACTTGATGGAGCAGGCGTTGGTGCAGATGGAATCGAGTCCATCGGATCCGGAACTGCTGCACCAGATTTTCCGCGTCGCACACACCCTCAAGGGAAACGCAACCTCGTTGGAACTCAAGGAACTGGCAGGGTTTGCCCACGTGGTTGAGGACCTGTTGGACGTCTTTCGCGAGCAGCAGGCGCAGCCCACCGCAGACTTGATCTCACTGCTGCTGAAGGCAGTGGATGAACTTCGCGCCCTGGTCTCAAGCGCCGCGACTGGGTCGCACGAGCTAACCACAGGACAACAGAACCTCATAAAGAAGATCGCGCGCGAGGTGGAAAAGCGGGGGAAAAAGGACGCCACGGCCAGCGGGCCGGCGGGAGAATCCAGTGCAGCTGCGAAGGTTGACACGCTCCCGGGCGCCGGTCATCGCACGCTGCGCGCGGATGTCGACAAGCTGGACCACATGTTGAATCTGACCGGAGAAATTGTGATTGCGCAAGGCCGGCTGCGCCAGATGATTGAGAAGCTCGGCACCGAGCAAGGACGCGCCATCCTGGAGATGCATCGCGAGGCAGAGCGCCTGTACATGGACCTGCAGAGTGAAGTGATGAGTATCCGCATGGTGCCGATTGGCCCCCTGTTTCGCCAGTTTGTCCGTTCGGTGAGGGACCTGGCCAAGAGCCATGGGAAATTAGCCCGCCTGGAAGTGGTGGGAGCGGACGTCGAGGTGGACACGACCGTGCTCGAACAGTTGAAGGATCCGTTGCTGCACCTGGTGCGTAACGCGGTCGATCACGGTCTGGAGAAGCCGGCCTTGCGTCAAAGCCAGGGCAAGAACGCTTGCGGACTGATCCGGCTATCGGCCGCCCATAGCGGCGGAAACATCGTGGTGAAGCTGCAAGACGATGGAGCTGGGTTCGACCGCGCACGGATCCTCGACAAAGCGAAACGGGCTGGACTCGTGTCCGGCGAAGACGAAATTCGCGACCGTGACATTTACGACCTGGCGTTCCAGGCGGGATTCTCAACCGCGGAATCGGTCACCGATCTCTCCGGCCGCGGGGTCGGCTTGGATGTAGTCCGGCGCAACATCGATACTTTGCGCGGGACCGTGGAGATAGCGAGTACAGCCGGCAAAGGCACAACGATTACCATCCGCCTGCCGTTGACCCTGGCCATCATCGAGGGATTCTCGGTGAGGGTGGGGAATGAAACCTTTATCGTCCCTCTGGAACATGTGACCGAGTGCACGGAATTGCCCGCGGAACAAAGCAACGCGGATGCCAGCGGGATCCTGAGTCTGCGTGGAAGCGCGCTTCCCTACATCCGATTGCGGCGCGTGTTTGGCGTGCCGGGTGCGACTCCGAAGAAAGAGAACATCGTGGTCGTCAAGATCAATGAGTTCCATGCCGGAATCGCAGTGGACGAATTGCTGGGCGGGATGCAGACGGTAGTGAAGCCGCTGGGCAGGGCGTTTCGGGGAGTCTCGGGGATCGCCGGTTCCACGGTTCTGGGAGACGGACGGGTGGGCTTGATCGTCGACGTTCCCAGCCTGCTGCGCGAAGTGATGCAGTCGTCGTTGCAGGCACAAGCTTAGATACACAAAGCAGTCGCTATAGCGAGTCGTTACAAGGCAGTCATTATCGAAAGGTGAAGGACAATGAAAACTTGGCAAGATCGGAAAATAGGCACGCGGCTGGGAGTTGTCTTCGGGGCAATTCTGCTGTGCGTGATTGGCGTTGGTGGATTCGGACTGAGCTGGCTCGGACGTCTGAACTCCAACATGTCGTCCACGCTGCAGACCCGTTACAAGACGGTGGAGTTGACACACCAGACCATCGAAAACTCAATCACCAACGCGCGTATCACTCTGCAATTGTTCGAGACCCCCAACCTCGATGAAGAGAAGAAGCTGAACCAGGAAAACGAGGCGATCAGTCACGAAATCAGCGCACAGGTCGCGGAGATCGAAAAGAGTCTCAGCAATTCGCAGGAGCGGGAACAGTTTGAGACCGTCACCCAGAACCGGCAGGCCTATATTTCGGCTCGGAACAAAGCGAAGGCGATGTTGGCTGATAAGAAACGCGACCTCGCGATGGCGACGCTGAGCTCCGAGGTGATTCCCGCGCTCGACAAGTACCGCGCTTCGTGGCAGAAGTTTATCGACCTTCAGACCGCTGCCATGGCGCAGAGCATGAAGCAGAGCCAGGACGCTTACGCGGTGGGGCGAGCGATTGGATTGGTGATCCTGGTCTTCACTCTGGTGCTGACCACGTTCGCGGCCTTTAGCGTTACCAAGAGCATCACTGTCCCTATCCAGCAATCCGTCGCGCACGCGGAGCGTATCGCCGCCGGCGATTTGACCCAGGACATCGTGGTCACCAACCGTTCCGAGACCGGCCAACTGCAGCAGGCCATGCAGGAAATGAGCAACCGGCTGTCGGGCATTATCAGGGACGTCCGCGAAGGGTCGGCGGCGGTCGCTTCCGCGGCGCAGCAAGTCTCAGCCTCCTCGCAGAGTCTGTCGCAGGGAACAAGTGAACAAGCCGCTTCGGTGGAGGAGATGAGCTCCAGCCTGGAACAGATGAATGCGTCCATTACCCAGAACGCCGACAACAGCCGGCAAGTGGAGCAGGCGGCTGCCAAGGGCGCCTCAGCGGCAGAAGAAAGCGGCGACGCCGTCAAAGAGACGGTCGGAGCCATGAAGCAAATTGCCGCGAAGATCGGGGTGATCGAAGAGATCGCCTACCAGACCAATCTGCTTGCGCTCAACGCCGCCATCGAAGCGGCGCGCGCCGGAGATCAGGGCCGGGGCTTTGCGGTGGTCGCAGTCGAAGTGCGAAAGCTGGCCGAGCGCAGCCAGTTGGCGGCGCAGGAAATCGGCGGGTTGGCCGGGAAGAGCGTCAGCGTGGCCGAACGATCTGGCCTCTTGCTGTCGGACCTTGTGCCGTCCATCAAGAAGACCGCCGAACTGGTGCAGGATGTTGCTGCCGCATCGACCGAACAGTCCGGTGGAGTGACGCAGATCAACAAAGCGATGGCGCAAGTGGACACGGTCACGCAGCGCAACGCGTCGTCCGCGGAAGAGCTTTCGAGTACCGCGGAAGAATTGGCGGCACAGTCCGAGCAACTGCAGCAGTTGATGACTTTCTTCCGCGTGGCAGGAGAACAGGCCACCAAGAGCAATGGCAATGGTAACGGCAAACAACCGGCGGCGTCTCCGCGGCGGCGAGCGCTAAGTAACGAATACGCGCAGCTTACCCACGCGCAGCCGGTCACTGGCAAGGTAGCGGAGGAAGCTAACTTCTCTCCGTTCTAAAGTGGGCGCTGTTCAGCCGAATTGCGAGGAGCGAGACTCGAATGAGTTCAAATATGGGAGCGTCGAAAGTGTCTGACCAAGCCTCTAACAAGGGGAAGAACCAACTCCCTTTGAGCACGGTGCAATACCTCACCTTCTTTACTGCGAGCGAGGAATATGCGATCAGCATTGTGAAAGTGAGTGAGATCGTTGAGTACGAGGCCGTCACCATGGTGCCCAACACTCCGATCTGGATCCGCGGGGTGACGAACTTGCGCGGCAGGGTCGTTCCGGTGGTCGACCTGGCGGTGAAGTTCGGGTTGCCGGCCAGTGAGATTTCCAAGTTCTCCTGCATCATCATCACCGAAGTGATGTTCCAGGGCGAGAATCTGACCATGGGCGTCTTGGCTGACTCCGTGAGCCAGGTCATTGACCTCTCCGCGGACGACATCGAAGCAACCCCGCCTTTCGGCACTCGAGTGAAGACCGAATACCTGCTCGGCATGGGCGCGCTGGGCAAGAAGTTTTGCCTGATTCTTGACATCGACAAAGTGCTTTCGGCCGACGAATTTCTTGCCGTGACCGAGTCGGTTGCCGAAGACGCGGCGAATGATCGACCGGCCAAAGAGGCCCACTTCGAGGCTGGAGCGTAGCTGTGTCCGCTGGAACCGCTGCCGGCAAGGACGCAGGCAAATCCCGCAATATTGACGCCGGCCTTGGCGTCGATGTTGACGTTGACTCGGACCCATGCCTGGGGACGCCATCGCAGCTCTCGGTTAGTCCCGCGTTGTTCCAAAAATTCCAGAAACTCATCTACGCCGAAACCGGCATCTGGCTGGGGAGTTCGAAAACTGCCTTGCTGTGCGGACGGCTCTTTCGACGGCTGCGGACGCTAGGGATCTCTTCACTCAAAGATTACTACGAGCGCGTTTCCGGAGTGGACCAGGACGAGGAACGCGCCCGGATGATCGATGCCATCACCACCAACGAAACCCGTTTCTTCCGCGAGCCCAGGCATTTCGAGTTCATGGTGCAGAGAGTGTTTCCGCGGTGGCGGGCGGACGCCGAAAACGGGGTGCGTCCCAACGGCAAGAGAGTGCGGATCTGGAGCGCCGGATGTTCTTCGGGGGAAGAGCCGTACTCGGTGGCCATGTCGCTGGCCAGGCATCTTCCGGCGGAAGCGGGCTGGGACGTGCGGCTTCTGGCTACTGACATCTCGAACCGCGTGCTGGAAAAGGCAACCAAGGGAATTTATTCCATCGCAAAGTCGGCGGAGATCCCCAGGGACTTGCTGCACGGTTTTGTGCTGCGGGGAGTGGCCGAGCGACAAGGCGAGATGAAAGTGAAAGTTGAAATCCAGCGCATGGTCGACTTCCGCAGGGTGAATCTGAATCAGGACTCTGATCTTAGTGAAGGTCCATTCGACGCCATTTTTTGCCGTAACGTCCTGATCTATTTTGACCTGGCTTCAAAGCGCAGGGTGGTCGAGAACCTGGTCCGTCATCTCACCGCCAACGGTCTCTTGTTCGTGGGCCACGCGGAGAACTTGAGCAGCATGTGTCCCCAGCTGCGGAGCCTTGAGCCGACCATCTATACAAAGACAAGTAATACCAAGACCGGAGACAAAGAGGGCCTGTGACGAGCCCCGGGCGAAGCGAGCGTGCCACGATGCCTGAAGATGAGCTTAACGTGATGGTGGTAGATGACTCGGCGATGGTCCGCCAGGTGATGCAGGCCATCCTGGGCATCAACCGCAGGATTAACGTCAGGACCGCGGCCGACCCGCTGATTGCATGGGCAAAGATGCAGAAGGACCCTCCCGATGTGGTCATCACCGACCTGGAAATGCCGCGGATGGACGGCCTGACTTTCATCCGAAAAATCATGGCGGAAATGCCCACGCCGGTGGTGGTGTGCTCCGGTCTGGCGGCTCGCGGGACTGAACTTGCACTGCGCGCGCTTGAAGAAGGCGCGGTCGAGGTGATCACCAAGCCCAAGGTTGGCGTGCGTGACTTCCTGCACGAATCGGCGGTGACCCTGCTGGATGCGGTCTGGAGTGCGTCTCAGGCGCAGGTTAGGCCCCGGCCGATCGCTGCAGTGCCTCGACTGACGGCCGATGTTGTACTGCCGCGGAAAGGCAAGTCCCGCGGTGCGGAAGCGCCGAGCGGAGTCATTGCGGTGGGCGCCTCAACCGGTGGAACCGAGGCCCTGCGCGTGTTTCTCACCGCCCTGCCCCCCGACTGCCCGCCGGTGGTGATTGTGCAGCATATGCCCGAAGTGTTTACGCGGGCCTTCGCAGAACGCCTGAACCGGGAATGTGTGGTAGAAGTCGAGGAGGCGCGGGATGGCGACCGGTTGCAAACCGGTCGGGCACTGATTGCCCCGGGCAACCGGCATATGCTGGTTAATCGCAGTGGAGAGGAACTTGTGGTCCAAGTCATCGATGGGCCGCTGGTCTCACGGCATCGTCCGAGCGTTGATGTGCTTTTCCGTTCGGTGGCCATCTCCGTTGGACAAAGGGCGGTAGGTGTGATCATGACCGGCATGGGCGACGACGGCGCCCAAGGCCTCTGTGAAATGAAGGAAGCTGGCGCCGAAACGATCGCGCAGGATGAAGCGAGTTGCGTTGTGTTTGGGATGCC